>CALKIA010000380.1 GCA_937988705.1 uncultured Chloroflexota bacterium | reverse complement strand
TGCTGCGCTTCGTCAAAACGCAGTCGATCATCACGGACACGCTGCTCATCGCGCCCACCGACCTGACGCAGGCCGACCCGATCTCCCTGCTCGGCATGCAGGTCATGCGCTTGATCCATAAGGTCTTCCCGTATCTGTAGCATCCCAGCCGCGGTTAGCCCTTAGCCATCAGCTTTTGGCTAAAAGCTAACCGCTAACGGCTGAGTTCAGCTTTTCCGATCGTTGCTGATGATCAGCCCGACGAGGAACGATGCCAGCGCGGCAATCGTGCCGAGGATCACCGTCGGCAGATTCCCTTCGCGGTGCGGCGCGGACGGCGTGACCTTCGCCTGCTGTGCCGCGACCTCTAAGCTCGCAGGTTGGTACGCCCGTCCGGTCTGACCCTTGAGCGAGGAGTGTGGTTGGCCCTGCCGCGCCAAATCTTCCGCGCTGACGAAACGCGCATTATCGTCCGGCACGATCTTTGAGCCGTAGCGCCGCGCGAATACCTGCGTGAATTCCGCGCCAAACAACAAGATCTGCGCGGAATAGTAAATCCACAGCAGCAGCACCACAAACGAGCCCGCCGCCCCATACGACGTCGCAATGCTGCTGTGCCCCAGATACAGCCCGATTAGAAATTTGCCGATGGTGAACAGCAGCGCCGTTACCAGCGCGCCAAGGAACACATCGCGCCAAGCGATCTTCACATCGGGCAGCACCTTGTAGATCACCGAAAACAGCGCAGTGATCACGACCAGCGAAATCACCAGATTGATGATCTGCAAAATCACGGGCGAAAACGGCAGGGCGCCCGCCATCCAGTTATTGAGCGCGGAGAGCACGGCGCTGATCACCAGCGAGACGAGCAGCAGGAAGCCGATTCCCAGCACCATCGTAAACGAGAGCAGACGCCCGCGCAGCGTGGCGACTATTCCCAGATTCGGCTTGGGCTCGACGCCCCACACCGTATTCAGCGCGTCTTGGAGCTGCCCGAACAAGCCCGCCGCACCCAGCAGCAGCGTCACCACTCCAATCACACTGGCGATCACGCCCGTTTCCGGATGATTGGCCCCGGCGACCATCTCCTGAATCGCGTCGGCCGCCTGCGCCCCGACCAACCCCTGAATCTGGTTATCGAGCTGGCCGCGCACCGCCTCCTGCCCGAACACCAGCCCCGCGATGGCGATCACTACAACCAGCAGGGGCGCAATCGAAAAGGCGGTGTAGTAGGCCAGAGCGGCCGCCAGTCGCGGCACTTTGTCGCGGTTCCACTCGTCGAACGTTTCTTTCAACAGGCTCCAAAAAGTCTTGACCCGTTCCATCGCCCTGCCACCTCATCCACTTAATCACAAGTGTAATTATTATAAAGAAATTCCCCTTCACAAAACATTCTTGATCGCAAACTCTAAACTCCCTTACACTGAAGACTACAAAGAGAGGGTGAAAACCAGCCATGTCATTCATGCAAAGACGACTCAATGATCCGTCGGGACGCGACCCGAAAAACCCTAATCCCGATCCATCCGCCGAATCGGCTGTTGCTCCGCCGCGTCCGATTGCGCCGGTCGCCCCGCCGCCGTCCGCGCACGCCGCCGCTTCCAGCTATGCGGTACCGGACAAAGTCCGTACTCCAGCCAAACTCGCCTATCTACGCAAATTGATGCGCGCCAAAATCCTCAAGACGCCGGATGAAGCGGATACGTGGACTCGGGGCGACGCCGAAAAAGAGACGATGCTCAGCATCCGCATGCGTGCCATGCTCGAAAAAATTGCTTCCGAACGCCGCGAATACGCGCTCAACCCCAGCGAATTTGAGCACCTGCGTGACCTCCTCCTCGATGATCTGCTCGGCTTCGGCGCGATTCAGACGCTCGTGGTGGACAAAGCCTGCTCGGAAATCATGGTCAACGGGCCAGAAATCATCTTTGCCGAAATGAAAGGCCGGTTGCTGGAAACCGATATCGTCTTTGACGACGCTGAGCACATCGAGTACACCGCGCAGCGCATCGTCCGCCCGTTGGGCCGCACCATCGACCGCAATCAGCCGATGGTCGATGCGCGTCTGCCCGATGGCTCGCGCGTCCATATCATCGCCGAACCCTCCGCGCTCATGGGCACGACGATCACCATTCGTAAATTCCCCGAAAAACGCCTGACCGTTGAAGATCTCATCAAGTTCGGTTCGCTCTCGCCGGAAGCGGCCGAATTTCTCAAGGCCTGCGTGCATTCGCGCCTGAATATCGTCGTCTCCGGCGGTACAGGTTCCGGTAAAACGACCCTGCTCAACGTATTGAGCGGCTATATCCCCGATGACGAACGCATTGTCACCATCGAAGACGCGGCAGAACTCCAGCTCGCTCAGCGCCACGTCGTCCGGCTCGAAACCGCGCCGGCTGCTCCCGGCGGTGATGGCAAGCGCGGCATGCTCACCATCCGCGATCTGGTGCGTGGGTCGCTGCGTATGCGCCCCGACCGCATCGTCATCGGCGAGTGCCGCGGCGGTGAAGCGCTCGACATGCTGCAAGCCATGAATACCGGTCACGACGGTTCGCTGACCACCGTCCACAGCAACAACCCACGCGACAGCGTGGCCCGTCTGGAAACGCTCTGTCTGATGGCGGGTATGGATTTACCCATCACCGTTATCCGCCGCCAGATCGTCAGCGCAGTCGACCTGATCGTGCAGATCGCGCGCATCAAGGATGGGTCGCGCAAGATCATCCAGATCACGGAAATTCAGGGGATGGAAGGGGAATCGGTCACGCTGCAAGACCTGTTTATGTATCGCCTCCCCGGTCAATCGTCGGTCGCTCCGGCCTCGGTGGGCGGCGGCAAGCTCGAAGCGATGGGCTACCGTCCGAAGTTCATCGACCGGCTGGAAGAAAACGGCTTCAAGCTCAGCGGTCGCATTTTCGGCGTCGGCCAGAAAGTCCCCGGCGCGAAGTAAGCCGATCACCTGATAGGAAGAGTCGTAGGGACGAGGCAAGCAAGCCTCGTCCTTTTTGTTTCCGCTCATGCTGTGCCCAAAACTGAGACTAACAACCTGCTTCACGCTCTTCTAACCTGAGTTTCGCATAGCTTTTTCTCCCCTCAACCCCCCAGCCCCCTTCTCCCACGCAAGCGGGTAGAAGGGGGAGTCAAGTCCCCTCTCCCCGTTTACGTGGGAGAGGGGATTTAGGGGTGAGGGGTGGTCACACGAAAGACCTATTTGCATCAGCGTGCTATCCAAAACTCACGCTATTCTACGCCCTTACCAACCTGCTTGGTCTGCCACTTTTGCGACCCGTGCGCCGCCTACCAACCCATTGACCTCTCCGCACTTTCAAGTTAAATTTTCCTCATCGTTCAAAACTTTTACAAAAGGATGAGCAGCATGCGCCTGTTGGTTCTCGGTGGAACGCGTTTCGTGGGGCGGCATTTGGTCGAATTGGCGCTGGCGGGCGGTCATGAAGTGACTCTGTTTACGCGCGGCAAGACCAACGCCGATCTTTTCCCGCAGGTTGAACATCTGCACGGCGACCGCGAGACGGGCGACTATGAAGCCCTGAAAGGGAAAACGTGGGACGCCGTGATCGACACCTGCGGCTACATTCCGCGCGCCATCCGGCAGGCAGGCGAGGTGCTCAAAGACTCCGTGGATCGCTACCTATTCATCTCGACGATTTCGGTCTATGACGACCCCGTACAGGCGGGTGCTGACGAAACCGCGCCGCTCAAACAGCTGACCGACGAAGCGACGGAAGAAGTCACAGGCGAAACCTACGGCGGCTTGAAAGTCCTGTGCGAACTGGCCGCCCAGTCGATCTTCGGCGAACGCGCCATCATCGTGCGTCCCGGAATGATCGTCGGTCAGTACGACCCCACCGACCGCTTCACTTACTGGGTCAAGCGCATTTCTCAGGGCGGCGAAGTCCTCGTCCCCGGTCATCCCAACCGCCCCGTACAGATGATCGACGGGGGCGATCTCGGTGCGTTCCAACTCACCCTGCTGCAAAATGGCACGCTCGGCGTCTACAACGCGACAGGTGCGACTCAGCCCTACCTGTGGGGCGAGTGGGTCGAGGGCATGCGCGCCGCGCTGGGCAGCAACGCGACTTTCACTTGGGTCGAGGATGCATGGCTGCAAGAGCAGCAGGTCACCGGCATGGAGCTGCCCTTCTGGGTGCCGGAAGAATTCGGCGGCGTCTTCGCTGTGAGTGTGCAGCGCGCGGTCGATGCGGGCTTGACCTTCCGCCCGTTCGCCGACACCGTGCGGGATACGCTGGCCTTTGAGCAGACCCTCCCAGCCGATCAGCCGCGCCGCGCCGGACTCGCCCCCGAGCGCGAAGCCGAACTCCTCAAGCTGTGGCACGAGAAGAACGGTTAACCGCAAAGAACGCAGAGGTCGCAGAGAGTTTATCTCTTTCTCTGCGTTCTTTGCGCCCTCTGCGGTTGAGAATTTTTAAAGATGTTACGGCGAAAGTAAACACGCCGATCTATAATCAAGTTAAAAAGATCGGAGGGTCAGCCATGACGTACGAGATTCAGACCGAACGACTCACCTTGACAGCTTGCCCCGCGCAAATCGCCCGGGCAGCCAGCGGCGGCAAACGCCAGTTGGAATCGCTGTTGGGCGCACGTTTGGATGACGATTGGCTGGATGAAGACGGACGTGGCTTGCTCAGTTTCTACGATTACCAACTCCGCGGCGATCCCGAAATGCTCGGTTGGGGCCTGTGGCTGATGAAGCACAACGCCGATCATATGGTCTTCGGCTCGATTGGCTTCAAAGGCAAACCGAATAATCAGGGCATGGTCGAGATGGGCTACGGAATCTCAGCCACGTACCGGCGGCAAGGCTATACCTTTGAAGCGGCGACCGCGCTCGTCGATTGGGCGTGGCACGACCTGCGGGTGCAGCGCGTCACCGCCGAATGCCTGCCGGACAATCTTGGCTCCAAACGCATCCTCGAAAAGCTGGGGATGACCTGCACAGGCAAGCAGGGCGGGTATCTCAAGTGGTATATTGAGCGGCAGTCTTAGCCTCGCTCCCCGCGTCTGTGGGCCGGAGGCTTCACCGAAAGTAGACAACTCATGGAATGGATCACCTACGAAGACGGCAAAACCCTCGGCTCGACCGGTTCCGAAGGCGGCTTGATTCTGCGCGATGAGGAATGCCCGGACGGCGCGCGTATCACCTTGGAAGAAGAGACGCATATGGGTGTCCCGTTTGCGATCACCTGTGGTGTGTACGGGTGGCTCGTGCATACCCGTTTCATCGCCGACAAGCCGACCGCCGAGGACGCTTACGACAAAATGAAGCTCGGCCTCGAAGATGTGATCACCTCGCTTGGCACGGAAGAAGCGGATGTGATCGACACGGCGATTCAAGACTTCATGGAGCGCTATCCGTAACAGCATTCACCCCGCCCCCGGCCCCTCCCCGAATTCAGGGAGGGGAGCAAACGGTGATCGCCAAGCCTCCCCTCTCCCCGCTTGCGTGGGAGAGGGGGCGGGGGGTGAGGGGTTTCCGATTCTTTCGAAAACACACCTTGGAGAATACTTGATGACCTACGAAATGATTCTTGTCGAAACGCCTGTCCCCGGCGTGGGGCTGGTGCGCCTCAACCGCCCGCAAGCCCTTAACGCGCTCAACAGCCAGATCACACGCGAGATCTTCACCGCGCTGGAAGCCTTCGACCACGATGACACTGTCGGCGCCATGGTGCTCACAGGCAGCGACAAGGCCTTCGCCGCAGGTGCGGACATCAAGCAGATGGCCGATCAGACGGCGGTTGCTATGCTGAGCGACGACTTCACCGACTGGTCGCGCATGAGCCGTGTCAGCAAGCCGATCATCGGCGCGGTCAGCGGCTGGGCGCTCGGCGGTGGCTGTGAACTGGCGATGATGTGTGACATGCTCGTCGCGTCCGAAAGCGCCAAGTTCGGTCAGCCGGAAGTCAGCATCGGTATCATCCCCGGCGCGGGCGGCACGCAGCGCCTCACGCGCGCGGTCGGCAAGGCCGTAGCGATGGAAGTCATGCTCGGCGACCGCAAGCTGACCGCGCCGGAAGCACTGGCCGCGGGGCTGGTCAATCGGGTGTACCCAGTGGAGAGCTACTTGCAGGAAGCGATCAATCTGGCGGCGAAGATCGCTAGTCTGCCGCGCGTCGCCGTGCGCTTAATCAAGGATGCCGTCAACAAGGCGGAAGAACTCGGCCTGTCAGCCGGGCTGGACTACGAGAAGCGCAACTTCTATCTCGCGTTCGGCACGGAGGACAAGACCGAAGGCATGACCGCGTTTGTTGAGAAACGGCCGCCGGTATGGAAGCATCGCTGACCGTCCTCTACACCTACGGTCTGCGCGGTGACCTCGACGTGCTGCCGCGCCTCTACACCTTGATCCGCCAACTGCGCGCGTTGAACAGCGAGGCAGCAGTCCCGGTGTGCGAGGATGATCCCGCGCCACCGGTTGGCCGCATTTTGCTGCTCGATCTGGGCGACTCGTGCGCGCCGGATGTGTGGCACTGCGGCGTCAGCGGCGGTTTATCGATGCCGCTGGCGTTCGACGGCATGGGCTACCACGCCGCGAATGTCAGCATTTCCAGTGACGCCCGCGCCCGTGTCAGCGAGTTGACACAGCTCAAGCTGATCGATGCCGAGCACCCCGCCGAGGTCGACGGGGTGTGGCTGACGCTCGACGTACCGCACCCGGATCAGCTCACGATCTCCATGCGTCCCGCCGAGTTTGCCGATCTCACCGATAATCTGCTCACGCTCCCGGCGGTCAAAGCGCGGCAGGTCGGCGAAGCGCGGCTGCGGGGGTCGCTGCTGGTGTCGCATATGGTCTACGACCTCCCAGCCAACGCGCTCCCCGACCCGACGATTGCAGGCGTCGTCGATCTCGTTACGTCAGAAGCCCGCTACCGCCAGAAACGCGGCCTCGAACCGGGCTAATGTGCCCGGCATTCGCTGGCACTGCTGGGTTCAAACCGAACAACGTTGAGGCTGTCCCCATCCATACCAAGCTGCAGCACCCCTTGCAAGGTGAAGTTGGCTGTCCGACCGTGACTGATCACTTCACCGGAAATGGTGATCCGCTGGTCAACAGGCGGTTGATCGCTGGAAACATCCACAAAGGCCCACCGTTGCGCACAATACGAATATTCAGTTCCCGAAAGCTCACCCACGCCGTGAGCCTGAATGTTAAGGCGGAAATGTCTGAGAACCGTGCTGAACTCGGCTGTCGAATCCAGCGCAAAGACCCGGTAAGTGGCAACAAACTGGACGATTTCTGGCAGATCGGAACACGGGTTAAAGGCTGAAAATTCGTCAATGATCGCTTGGTTCTCAGCTTGACCCACGACTGAAGGGGGCAATACCAACCCAAGGAACAGCACCACGAGGACCGACAGAAAAAGCTTCCGACTGGGATGAGCAAACATAGCTGCACCTCCACAGTGAAGTAAAGCAAAATTCCCCTTAATTGTACAACTATTTCATCAAAGCCTACGAACCAAATATTTAATGTAATAATATTTTACATTCTGACTCACTAAATGCAGCAGCCGCTAAACCTATGGCTACTGCATCTAGCACTGCACAGAACTACCAGAAGGTGCTTACTGCACGAGTGGCAGCGCGGAGATCGCCCCGCGCTCATGCAGGAGATCACCGTGCATCCAGCCAAGTTGCCCTTCAAAGCTCACCTGCATCCACTCACCGGAACGACCGCTCACCGTGATCTGCGTCCCCGGCGCGACCGCACTGAAGAGAATCGCCGCGTCATAAGCGGGCATTGACCGAATCCGCGCCGCATCCAGCACTTCCCCGACGAGCGTATAGCCGGGCACACCATCCCCATAGACCGGGGGTGCGCCTAAGGCGATGGGCATTGTCCCGGGGACATCCCACGGCCGCGGCAGCGCTTCGAACGTTGCGCCCGCCGCCTGTAGTTCGCTCAAAATCATGGGAAGCACCCGTCCCGTCACGCGGTTGATGTCGTGGAACGCGATCACCGCGCCGTCACCCTGTTCGTACACATTCCAGCGCGCACCACCGAGCGAGCGCGGCGTGTTCAGGAGGTTGTCGATGACCACATCGTCGTAATTGTCGCCCGCGCCGCCGGGCACGCCCCAGCCGCAGTCATCGGCATCGACGCTCCAGTTATAGGAGATAACAGATAGTCCCGACTCGGCCGGGAATGGCTGTGCGCCGCCGCCCGGCTGACGGAAGATGCGGGGCTGCGCGTCGTAGATCGCCAGCAGATCGGGCGTGAGTGCGGCGCGGATTGCGTCTTCGGTGCGCTGATACGACTCGATCACCAGTTCAGCGGGCGCGCCGGAATACACAGGCGGCTCAATCCACAGATGATTGCCGATGGCGTGACCTTCGCGCACCATCCGCTGAATGATCGCCTCGCGTCCGGCAATCTGGTAGCCGTTGGGGAAAAAAGTCGCTTTGGCGTTGTACTGCGCCAGCAGGTCGAGGATTTGCGGCGTGTAGGCGTCCGTCGGGCCATCTTCGAACGTCAAATACACGCGAAATGGGGCGCTGACCTGAGCGTGAATCAGCGTGGGGGCGGAGACCGACAAGAGCGTAATAAGCAACAGAGCGAATACGATGCGTTTCATGGCGAGGACTCTCCAAACAAAAATCTTGCGCTCAGTGTACCCCCGCGTTTAGCTCCGTAGGCCAAGCGGTGCAAGCGCGTGCGACAATCGCCGAAAAATCGCCGTTCATGTTACAATCATCAAAATAATTCGACAGAATTCGAGGGCGGCATGAGCGAAGCTCGCGTGATTGCAAACCGTTACCAGATCACGGACCTGCTGGACAGAGGCGGCATGGGCGATGTCTACAAAGCGGTTGATCAGACCACGGGGCAGCCCGTCGCTATCAAAGCCCTCAAGCCCCAGATCGTGCAGGAAGATCCGACGCTGCTGGAACGCTTTCGGCGGGAAGCCGCCGCGCTCGCCAAGCTGAATCACCCGAATATCGTGCGCGTGCTGGACACGCTCAACGAGGGCGACCGTCACTACATCATCATGGAATATGTGAGCGGCGGTTCGCTGGACAGCCTGCTCAAAACGACGCCGCAACTCCCCATCGAGCGGGCGCTGCAGATCGCGCTCGATCTCTCCGATGCGCTGGCGCGTACGCACCGTCTGAACATCATCCACCGCGACCTGAAGCCTGCTAATGTGCTGCTCGCGGAAGATGGCATGCCCAAGCTGACCGATTTCGGCGTGGCGCGCATCGGCGATGCACCGGGGACGATGATCACGCAAATTGGCACAGTGCTCGGCACGGTCGCCTATCTCAGCCCGGAAATCTGCGAAGGCGCGACCTACAACGAGAAAAGCGATATCTGGGCGTTCGGCGTGCTGTTCTATCAAATGCTGACCGGCCGCGTCCCGTTTGAGGATAAATCGGCCGTGGGGACAATCGCCGCCATTCTCGGCGATGAACTGCCCGACCCGCGCCAGTTGCGCGCGGACATTCCCGATCCGGTAGTTGAGCTGCTCAAACGGATGTTGGAAAAAGACCCGGAACAGCGCATTCCCAGCGCGCGCGCGGTCGGTGCGGAGATCGAAGCGATCCTGAAACCCGCGCCCAAAACGGACAAGACGCTCACCGTTGAAGCCATCAAGCTGAACGAACCTACCCCGTCGCCAGCCGCTCCGGCGACCGTGGACGCTGTCCCGCCTTCTGCGCCCACCCCCGCCCGCACTACCCCAGTGACGGGCAGCAGCGCCCCGGTGACTTTGCCACCGCGGCCCAGTGCGCAAACGCGGCAAAAATTGACCAAAGACCCCATCATCTTCATGTGCTACCGCCGCGAAGACTCGGGCGAGATCGCCGGGCGCATGCACGAGTTTCTGGTCAAGACCTTTGGCGAAAGCAGCATCCTGCGCGACGTAGATCGCATCTCGGACCGCACGGTCTCGCGGCTGGTGTTGGCCAATGACGTCGTCGCGCACAGCGATGTGATGGTGATCGTCATCGGTCGCAATTGGGCGGGTACCGGTGAAACCCCGGTCGGCAAACCGAAGGGCATCACCAACCCCAAAGACCCGATCCGCATTCAGATCGAGGCAGGGCTCAAGCAACCCGGCATGCTGATCATCCCCGTGCTGGTCGATGGCGCGACCCTCCCCGCCGATCTGCCGCCGAGCTTACAGCCCATCGCCGCCACCGAACCCATCATCATCAGCGATGCGCCGCTTGAACAGCAGATGAAAAAAGTCGTCAACCGCATTCACGCGCAGTTTGGCGGACTCTCATCCCGGCGCATGCGCCAGATCATCGCGGCGGTGATCTTCATCGTGCTGTTGATCGTCGCGTTCGTGCTCGTGCAAAACGGGAACATGCTCCCCTCCATTATCCCGCTGCTGTAAATCCGTATGGGCGTGTCCACCGCAGATCTCGATATTTCATCTCACCAACTACCGTTAGGGCATGGCGTGCCATGCCCTATTTGGTTGCAGACGCGGCGCACCCAACTGTGATCTTTCTCCCCGCCCTGAATTCGGGGAGGGGCCGGGGGTGGGGTCGATCTCTACGCTCACCATAAACAGCGGACGCGCCGTTGCGCATCCCTACAACCCTACGCCAGATCCGAAAGGGATCTTTCTCCCCGCCCTGAGTTCGGGAGTGGGGTCGATCTTCACGCTTGGAAACCCATCATCGCGATCTAATATGACTTTTACGATCAACGAGTAGACTGATACCGTCAGAAGAAAGGGGACACGCGTCTATGTTTTTTGCGATGGAAGAGAAAAAGCGTCCCGGGGATCCGGCGGCGGGACGCCAGTGGATGATTCAAGGCTACGCAGTGCGCCTGAACACGCGGCGCCAGTTCGAACCCCCGACTGATGTCATTGAGTTTGCTGATAAGATCGTGGTCATTGTCGAAATCGCGGGCATGCGACCCAACGAGTTCAACGTGTCGCTGAACGGCACCCAGCTCGTCATCAGTGGCACGCGCGAACGCCCCGTGCTGCACAATGCCGCTTATCATCAGGTCGAGATCAATTATGGAGATTTCCGCGTCGAACTCAGTTTTACGTGGAATTTGAGCAGTCAAGGCGTAACCGCGTCCTATCGGGACGGCTTCTTGCAAATCGAGCTGCCGCGCTTGCCCGAAAACCGGATTCGCGTCGTTGGAGAAGATGAGGAAACCAATGAGTGATAACCCGAAGCCGCCCGTGATCGACGACTTCACCGAAGAAGAATTGACCGACGTCGAAATTCGCACGGGCGCAGATA
This sequence comes from uncultured Chloroflexota bacterium, assembly GCA_937988705.1. GTDB lineage: Bacteria > Chloroflexota > Anaerolineae > Aggregatilineales > Phototrophicaceae > Flexifilum. Next base: position 780 of record CALKIA010000380.1, on the reverse strand, counting down.
CTGACGACACGGAACTGAAAATCCCGGCTGAACTGCCGATTCTGCCCCTGCGGGGGGTCGTCGTCTATCCGGAGACGATCATCCCGCTGACGGTCGGCCAGCCGCGCAGCATCAAATTGGTCGATGAGGTGGTCGCGGGCGACCGCATGGTCGGCCTGATCACCTCGAAGGATGCCGAACTGGAAACGCCCGGCCCCGACGACATTTACCGCGTCGGCACGCTGGCCTCTATTCACCGTTTGTTCCGCGCGCCCGATGGCACGATTCGGATGCTCGTGCAGGGCTTGGGACGCATCACGGTCGATGAATTTACGGGGACAGAGCCGTATCTCAAGGCGAAAGTCCACGAGATCCCCGAAGTGGTCGAAGAGTCGCTCGAAGTCGAAGCGCTCACGCGCAACGTCGTCGATATGTTCACCAAGCTGGCGGAACTGGTGCCGAGCATCCCCGGCGAGTTGATCTCGTCCGCGCTCAACGTCGATGATCCGCTGCAGTTGGCCTACACCATTTCCACCTACATCCGCATCGATCTCGCGGAAGCGCAGAACATCCTTGAGCTGGAAAGTACCGAAGCCAAGCTGCGCCGCTTGATGACGCTCCTGAGCAAAGAGATCGAAGTGCTGGAACTCGGGCGCAAAATCCAGACCGAAGCCCAAACCGAGATGGAAAAAGTCCAGCGTGAGTACTATCTGCGCGAACAGTTGAAGGCCATTCAGCGCGAACTCGGCGAAGGCGACGAGCAAACTGTCGAAGTTGAGGAGTTCCGCCAGAAGATCGCCG
>CALKIA010000379.1 GCA_937988705.1 uncultured Chloroflexota bacterium | reverse complement strand
ACGATGCGGCGGCAGATCGACAGGCCGAGGCCGGTGCTGCCTTCATCGCCCGTCGGTTGGGTGGACACGCGCTGAAATTCCCCAAACACCAACTCGATTTCGTTGGCCTTGATGCCTTGCCCCTGATCGATCACCGAAAATTCGACCGCCCCGCCGACCTGCGCCGCCTTGACCGTGACCGTCGTGTCGGGATGCGAGAACTTGAAGGCGTTGCTCAACAGGTTGTTGAGCACCTGCTCGATGCGGCGGGGATCGCACGTGAGCGGCGGTAAATCAGCCGCCACATCGGTGATCAGCCGGATGCCTTTTTGCTCGCCGATGCGGTAATTGAGCTTGCAGAGGCGGTCGATGAAGGGTGCAATCGCGACCGATTCGGGGCGCAGCGTCAGTTTGCCCGCCTCGATGGCGGCAATATCCAGCAGATCATCCAGCAGAATCAGCATTTGCTGAATCGTCTCGCGGATGATGACGGTGAACTCTTTGAAGTCTTCCGGGCGAGCCGAAGGATGCATCAGCAGATCGGTAAAGCCTTGCAGCACGGTCAGCGGCGTGCGCAGATCATGCGCTGCCATGCCGAGGAAAGTGTCTTTTTGCTGGTTGAGCGTCAGCAAGCGCCCGTTCATGTCTTCAAGTTCGGCGGTGCGTTCCACGACGCGCTGTTCCAGCATGACATTGGACTGTTGGAGTTCTTCCAGCAGTTTGCGATTCTGGACGATCAGATGATAGCGTTCAAAGGCTTCGCGGACGATGGTGTCCAGCTCGACCGGGTCCCACGGCTTGGCGATATAGCGGAAGATGTTGCCATCGTTGATCGCGCTGATCACCGCCTGAATGTCCGCGTACCCCGTGAGCAGCAACCGGATCGCGTCCGGATAGTCATTCTTGATCTTGCCGAAGAATTCCGCCCCATTCATCCCCGGCATGCGCTGATCAGAGATGATGACGTTGACAGGCGTTTCGGTCATCAAGTGGTAGCCCTGTTCGGCGCTGGCGGCGGTCACGACCGTGTATTCCCGCCGGAATTGGCGATAGAGCGCCTTCAGGATTTCTTCTTCATCGTCGATGATCAAGAGCGTACCGCGTTCCGGCTGTGGGGTTGTCAAGCTGGGTATCCTTTGTCAGGTTAAGCGGCGCTGGTGTGAGCCGCTAATTCGCTTCGATATCTTTCGGCAGGCGGATCGTGAAAGTTGTTCCGACGCCCGGCGTTGACTCGGCACTGATCGACCCGTGGTGCCGATCAACGATGATTTTATAGGCAATGGTTAAGCCTAAGCCCGTGCCCGACCCGACGGGTTTGGTCGTGAAGAATGGTTCGAACAGGTGCGCCATGATTTCCGGCGACATGCCGCTGCCCGTGTCGGTGAACTTCAGCACGATGTGGTGGGGTTCTTCTGCGCCGCTGATGGTCAGCTTGCCCCGACTCGTGACGGCCTGCGCGGCATTCACGATCAGGTTGAGGAACACCTGATTCAGTTCGGCGGGGTAGCACTTGATGGCGGGCAGGTGATCAAGATGCGTCTCCACTTCCACACGGTTTTGCAGTTCCAGCCGGGCGATCAACAGTGTGCTATTGATGTTTTCGGCCAGATCGACGACTTTGAGCTCGGCTTCGTCTAAACGGCTGAAGGTGCGCAGCGCCTCGACAATGCGGCGCACACGTCCCAAGCCTTCCATCGAGGCGGTCAGCAGATCGGCGGTATCATCCTGCAAAAAGTCGAGGTCGCCTTCCTGGCGAATGACTTCCGCGGCTGCCAGCATATCCGGCAGCGACACGGCGCGAATCAGCGTTTCGAGCTTGCCATAGGCGCTGAATAGGTCAGCGAGTGAGCGGCGCAGGCTGTGCAAATTGCTGTTCACGAACGAGATCGGGTTGTTGATCTCATGCGCTACACCGGCGACCATCTGACCGAGGGCGTTCATCTTCTCGGAATGCACCAGCAGCGCCTGCGTGGAGCGCAGTTCGCGCAGGGTGGTTTCGAGTTCGGTGGTGCGCAGGACGAGCTGGTCTTCGGCGGTTTTGCGCTCGGTGATGTTGGTCTGAATGCCCACGAAATGCGTCAAGTTACCCGCCGCGTCGAAGATGGGTGAGGTGAACAGCTCATTCCAGAACAGGGAGTTATCTTTCCGGTAGTTCCGGAGGGTGATCGTGCAGTTTTCGCCCTGCTTGAGCGCCTGACGCAGGGTGTAGAGCCCCGGTTGTTCCCGGTCATCGCGCTGCAAAAAGCGGCAGTTGCGCCCCACGACCTCCGGCACGGGATAGCCGGTGATCACTTCGAACGCTTCGTTGACGTAAATTAGAGGCATATCCGGGTCGAGCGCGTCTGCGATCGTGATGCCACAGCTCGAAGACGCCATCGCCCGATCATGTAAGCGCAGTTCTTCCTGTATCCGCTGGATATTGTCAGAAAGTGTACTCATCTGATCCTGAAAAGTCATGGCAATCTATGGGGAGACAAATTCCCGACCATAAGCATAACGTGAAATTTGTCATGATACAAAAACCGTAATTCTTGACGGAAAGATTCTGGACGACGCCATTCGCCTTTGCCCAAACCCCCTGATTGCGCTAGAGTTAGCGCGCTTAAATTACAGACAGGATGATGTTGCATGACAGATTTGCTGGTCAGACTTTATGCGCTGCCCGATGTCGCGCCCGATCTCGCCCGCACTCGTGAGCAGAATGTCGATATCCGGCGCGGCATTGCCCCGGAGAAGCACATCGTCACCCAGTGGGTGGGCGACATGTTTGGCCCGCATTGGGCGAGCGAAACGGATGTCGCGTTCAACCGCAGCCCCGTCTCCTGCTGGATCGCCACCGCCGAGAATCAGCTAGTCGGTTTTGCCTGCTGGGACGCCTCATATAAAGCCTATTTCGGTCCGACGGGTGTTGATGAAGCCCAGCGCGGTAAGGGGATCGGCAAGGCGCTGCTGCTCGTGTGCCTGCATGACATGTACGCCGCGGGTTACGCCTACGCGATCATCGGCGCGGCTGGCCCAATCGACTGGTATAAGCAGACGGTCGGCGCGGTCGAAATTCCGGATTCGACGCCGAGTATCTACCGGGGAATGCTGCGCAAATGAGTTCGGACATCGTCATCGGCGTAGATTTGGGCGGGACGAAGATTGCGTTTGCGGCGGTGGATCGGCAGGGTAAGGTGCTGGCCGATCATGTCCTGCCGACTCTGCCGCTGGAAGGCGCGGAGGCGGTCATCGGGCGGATTGTGCAGGGAATCGAAACGACGGCCGGGCTGGTCGAGGCCAACGTGGTCGGCGTGGGCATCGGGTCGCCGGGCGCAATTGATGTGGCGAACGGCGTGATCCTCAATGCCGTGAATTTGCACTGGATCGATGTGCCGCTGGCGGCGGGGGTGCGTGCCGGACTCAAATTTGAGGTGCCGGTCGAGGTGCAGAATGATGTCAACGTCGGCGCGGTCGGCGAATACCTGTTCGGCGCGGCGCGCGGCGTGGACGACTTCATCTATCTGGCCGTCGGGACGGGACTCGGCGGCGGGGCGGTGTCCGGCGGCAAGCTGATCAGCGGCGCGCAGGGCATGGCGATGGAAGTCGGGCA
>CALKIA010000378.1 GCA_937988705.1 uncultured Chloroflexota bacterium | reverse complement strand
CCGCGCCAGCGCGTGTAGCGCCCGTAGGGTTTGTGTCCGGCATACTCGCTGCGCCAGTGCCCGTTCCCATAGTTGTAAGCGTAGCGCTCTTGCAGCGCTTTCCATGTGTAATCCGGAAAAGCGCGCAGAATCTCCCACTGATCGACATCCCCCTCAACCATCGCCCGCAGCTTTTCCAAATCGTCTTCTTCCCAGAAATAGCCGAGACTCTTGTGGGTTGTGCTGCGACGTGAGGTTGTGCCGTCGCGCCAGTACACCACGGCCTGTTTGGTATGGCGGCTGATTTTGCTGACCTTCACATACTGGGCGAATGCCTCGAACAGCGCCCGCTTTTCTTCGGTCGGCACATCGTCCCAGCGCGCGATGACCAGTTCCAAGGCTGGACGGGCCTCGACCAGTGAGCGCGAACGCTGTTTCCCCGACTCAATCCGTACGAGTTCCGTGCGCAAATTCGCGATCTCGTAATCCGCTTTCTCGAAATGTGCTTGAGCGCGAGCGACCATCTCGGCATTGGAGAGCAGTCCCAGACTGGCGATGATGTTATCCTTCGCTGTTTCTGCCTGCCGGATCGCTGTTTTCAGCCGTCGGACTTCGGATTGATCGACGTTCTCAAAGCTCGCCAGTGCCGCCGCCCACGCTGCCTCATCAATCGTTGTCGCTCGCAACCGTGCTAGGAGCATCTCGTCGATCAGTTCGTCGAGGATGAACGCGCGCAGCTTCCATACGGTTGAACGGTAGGGATACTCGTTGAGCAGGTACTCGTACTTCTCAGCGTGGGAATTCCAGATACCTGCCAACCGCTTGTGCGGATGGGTAGGCAAATCGTCGGTGTAGATCAACCCGGAGTAGGTCGGCGGTTCGGCGCAGCGTTCCGCCTTATCGTGCCGGATCCACGGGCGATATGGGACATAATCCGGATTCGGCTCACCGTGAAAGTCGGTCGGTGACAGGCGGTTGAAGGCATACATGAACAGATCGAGCGGGATAATCGGATCGTGGTTGTTCCACTGCACCACCGCTCCCATATGCACCCAATGCCCGATGTACGCGACATTGACCAGCATGTATTCCAGTCCCGTGCTTGAGGGAGTCAATTTTCCCGTGACCAGCGAACGACGGTCGAGATGATCCGTCGCCTTGAAGCCTTCCGGCACCATTCCCTCGGTAATGTCAGGGAAATACGGACCGTTGCGTTCGATGAACCGCCACGTCTGAAATAAGTTGCCGTTGTTCTCGCGAAACAACTCGTAATAGCGGAGCGCCACGTCAGCATACAGATCGAAGCGTTTGTACTTGCGGAAATCAGGGTTGCGTTGCTCATTCACTTTGGCGCGGCAGTCCACCATGAAGCCGGGGAGAATCTTGCGTCCCGACCACATGCCACCGGCGCTGCGGCTATGCCGCGCCTTCACCAAACGCCCCCGAATCTGGTACTCAAGATAGTCGGCGGCGCGCTGCGCCTCCTCGCGGAACATCTTAATGTGTGCTGATCCCATGGTCGGGTGCGCAAAGTCGTAGACCATGCGGGGGGTCATTACCTGGACGTTATTCCGTTTGCAAGCATCAATGAACAGGTTGGTTTCGATCATCGTCACATCGCGGAAGAAGCGATCCACATCCTGCGCGGCGACTAGCCCAATCTGCTCCGCCTCGATCAGATCATAGAGCTGCGACATACCTTTACGTTCACGGATTTTTTTCGTCCCGCTGACCGCCGCATCGGCGTCGATCATGTGAACGTTCTCGCGTAACCAGCCGCGCTCCAGCAGATGCTCGATCATGTCGATGGTTTGGAGGGTGGTGGAGATGTTGCCAATCTGCCCTTCGGACGACTGTCGGTAGTAGACGGCTGCCGGGCGACCCAAGGGCAAGGGTTGCGCCTTGTACGGATCAATCGGCTGTTCAAGGCGCTTCAACGGACGCGGCATGATTCGGTTGTCCTTTTCATTGTCGGCCTCCAAAACAAAACGCCCTGCTCCCGCGAATGGATCGGCAAGAGCAAGGCGCATAGGGTACAATGCGTCTAGCCCTGCGCAGTGTCAACGTCACTCGCGGGGACAGCCGGATCGGGGTGTTCCACCACCTCGGTTCGGCGTTCAATAGAATCAGTATAAGACTCAGTTTCCAAACGCGCAACAATCCGCATGATCTGGCGGCAGACATTCACCAGATTGATGCTTTCTTCGGCGAGCAGAGGTGTATCGCGCAGCTCATCGTGCATCGATGTTCACCCCCGTCGTGCTATTTAGTTGTCGAAAAAAGATGTGCTGCCGGTTCATCGTTTGCTCCGGGTTTTACCGATGAATTCAGCATAGCAAAGTCGGATCGGCAAACGACTGGAATATTCCAGTTGAGCGCTGGAATATTCCGGTTTTCTGGTCGGGACATTCAGGAATTGGTGACTGTAGGTGATAGTGGCTTCATAACTCTCGTTGACAAGGGTAGATACCTACCGACTGTATGTCAGGCCCAAACTCCGCAATGCGGGCTGGGAGACACCGCCACCCTCGATTACGTAGCAGCGCACCTTCATTAATGGCCGCATTGCCGTGACGAACGGCAGAAGTAAGCGCGGTGAGAGCAAACTCAGGCTTTGCCAGAAGACCACGATAAATCCACTCTGTTTATTAAGGTGGAGAGCGTAGTCCAATTGCATACTATGAGTCTTGATCAACGCGGCGGAGAAGTCAACTGGACAAACACTTGTTTCTTTCTTGCTCTCGCTGATGGCAATCGAGTCGCCGAGTGTCAGCGCCAACTGTTGCGCGTGGTAGTTCCAGAGAGCCTAGATTCGTTCCACTGGAAAAAGGGTCCAAGCGAGCAAATGAGCCATTTTATCGAAAGATTAACTGTATCCTGCTACTTCGCCAACCCACAATCCATTCTCAGTACCTAGCACGACATATCGATCATCTCCGCTCCAACTTGCGAATCTAAGAAGACATGGTTCATCAAAAGCTACCAAGTCTGTTGTACCTCTTCCCCCCTCGGTTGTTACATATATGGAACAATCCATGCTTATAGCAAACAGTTTGTCACCGTCAGAACTCCAATGAATGTACCTAGGGGCAAACTGTCCAACTTGAGTTACAGTGAGGGTGCCATCAGGGTTCAATGTACAAGTTGAATAGGCTTGATAATTTAGTGTAATCACACTCTCAATCATAGCAATAGTCACATTATTGGGTGACCATTCGTACCATCCCCCCATCAATCCTAGCCCTCGGATTTCGAAAATTTCTCCCCCGTACCTGACGCAGTTCTGATCGCTGTCAACCCCGCTGCTATACTCATATTCACGTAACCAACGACCATTTCTGTCCCAAAACCCCAGGACAACTTCGGGAGGGAAAGCTTCTTGACCATCTTCAATTCTGAAATGATAGGCAGCGAACTTGGAACCATCCGGACTCCAAGCGAACGAGGACAGATGACCATGAAGCGACGACGGTACAACATGTGGATCAACCACACGTTCTACCGTGTTTTCCCTGAGATCAAAGACAACAATGTAACTTCGCACCATGACGGCTAATTGCGTTCCATCGGCATTCCATTGTAAGTCTGTAAAAGAATCTAGTTCTCCACTTGACGTTTCGGTCAAGGCAATTCGAACGTTATTCAGTATCGCCTCGATTTGCTCAAGCCGTGTGCCATCTGGGGCGGAATAGATCGCTAAAGAACCATCGGACCCAATTCGGGCAATGTAGTGATCATTAGGACTCCAAGCAACCTGAGCTTCAACTCCTCTATCTCTCCCCAAATCTTCGCGGACTTCCCAAATACTCTCTCCGCGTTGCCAATCGATTACCGCAATTGTACTCGTTTCTCGACTGCTGAAAGCCATTCGATTTCCATCAGGGCTGACGGCAAGACTGTCAATTTCACGATCAAGCACTTTTGTCCATTCAATGTTTAGATCTGCTTCCTGCGCAACTATAGGCGAGAAAATCAACAAGAATCCGGCTAAAGCAAGTACAATTGCCAACTGAGCCTTCATCATCAAATGATCCTCATTATCTGCAAGTCACGATTTGTAATTCTAGTCTATAGACTTCTTTTAAAGCGAGATAGTTCCCTCAAGAAATGCATTTGAGAAAACTACCTTGGTACTACAGCTTAGTAGTCTTGATCTCCATTTTGCTGAATTGTAATGATACGGTCAATTACTGACCACAAGACAGCCTCTACTTGTAATTGACGCATAGGTTGCCCGACCTGTGTACTGAAATTGCCAAGCTGCGCATTTGCGATAGCATCTGCCCAATACTCATGACGGATAAGGGGGAGATCGAGCGGTAAAGAGTCTGGATAGTATGAATAAGAGCGTGCCCCGGTGTTCGGGATGTTTTCTCCTAGAGCTTCGTCGCCGCCTATCATATTGGTGTAAGCCAGCCCTACTGGCTCTTGGTTTGGCGCATTCCAGTTAGTAGACATTACATGACCATATTCGTGGTCAATAATGAAACCCGGTGGATACGTTAAGTCGGTATTCCTAACCGTGCCTTCTTCAAAAGCCCTTGGAGTGAGTTGTATGAATGTCGGAGTTATTACTCTAAGGTCGCCGCCATTAGTCTGCCATTCAGAGTAAGCTCTACCCCAAGAGTAGTGGGTAGTCCCAGTACTTAATACTTCAAACGCCCCCTTAGTTGTTTTCCCCATAAAGTTGTTATCCAAATCATCTTCAAGTCGCATCTCAAGAGGACCATTTATTTGCCTGAATAACCAAGCAGCATCATTGTTAGGCAGGCCAAAACTGTTTCCCTGTGCAACACGATTGTATAGTTGTGCATTACGCAGAGTCGATTGAAACACCATGTTGATGCGGTCATTAGACCAAGTCCTCCAGTCCTCAGTGGCCCTTTGTCCGGTTGAATCAGAATTTGCCGTCAACTGAACCCCGAATACCTGATCTAATATTGCCCCTTGAGCTAGTCCTACGGTAAGCGCAACCCATGGATTAGATTGTCCGAAACCGTAAGTGAGATTAGACAAACCAGCAACCATTGGTAGCAGATTATTCCTAGGAGTCTCATCTCTCCAGATCGCTCGCTGTCCCGGGCGCAGATACTGGCGATCTAGATTGCTTAGCTGCCTAGTACGCATCGTTTCTTGCTCAGAGTCATTATCCTCCCAGACGGCGTGTTGACCGGCAAATAAGTGCTTATCGTCCGCCCCGGCCCCCCGAAACCTTTGGTAGGTTTCCGACTCAAGAGCTGCCATCTGATTGCGTGAACGTGTTGCTCCGGCATTGCTGTCGGGAAAGGCAGCAGCGACGAGCGACGTCGTCACTGCCACTGCGTTGCCACGCGCTGCATAGTTGGGCACATATACACGTGTACCGTCATCGTCAATAGGAATCACGCGCTGAGGATTGGGACGTGCTGGCGAGACAACAGGTCGCGGCGGTGGTACAGGCGCTCGCCGAGGTGGTGTCGGCGCTTGTGTCAAGGTTCCGCTATCATCGACAGTAATAACGCGCCGAGGACTTACTTGTGCTGGCATGATTATGTTCCTTATCTCTAGTCTAAGTACTGAAGAATTCTATTGACTGCCAACTCACTGCAGCTTAAAACCATGGAATACGATGGATACTTTTAAAGATAATGTGACCGAACATTCGCTCTTTTTTCCAATGAGCCTGTGTATGCAAGGCTCCACCAACGACTACAGAATACGGTACAGACTCCAAATATCCAGTCGTCTCAAAGCGCTCTGCGCCTTGCTGACTCTGAGTACTTGTGGTTGTCTTTTCCTCTGGCTCTCGCTGATGGCAATCGAGTCGCCGAGGGTCAGCACGGTGACTTCAGTACGCAAGTCACCCATGTGTGATTTAGAAATCGGGCATCGGGACAATCAGGCTCTTATATTGATTTCTTGTTGTGTGTTGTCGTGCCCATTGCTCCAAAACCGCTATCTCTGAAGCTGATAGAAGCTTCTTAATATTGCGCCATTCTGCCAATGTCAACCGATAATAGCCCTCATTCTTCAGCCAACTGTCGGTTGCAAAGTAGCCCAGTGAGAAGTTGGTCCAAGGGCTGGCTGAAGATGTACGAAGACGTTCGACCAGCGTCCTAAACTCCAGATACTCGTCTTCGTATTTCAAAATGATGGTTTGCAGAGCAGTTCTAGTGGGCGCAAGTAGGTCAAGTTTATGCTCTTCTGCACGAACTCTGGAAGCAAACTCATGGCTCATAAGGCGTTGCGCCGCCCCTACGTCAAGACTTGGAGCGTCAACGCTACCCTTTCTCAATTCCACAATCAGCCAATTTCGAAGTAAAAGATGCCAAGCGAGAAGCGCATCCACATTTTTAGGTGGGTATGTAAGCCGGGTGGTACTTCCCCAGTCGTAGACCGTGCTTGCATAACCTAGTTCCTGCAGTTCCGAAAAGGCAGAAGAGAATATTAGTCTCGTCTTGTCACTGAGTGGGAGGTTTTCCGGCATGCCTTCGAGAAAGTCCACTTTGGAATCCACCGGAGGTCTCGGGACCATAAACGGAGGTTTTGGACCGTATGCTCTTAGTCGGGCGATGAAGAGATCTCGTCCCACTTGCCGAACAGGTTCGGAGACAGCGAACGGAAAACTGAGGTAAAGAGCGATAGAGTTGAATTCATCCAAGCTCAGGCTTTCAAACACACCACTCCAATTCGAAAATTCTTTACTGTGAAAAGGTTCCTTTAGGGCATAGGACATTGCGCTTCCCTCACACGAAATATGCACCACAGTGTACAAAGTAACTGTAGTCCCTGCTTGGCTACAGTTACTCTCGTTTAAATTATCGCTTCAGATGATTTTCAAGACTAATCCGGGATCCGCTGATCCGCAACTTGACCTCTGAAAAAGATATATCCGGCAATTCCTGCTAGTGCAGCTTGTCGTAATCCCACAGCCAGCCATGAGTCAAGATCGTCAAGAAACCCCCAGTCCCATTCCTGTTCCTCAACCACGACTGGGTGATATGTCCAATTCCTTGCCCCTTGCACTGCATCAGTCACCTGACTTGCTTCTGTGTCCCAGACAGCTTCTTCCTGACATCCCTGTCCGCTCCAATCACCCCACCACTCATTCATTATTCTTTGAATAGCATCTAAGGGTGCTTGGTGATCACTACCGACATCTTCACTACCTTGGTGCGCGATGACAGAAATAATCCTGTGAATGAGCCCATGACCTTCTTCCATATTGTCCCAGCCAGTCATTCGCGCAGCTAATCTTGATCCACCACATAATCCATGGCAAAGGTTGTTGAATGGTTCTCCACAACTTGGCGGCAGCCGTCCAGTAATTTCGTTAACAATGTGAGTAACATAACATAAACCATCACAGACTGCATCTCGCAATCCCTGCCAAACTTCTATTGATTGATCGTCTGACTGAGGCATCACGGTACTTCGTCTTAATTGCTGCGGTTTCCGCACGGACGGAACCAAATGACTGGCCTTTTTTTGACGATTCGCGCCGCTAGCGCCCTCAGTACGTAATCCAGAATACCGACTGTTGATAGTCTCATCTGCATCTTCCCAAATAGCTCGCTGTCCGGGACGTACATACAGGGTATCAGGACTACTTCGCCATGTACGAGCGCGAACGGGCGCGTTTCTTCCGCCAAGCGAGTCACGATCCTCCCAAACCTCCCTTTGACCCAGAAGCAGAAACCACTGATCCCCGCCGACACCCGCAACAGCACTCACAATCTCTCGCTCATATGCTGCTATCCGATAGAAATTGGGTGCTAGCGGAGTATCATCCTCAGAAACGTCGACCGGTTGCACAGCTTCCACCCGTGCAACCGCATTGCCGCGTGCTGAATAATTGGGCACATAAACTCGTGTACCATCATCGTCAATAGGAATCACACGCGGAAGATTAGGGAGTGCTGACGTAACAGTACCTCGCAGTGTCACAGGCGCGCGGCGGGGCGGTGTCGGCGCGCGCGTTACCATTCCACTATCATCAACAGTAATGACGCGCCGAGGACTTACTTGTACTGGCATGGTTGTATTCCTTTCTTTTCACCTAGTACGTGAGATAGCTCGTCTCACCAAGCTTGCCATGCACGTTGTCTTCGACTTCCCACGCATACGGATTGATGTTCGTCCCGCCGACCACGACCGTATCCGGCGCGGGTTCCAGGTACCAAGTCGTCTCAAAGCGCGTCGCGCCCTGCAGCAGCTTGTGCGCTTCGCCGATGATGAAGTACTTGCGGTTGTGCCCCGTCTGACTCTCGCTAATCGCAATCGAATCACCGAGCGTGAGCGCCAACTGCTGGGCGTGGTAGCTCCCGCCATTCTTGCCATGGCTGACCAAGGTCATAGCGGAGACCTCGCCGCGTGGCTGCTTACGGCGCAGCAGTTCAAAGTCGGCGATGTACTGCGCCTGCGTCAGCGCGCTCACCCCCGGCAGGTTCAGGCGCATCGTGCGACGGCCATAAAAGCTCATGCTCGTCTGATGGAGCAGTAACTCGACAAGAATTACGTCCATTTGACCTGAGCGAAGTCGCCCGCGCGTTTGAGAACCGTTCTCTCCCCA
>CALKIA010000377.1 GCA_937988705.1 uncultured Chloroflexota bacterium | reverse complement strand
CGTACTCGTCCTCGCGGAAACGACTATCAACAACAGCGACGAACGCATCGAAGAGGCCTACTACTGGCGCGGTCGTGTCTATGGCGAGCAGGGGCGCGCCAACGATGCCAACTCGATGTTTCAGGTGGCCTTACGTCTAAATCCAAACTTTGAACCGGCGCAGCAAGCTCTGGCAGGACTGTAACTATGGGGGTTCAGAATACGCGGCAGCTCGCCCGCTCCACGCTGATCGTCATGATCGCGTTTGGGGCGGCCAAAGTCGTCAGCCTCGTGCAGCAGTTCATCGTCGCCCGTACGTTTGGCGTCGGCAGTGAATGGGATGCCTACGTCGTCGCCAACAGCGTTCCGGAACTGATCTTCACGCTGATTGCGGGCGGCGCGCTGTCGTTCGCCTTCATCCCGATCTTTGCGGGCTTCCTCGCGCAAGGGGAACACCAGAAGGCGTGGAAAACGGCGAGTCACGTCATCAATTCGCTGTTCCTGCTCGCTCTCCTCCTGAGCGCCGTCGCCTTTGTGCTCGCGCCGTGGCTGGTCAGCAATGCGATCGCCACCGGGTTTGAACCGGCGGCGCAGGCACAAACTGTCGACATGATGCGCATCCTGCTGGCGGGCACGCTCATCTTCTCGATCAGCGGCATCCTGATGGGCATCCTGCAAAGCTATAACAACTTTCTGCTGCCCGCCCTCGCCCCGATCCTGTATTCGGTCGGTCTGCTGATTGGTGTGGTCTTCCTGACGCCGAGCTTAGGCGTCTATGGGGTCGCTATCGGCGCGGTGATCGGTGCGGCGCTGCACCTCGGCATTCAAGTGCCTGGGCTGTTCCGCGTCAAAGCGCGCTGGTCGCCGGAACTCGGTTTGACCGACCCGACGCTCTGGCGTATCTTCCGCTTGATGCTGCCCGCGCTCGGCGGGCTGGCCGTCTTCAGCGTCAACTGGTTGATCATGAACAACCTCGCCTCACAGATGGGCGAAGGCGCGGTCAGTGCGTTGAGTTGGGGTTGGCGCTTGATGCAAATCCCGGAAACGCTGATCGGCACGGCGATGGGAACGGTCATCTTCCCGACACTGGTCGCCTTGAGCGCCGTCGATAACCTGCGCGGCAAGCGCGAGGCCATGGCGGGCGCGATTCGCTTCATTCTGATTGTCACCATTCCCGCGTCGGTCGCGCTGCTGGTGTTGGGGCGACCGCTCCTGAATGTGTTGGAAGGCGGCGCGTTCGACGCTTCCGCAACCGATTTCGTGTACAGCACGCTCCAGTTCTTCACGCTCGGCCTGATCGTACAATCCGTCCTCGAAATCGCCGCGCGCTCCTTCTACGCCGACAAAAACACGATCATTCCGTTCATCACGTCCAGCATCGGCGCGGCGATCAACATCGTCGCGGCCTACGTGTTGAGCGCCAGTATGGGCGTGGGCGGGCTGGCGCTGGCCAACTCGCTCGGCATCGCGGTCGAAGTCTCGATCAACCTGATCTTGCTGCGGCGGCGCTGGCACGGCATCGAAGAACGTTCGCTGTTCCTCACCGCGGCCAAGGCGCTGGCGGCGAGTCTGGTATTGGCGGCGGTGATTCTCGGCGTGGGCGCGCTCTGGTCAACGCTCGGCTTGGCGGACCGCGGCAAAGTCTTCCTCATCGCACAGATCGCGGTGCAAGGCGTGCTGGGCGTCCTCGGTTTCGTAGCCGCCGCGTGGGTTTTACGGATGAAAGAATTGGACGAACTGCTGCGTCTGATTCGTAGGCGCACCACTGCACCCATTGAGGCGGCTGTTCCATGAGTATCGAAATCAAATATGTGACGCTCGGTCTGGCACAGACGAATGCCTATTTCGTCGCGGATACCGCGACTAACGAAGCGCTTCTGATCGACCCGGTTGACGACCCCGACCTGCTGTTCAAAACAGCGACCGAGGCGGGCTGGACGATTAAGCTGATTCTGGCGACGCACGCGCATTTCGATCACGTTCTCGCCAGTAAGCGCCTCAAAGAGCTGACAGGCGCGCCGTTTTATCTCCATGCCGAAGCCGTCCCCATGTTGAAGAATTTGCCGCAAACCGGTTTACGCTTCATCGGGCAGTTGTATCCCGAAGCGGCCGAACCAGATCGCCTGCTCACCACCGAATCCGAGACCATTACCCTCGGCGCCATCACGTTGGAGACGCTGTATACGCCCGGTCACGCACCGGGACATCTGGCGTTCTACATGCGTGATCACGGCATCGTGTTCAGCGGTGATGCGCTGTTCGCGGGCAGCGTCGGGCGCACCGATTTGCCGGGGAGCAGTTGGGCAGTGCTGGAACGGTCGATCTTTGATAAGCTGCTCATCCTGCCCGATGAGACGCGCGTTTTGTCCGGGCACGGCGGTATGACCACGATTGGGCACGAACGGCAGACGAACCCATTTTTGATATAGGCGAACGATGTCCCTAGCTAACCAATATTCTTATGTCCTCTTGGCCCTTGGCACCCTGATCGTCGTCTTCGCTGGGCTGCGCTGGCGCCGGGTGGCGTGGCGCGCCACTGTGATCGCGGGGCTGGTGCTGGCGTTGGTCTTCACCGGCGGCTTTCTCGCCTTCAGTGTTGGGGCCAGCGATGTAGGGTCGGTCAGCGCGGCGCAGGCGCAAATTGGCAACGGCAAGCCGACCTTCCTGGAGTTCTACAGTAACTTTTGCGCGGGCTGTATGGCGGCGCGCCCCACCGTCGATGCGCTGGTTGCCAATCTGGGCGATCAATTTAACGTCCTGCGCGTGGATATTCATACCGCCGTCGGGCGGGACCTGCGCACGCTTTACGGCTTCACCTATTCACCGGAATTTGTCCTGTTTGACGCAGGCGGCAGCGAACTATGGCGTTCCAACAATCCGCCATCTGACGCCGAGCTTGAACGAGCGAAAACCCAATCTGTCACGAACACCGCGCCGTAGCCGTATCCGCTGATTCGCGTTCGTGTTATCTGTTAATATAGGATGCACACATTCTTGCCGGGCCACCTGCGATCATGCAGCCCGGCTACACCTTCAAAGGGGACTTGTCCCACATGAAACACATCCTGCTCATTTTTCTGGATGGGATCGGCTTGGGGCAGAACGACCCGACAACGAACCCATTTGCTGCTGCCACCACGCCGACGCTCGACGCGCTGGCGAACGGGCACCGTTGGCTGCGCGACACTGGCTATCAAATCAGTGAACGCGCTGTTTTCGTTCCAACGGACCCCCGCATGGACATGCCCGGCAAACCCCAGAGCGCCAGCGGTCAGGCCGCCATCCTAACCGGCAAGAACGTCCCCGCCCTCATCGGGGAGCATTACGGCCCGCGCCCCAATCCGCCCATT
>CALKIA010000376.1 GCA_937988705.1 uncultured Chloroflexota bacterium | reverse complement strand
GCACGCTGCGCTTCTGCCCGGCGCTGATGATCGACCGCGACACGGTGCAGCAGGGGCTGGAACGCTTCGATCTGTCACTCACGCAGGCCGAACGCGAAGCGGGTCTCCTGTAAACCCGGCGCACACCCTCAAGGCGGCGTCCGGCAAATCGATTGAAGTTGTAGGGACAGCCTTCTGGCTGTCCGGCGCAGCGGACGCGATAAAGCGCGTCTCTACAGCGACGAACATCGTTTGTAGGGGCGGGACTTGTCCCGACCGCCTTGACGGGTGAGGTATGTTGGTGGCTCGGTAGAATCGTGATAAGTCCATTTGGGGACGGCGGACGCCATTCATGGCGTCCCTACACAAGAACACTTTTTCTCGTAGGGACGCGATTTATCGCGTCCGCAAAACCCACCCACTAATCCGAAATAGCGACTTCACGCACTGCTACGTACTTAGCCCCTACGGTGGCTCCGCCGCGCGTGTCGGCGCAGTGATTGGGCTGACATAATTCCTGCAAACGTTCCCAATCCCTCCATCTGATCTCACTCTTTACATATGACATTAGACTGATATGCTGCATGACACTGTGTGCTATCCTAACAACAGATTGTGCTTTTGTTCACAAGAGCGCTGCCATCGGGGAATCAAGCAGAGATTAATGTATCCGCACCCCGCAGGCCTTCCCCGAGGGTCTACGCCCAGCCAGCACTATAATCCTAAAAGCATGTGTTAGCGGTATAATCCCGCAACCTTTCGCCATCCCGCTGCGTATAGGAATCTAGCCACGCAAGGCGAGAGGAAGACGTCGATTGGAGAGAACAAGTTGTCTACGCCCGATCCGGTTGTCCTAGAATGGGTACATGCCGCATTAGAAGGCGATCAGGATGCGTTCGCGGAACTGGTCTACACCTATCAGGATTCGGTGTACAACCTGGCCTATCGGATGCTGAATGACCGGGGCGAAGCCGAAGACGCCGCGCAAGAAACGTTTCTCCGCGCCTATCTCAACCTCCAGCGCTATGACCCATCTCGCTCGTTCAAAACCTGGCTGCTGACGATTGCGTCCAATCACTGCATTGACCGCATTCGCCGCCGTCGTATGACGTGGCTGTCAATTGAAGACGATCCGCTGCCGGCTTTAAGCCTGAGCAGTGACGAACCCGAACCGGAGTTCGCGTCGATCATGCGGGAGCAAAGCCGGGAAATTCAGGTACTGCTCAAGGAACTCAATCCCGAATACCGTGCCGCGGTTGTGCTGCGCTACTGGTATGACTATTCGTATACCGAAATTGCGGACATTCTCGACACGACGGAAAGCGCCATCAAGAGCCGCCTGTTCCGAGCGCGGCAGATTCTTGCCGAAAAGATCAACCCGAAAACGGCGTCGGGTCCGCTGACGGCGCTATTGGAGAACGTGTAAATGGCGAACGAACGAGGACGACGACTAATGCAGGAAGCGTTGGATGGCGAACTGGAGGCGGATGCCTTACAGGAGCTGTACCAGCGGATCGATGAACACCCGGATGAAGCGACTGATTTTCAGAAGCTGAAGCATGTCGACCGGCTGCTGCGGGCCGCGCCCATGGAGCGCGCGCCGCAGGGACTCGCGCTCAAAATTATGGCGAAGCTGGCCGAAGGCCTGCAACCCGAACATCTGATGCGCTCGTCGGGGCTGGCGCTCGCGCTCGGTTTGGCACTGGTCACACTGGTGCTGACGCCGCTGCTGGCGGGCTTAGGCTGGCTGATCGTCAATGCGGTGGGCAATGCAGGCGCGCTCACGGCGCTCATCAACCAGATCGCCGGGCTGCTCTCCTTGATTATGAATTCACTGGATGCGCTCGTCACCGGAGCGCGGGAGGTCTTGAATGCCTATCCCGAAGCGCCGGTGGTGATGATCGCACTCATCCCCATGGCGCTGTTCTGGTTGATTCGCTTTGGCTGGCGTAGAGAGCAGGAGTAGACGCGATGAACACACGGCGCAATCTGCTCATCCTGGCCGCCATCGTGATCGTCCTGATCGCGCTGGCGCTGCTGGCCCGGCAGTACCTCAACCCGGCGACGCTCGTGGACGGCAAGAACGTCATTTTCACCGACGAATACCGCCTCGACGAATCCCTCGACGGTGATCTGGTGGTGGTCGCTCGCGTGATCGCGCTCGAAAGCAGCGCGACCGTCAACGGGAACGTCTCGCTGATCGGCAGCGAAATCATCATCGACGGGCACATCGACGGCCAGCTCACCGTGCTGGGCGAACAAATTCGCCTCAACGAGTCGAGCGTCGTGGACGGGGATGTCAACCTGATGGGCGCGGATGCGCTGGTCGCGGGGACGATTGACGGCGATATTCTCGTCAATGCCGACACCGCCGCTTTCACAAGCCAGACGCAGGAATTCGGCACGATCACCGCGTGCGTGGACGAGATCACCATTCCGGACGCCGTCAGCGTCGCGCCGTGCCCCGAAGACGACGTAATTAAGCCGTTTGAGCCGCTGCTTGCGCTGCGCGACGGTTCCACGCTGGGGCTGTCAGTCAGCTTGAGTCCGCTCGGTCTGACGCTCTCGATTTCACTATCGGCGATCACACTGGTGGGGCTGGCGACCATCGCTGTGACGGCCTTCCCCCGGCAGATCAGCCACATCGAGGACGCGGTGCGCACGCGCCCGACGCGCTTTCTGGGCGTGGGGATTGCGCTGTACGCGCTCGGGGTGGGCATCACACTGGCGCTGATCACGCTGCTGGCGCTTGTGCCGCCGCTCGGCTTACTGCTGCTGCCCGTGTATTTGATCGCGCTGGTGCTGCTGCTGGCGCTCATGCTGTGCGGTTTGATCACGCTGGCCCTCGTCATTGGCGATGTGATCATGCAGCGCATTGCCAAAAATCGGCTGCCGCCGCTCGTCGCCGCCGTGGTCGGGAGTGCCGTCCTCTCGGTTGGACTGACGCTGCTGGTCGTGCTGCCGTTCGGTTGGCTGGCCGATGTGCTGATCATCGGGGCGGTCAGCGCGGTGGGGTTGGGCGCATCCATGGTCACGCGTTTAGGCACGCGACCAGTCACGCCGACGTATTTCGTCCAAGGATGACCAACGGCTAGATTGTCCTCCGCACGGGCGCGGATATAATTAAGCGCAGCGATGTGTACTTAGAAGGACGCGCCCATGCGACGCTTTTTCTTTACCCTGATCTTCTGCCTGTTCGCGGTGTCGGTGAGTGCCGCGCCGCTGGCACAAACGAACTCGTTTGAACTGCTCGTATTCGACACGCGCGCCGACCTTGAGGTGCTGGCGGATGCGGTGCTCGGCGTCGGTATCCGCCCACAAACGTGGACCGGTAACACCAGTCTCCAGTCGCCAACCATCGTCTCTGACCTGTGGTTCGATAACGAACAGCTCGCCGACGCGGTGTTTGGCCCCAGCATCCGCCCTGATGAATGGATTGGCGCCACCGTGCCCGTCCCCGAAATCATCGCCCGTAACGTGCGTCATGACCTTGAGTTGTCCGCCGATGCATTCCTCGGACGCGAAGCGCGTCCAGCCGAATGGCGCGGCTCGGCCCCGATCTTACGGTGTACGCAAGCCCTGCAAAACACGCTGACCATGCTCAGCAGTTTCTATGGCTTGCAGCCGCAAACGCCCGAATCCGCGATCAATTACTGCGGCGCGGTTCAGGCGGAGATCGAAGACGAACTGGTCAATATCGTGTTCGGCACGCCGGACGCGAATGGCAACCTGCCCAACCCGATTGAACTGCTCGGCGCGGTGCGCGGCGACCTTGAACGGCTCGCCGACGAACTGCTCGGCCTGAATACCCGTCCGACCGGCTACATCGGCAGTCGCGATCTGAATTCGCCCACGTTCACGGGCGATATTCTGCTGGATATGCAGATGCTGGCGGACGCCACACTTGGCCTGGGCAACCGCCCGGCGGGCTGGATTGGCGCGACCACCAACTCGCCCGCCACCACCTACCTGAATCTCCGCGCCGACCTCGAACTGCTGGCCGACACAACCTATGGCGTTAACCGTCGTCCGACGGGCTGGCAGGGCGTCAATTCGCTGGAACGCTGCCAACCGATTGTGCGGTCGCTGGTGTTCATCGTGGAGTCGTCGTTCGAGATTTCGCTCGGCGAAATTGACCCCGCTGCGCCGGATTACTGTGCGCAGGTCACGGTCGCCGTGAATTCGCTGGTGGAAAACCCGCCCGTGACGGACATTGTGGATCAGGCGGCGGAACAGCGGCTGATGGCGACGTCGAATTATGCGTTCGCCTATCTGGACTTTGCGGCGCTCGACTACATGGGCGTCATGCCCGGTGGCATCGAATTCCGCGCAGTCTACCGCAACTTCGGCGCATCCAATATGATGTTTGTGAGCGGCGATAACTTCGCCGTGTACCTCGATTATCGCTTCACGACGCTCCCGGAGATCACATTCCGCGGTCTGCCGACCCTCGATGGCGAGCCGCTGGCGTACTGCGATGCGCTCTGGTGCAACGGCCCCGGCCCAACGCCGACGCCGACCGGGTATGGCCCGCTGATCGGCGTGCTGATCCAGACGACGCCCATCGCCACGCCCGACCCGGCAACGATCGCGTCCACCAAGCAGCTCGTGTCGTGGAACTACGTGCGGGTGACCTACGTGTTCGACAATCTCCAGGCGCGTACGGCGCAGGTCGCACTGGAAATCTGCGCGCAGCCCGCCGTCAACGCGACCGGGTGCGAACCAGTGCTGCAGGTGTTCGACAACAACGCGAACGCGGTCAAGCCGGTGATCTCGCAGTACAACGGCCTGAACGTGTATGAGTTCCGCTACGGGTACACGACCAACCTCGTCATCGAAGGCGAGTCGCGCTACGCCAACGACGTGTGGATCGCCGACCCGACGATCCGCTAGGCGGGAACAACAAGGACTAGCATGAAGTCATTTCAGGATCGGCAGTTTGTCTAACCCCACCCCTAAATCCCCCCTCGCCCTTGGGCGAGGGGACTTAAGAACTCCTCCCCTCTCTTAAAGGAGAGGGGACGGGGGAGAAGTTGAACGGCTAGAGCCGCCCGTACCGTTTGAGCAGTTCCACCAGCCGATCTTTCGGCAGCGCGAACGCCGTGTTACCGCTGCGACCCGTCAGGGTTTCCGCGGCGAGCAGCGCGTTGAGGATCGCTTCTTCGAGGCTTTCCACGACGGCGGCAAACAGCGGATCGAGCGCCTCATCGCGCACCAGCGGCGGGTTAATCCGTGCGGCGGGCGTGTGCGACGTGCGGTTGGTTGTCGAGAAGGCGATAGCGAAGTCACCGCTGCCATGATGCCCGACCGATCCGGTTCGCCCGAGCGCAAATGCGGAGCGATTGGCCAGGCGCGTCAACT
>CALKIA010000375.1 GCA_937988705.1 uncultured Chloroflexota bacterium | reverse complement strand
CGCTTTCTGGGGTGAGCAAAAGCGGCGGCTCGATGTGGGTACTGGGCAGTTCTGTTTGAGTGGCGAAGATGTATCACGAGGCATTCTGACGCTCGGCGGTCCCGGTTCCGGGAAAACGCAGGGCATTATCCTGCCGGCGATCGCTGACCGGATGCGCTACGGGCATTCGCTCGTCGTCGCTGACCCGCAGGGCGAGATCACCACCCACATTCTTAAGTACGCTGCCGTCACCCGTCACTTGGTCGTCGTCCATGATCCGACCAGCACTGCCGGACCGCGTTACAACTTGGCGCAGGGCATCGACAACGTGTCGGATGCGCGGGCGATTGCCGATGTGCTGGTGCCATCCGCGCAGGGCGACAATCGTTTCTGGACGGACAGCGCCGCCGCGCTGCTGGCCGCCTGCCTGATCCGCTTCGACAACCTCGGCGCGATTTACAGCGCGATGAACGATACGAAGGCGCTGGCTCAGGCGCTTAAGTCGAAGAAAGATGATGCCGCCCTGCTGGCGAACAGCTTCATTGCCTCGGTCGGATCGGATGGCAAGGTCGCCTCAAACGTGATTGCGACGCTAGCGACTGCGCTGACCGGGTGGGCGTCCATCGACGTGCGCGCCAACACCTCGGCATCCGATTTCGATGCCGAACTGGTGGTTGAGCAACCGACGGTAGTGGTGTTGACCTGTCCGGGGCGTATGCGCGCCGTGTATGCATCGTATCTCGGCGCGACACTGCGCAAGCTCATGCTCGACCTCGACACCATTGGCGAACGCAATAAAGGTCCGCTGCCCGTCCCGGTCGGCGTGATCCTCGATGAGTTCCCGACGCTCGGCAAACTCGACAGCCTCGTTGCGGACGTGAACCTCGTCCGCAAGCGGCGCATCTCGATCCTAATCGGCGCGCAGACCAAGGGGCAGTTCGAGATGTTGTACGGCCGTGAAGGGACACAGGCACTCTTCACCGGTTTGGCGACGCAGGTGATCTACGGCGGCTGCGATGCGGACACCGCCGAGTTCTACAGCAAGGCGAGCGGTACGGCGACGACGGATGCCAACCAAGATGACCCGAACAGCCACCTCCGGCAGCGTTCGCTGCTGACCGTCGATGAGGTCATCACGCCGCAGGTGGGCAACTGCACCATCTTTGCGCGCTACGTCGAGACAGGGTTCGCTACACAGGTCATCCTGAACGCCCGGCTAACTCGCTTCTACGAGCGCGACGATTGGAAGCGGCGGCTGGCAACCAGCCAAGTTAGCGAGCCGCTGCTGCTGGAGCGAGGCATCGATTTCGACGACTTTGAACCGGAAGCTGCCGAAGTTCCCACAGCGGAAGGAGTCGCGGGTGGTCCATCTACGATTGAAATCGCAGCGCGGGCGAAGCTGGCGGAGGTGAAAGCGAAGACCGAACAGCGAACCGGTGGCAAAGTGAAGATGGTGACGGTGGAAGACCTGCGTAAACGGCACAAAGCCTCTAAACTGGAGATGACTCCATGACGATGACAAAGAAAGCGACTGTACAGGAGATTGGACGGCGAACACGTCTGAAGAACCGGGATGTGCAGTTGATGCTGGAGACGTTGGTCGAGGTGTGGACGGAAGAACTGGTCAACGGTGGGCGGGTCGAGATTGAACACTTCATCGTCCTTAATGTCCGAACAATTGAACGTACAGGTACGCAGGTAAAGTTTAAACGCAGATTTCGAACAATCACCATACATTCCAGTCGTCGCTTGCGTAAGTACTTGAATCGATAACGAGGTTTTGCGCCTAGGAACAGCATAACTGCAAAGTGCAGCGACAAATTAACCGGATACGCTCAATGAATTGATTGGCTGTTATTTTATAGTAGAGATTGGTGCATTGTCGAATGTGAGGATAAGTGGGGTATTTGCACGGCGAGAGGAGGCTATGTAGCCTCCTCTCCTGACTTTGGCTGCAATGATTAGCAGTTGTAAACGTAGCGCCACGCGGTTGACTGCCACCAGGGGTGTGTATACGCCCAACTCGTGCTAACCCCGAAACGAATACCCGTATTGTTGTTGATCAGATAGTGGGAGCTTAGGCGAATAGACATCCAACTACTGCGGGTTGGATCATAGTAAAGAAAATATCCGCTGTTGTTGGTTGTGCCGTAAACATCGATAACAAAGTTGCGATTCCAAGGTACACCGCCGCCCATGTCCCAAGCGCGTAAGTTGCTTAAAGAACATTGGGCTGCATATGCCACATTTACCGAGACTGCGCTGAGCCCACCCACAACTAGCATTACGATCAGTAGAAGAACCGAAAGACGACGTTTCATGGCCTATCTCACTTTCTACAGGTAACTAGGTACGTAATCAGGGCTTCTGGCCAGAAGCGCCATGCACATGGCTTGTTATCATTCTATGATTTTAGTTTCTGAGATAAATTGGAAACTGGCTACGGTTTTACACAAACAGTGATATATTTATATTGATAAAAGGCAAATGAATAGATCAAGAACAGATAAATTCTTGACTATACAGTCATCAGGAAGTGAGGCCTTGAGGTAAAATTGAACAACAATTTTGGAGCGTTAGTGAAGTACTTGCGCAAACGGCTACGCGACGGAGATGATGACAAAATATGCTCGCAAGCAGTATTAGCTGCAAAAGCTGGTATGTCGGAAGGTACACTCAAAAAAATCGAAAGTGGTACTCATCCTGATCCAACTCCATACGTCGAATCGCTCGCAAATGTTCTTCAATTAACTGAATTTCAGAAACACCATTTCTTTGCTGTTGCTGGCCTAATCTATCCACTCAAACATCACATTGTGACGCAAAATGATGTGGTAGACATACTTTCAAAATTGGATTGTCCAGCCTATGCTAGAACGGCATTATGGGATTTCATTGCATTCAATGACTACCATCGCCTATTGTGGGGCTATACTGACGAAACCCTTGCGCTACTACGTGCAGGAGATCTGGGGCCGAATTTATTAAGAGTACAATTTGAGAAGGAATTCCAAGATACCTTAGCGGTGAGAAGAGTTGATGATAGACCTAAAAGGGCAATCAAGGTATTTCGCGGTGAGGCCTTTCAATATGTTACAACGAATCGGTACCAGCAGATAGTTAAATACTTCAAGAACAACCAAAAGTTCCAAAATGCGTGGAGATTATCCGAATACGAAGATGATGATGAGTTAGTGATGTCCCTTGATCGAGCATTTGTGGATATTGTTCACCCCGATTATGGGACGCTCAGTTTCTTCTCAGCGAAAGTGCCAGATAGATATATAGGAACAGGTATTACAATTGCACTTTATCATCCGATAGCGACCCAGTCTGATGCTTGGGCGCGATTCAGTCAAGATGTACGTAAGAATTTTGTGCATCGATTCCTAGATATAACGGATAGCTATGTGGATCAGGTTAATGCGCTATGAATACTGATCGTATACAAAATCAACTTACGATTGGTAGGTAGGATTACAGAAATACGATGCGCTCCAATCTAGCCTTGAACTCTGAGGCAGGTCGTAGTCGTGTCAGAATCCCTTGTACGGAACAGAAAGACTTTCTGCCCGGACATTTCAATCAGCGAGCCCCGACCTTTACGGGGCTCGCTTTCAAAAGTCAATATCATTATGCCAGTCTTCGACCTGCTCCCACGCCTCCCGCTCTGCATTCGGATTATGCAGATGCCAGTCGTCCGGTTCCCGCAGAATCGTCCGGCTACCGCTCATATAATCGACAATGCCGCGATAGTCCATGTCCTCCCACTCGCCGGACAGCCCTTCGAGCTTCGCCACTTCTGGCGCGAGTTCCGCTCCGTCGTGCAGCCCCGGCACCAGATATGAGCGAAATTCCGCCTCGAACTTACGAGCATCGTCCTGGTTGGCGAAGTGCGCCATTTCTAAGGTGCGCGCCTCGGTCGGATAGACCGAATCATCCATCCCGTTTGCCTCGATGTAGTCATCGAAGTTGGGCGGTAGCTGCGGAAACTCGGTCACGAACAGCGCCGTTCCCAGAGACTCCCCCTCTGACGTTTCGACCGGGCGATAGTGCATCTGCCAGTAGTGGCGCTCAGGATCAGGTTCAACACGATCACCCTGCTGCGCGACCAGTTCGTCCCAACTCCCCGGTTCGGGCGCGTCAGCAGCAGGGACACGAACAACGGGCAGTTCCGCCGTCTCATCGTTGGTGATGTCGCGGATCGGTTCGCCCACCTGTGCCTCTTCCAAGCCCGTCATTTCCGCCTCACGCGCCGTCGTGAAGCGGTCGGGCGGACCCTCGGTGAACAACCGCCCGTCAGCGC
>CALKIA010000374.1 GCA_937988705.1 uncultured Chloroflexota bacterium | reverse complement strand
TTCGCCCAACCGCCCTGAATCCACATGGCTGATTCGCCCTGCGTGAACATGAGCTGGCCTTCGCCGCTGGGCGTCGAACCGGCGTCCACGTTCGTCAGACCGAGGTCGTACATCTGGCGGTAAGCATTGTAGGCGGTGATCCATTCGGGGGAATTGATCGGCACTTCGCGCGACCGCATGTCGAAGAAAACCTGCGGGCCGGCCAGGCCACCGACCAGCGTCGCCATGACCCACGCGCCTGTGTAGCCTTCTTGTTCGCCGATAGCGAAGGGCAGCACACCGTTATCCTTGATACCCTGCGCCAGCGTGATCAGTTCTTCCCACGTCACCGGAGCAACGAAGTTCTCCATATCGACGCCGCCTTCGGCCATCTTCTCTACATTGTAGTAGATGGCGAAATACGAGCCTGCGCCGTAGGGCACGCCGAGCAGTGGGGCGCTGGGGTCGAAGTTGTCGTGAACCGAGTCCCAACCGACGATCTGCGCGATTTCTTCTTCCGTGAAGTAGCTGTCCAGCGGCTCGATGAACGGTGAGAAGCTGATCAGACTGCCGCCCGCGAACTGGTTGAACACATCAGGGCCGTTACCGGCGATGCTGGCGGCCCGCAGGAGTTGATCAAACGTGCCGAGATCCGGCGCCTGATGCACGCGGTCGATGATGATGTTCGGGTATTCTTCCTGGAACATATCGATGGCGCGCAGGATGAACTGCTCTTCGCGGGGGCCATCTTCAACAATGGCGAACAGGTTGTCCCAGAACACAACGTGCACAGGTTCCTGAGCGGCTACGGGTGCGATACCGACGGCGACCAGCAGTAGGCTGCACAACAACAGTATGTGAATACGAACACGACTTTTGAACATAATGTACTCCCATTTCAGAATCACGCTTAATTTGCTGCCCGGTTATGTTGGCGGATGGATTCCCCTCAAACCTGTGTAGCCGGATGGAGTGCCGCCGTTTTGTGCGTCTGGATTTCGTGGACGCGGCGGCTCAGGAATAAGATCGACTGTTCGTCGATCTGGAAATTGACGACGACATCGGGTGTTCTGCCGGTCAGCTGCGTCACTTGTTCGGCGCACGTGTGGGTGACGACCAGATGATCGCAGGCGCGGGCGGCGGCAGCGACCGCATCGAGATCGGTGATGGTCACCGCCTGAATGCTGCGATCTGGATAGTAGCTGTACAGGATGTGCTTGAGCATGTGGGTAGTAGTTTGCAGCGTCGCGATCAAGCCGATGTTGGGCTTGGGCAGGCGAGCGATCTTGAGCATGGTGTCCGGCGTGATGCGTGTATCGATGCCAACTACATGATCACGCGCGCGTCCCACCTGTTCGACCACTTCCGAGAGGTGATGGAAGGTCGTTACGATCAGATCGTAGTCCTCGACGATGGCCTCCGGATCGGTAGTGAGCTCCGTCAGAACGCCGCAGTGCACATCCATGTCGAGCGCACGGCTCAGGTAGTGTCCCATCTCCGTGCTGTCATGCGCATTGCATTCGTAAAAGGCGATGCGGACACTGCCCAGATCGAATACATCGGCCACCGCGTTGTTCATATGTTGCAAGGTATCTTCAGCTGTCAAGCCTGCCGCAAGGGCTTGCCACGCCAACCGCACGGCCTGCTGATAGAAGTACGCGCTGAATTCCCCTTCAGGCCCGGTTTCCGCGATCTCTTTGACGAGGAAGCCTTTGCGGCCTCCCGGGAGGCTTTCGACCACGCCGATTTCCGCCAGCATCTGATAGGCTTTGTTCACCGTGTTGCGATTCGAGCCTAATTCCTGAGCCATATCGCGCACCGAAGGCAAGCGATCGCCCGATTCGTACTGGCGACGCATGATCCGATTGATGATGGCTTGCTGGATTTCCTCGGCAGTGACCAAATCTTTGGGCACGAGTTTTGTCCTGTGGCTTGCGACAAATGACAGCATGAGTTAGTGTATAGATCATCACGGTATTTGTCAAATGTGAGGCTTGGTCACTATGAACCAACGCAAGCGGGTAATCGTTACCGGAGCATCGTCTGGCATTGGCCGCGCGACAGCTATCCGTTTTGCCCGTGAAGGGTGGGACGTTTGCCTGATCGCGCGGCGCGCGGCACTATTGGACGATCTGCGCGGTGAGCTTCAACCCGGAAACCATCTTGTCTGTGCCGGATCCTATGCGGATCTGGCGGTTATCGAACGACTGGACAGCCGGCTGCGCGCCGACTGGGGCACAGTGGATGCACTCGTTAACAGCGCGGGCGTGTCAATGGGAGCGGACGCGATTGAATCGTCGCTCGAAGAGTGGCGCAAACCGTTTGACCTAATGTTCAACGGCGCGGTTTACATCACCCGGTTGGCAGTCAACTTGATGCACACGGGGGGCCGGATCATTCATATCACATCAATTCACGGCGAACGCGCGGAGAACGGCTCATCAAGTTATGCAATGGCGAAAGCGGCTATTAACCAGTACTGTCGGGGTTTGGCGTTGGAACTCGCTCCGCGTAATATTCTGGTCAATGCCATTGCGCCGGGGTTTATCAGTACGCCGATGAGTATCAAAGCGGATGGCGAGAACGAACTGGACTCCGCCTGGTTTCGTCAAAACTACGTTGAGGGGCATCATCTCCCCTTGAAACGCGCGGGGCAACCGGAAGAGGTCGCCGGTGTGGCGTACTTCCTCGCGGGAGCAGATGCAGCGTATATTACCGGGCAAGTCATCACCGTAGATGGCGGGTTGACGATTACTTTTTAGCGAGACGTTTGGATGAAAATAGAAGCGGTCGATTTTTTTTACTTCGCGATGCCGCAGGTCGAAGATATTGGCGATGGCAGTCAGGATGCGCTGCTCGTCCGGGTCGCCGCGGGGGGCTATATCGGTTGGGGCGAATGTGAAGCCGCGCCACTCGTGACGATCGCGTCGATGATCTGTCCCATGTCGCACAGTGCGTGCAAGCCCGTGCTGGCGTCTGTGTTAGGTGCGCCGCTGGACTCGCCCGAAGATATCGCGCGTATTCATGAGCAGGTGCACCAGAACAGCATGGATCTGCTGCAAGCCGATCACGCGCTGTCGGGGATCGACATCGCGCTGTGGGATTTGCTCGGACAGCGCTACGAGCAGCCCGTATGGCGACTGCTTGGCTATGAGCAGGCGTACCCTAAGACACCCTACGCTTCGATGTTGTTCGGCGCTACGCCCCAGGAGACCCTCGACAAAGTGCGGGCGACACGGGCACGGGGGTTTCGCGTAGTCAAGCTGGGCTGGGGATCGTTCGGGAAGACGACACCGCAGGCGGATCGCGATCAAGTGTTGGCCGCGCGCGAGGGTTTAGGCGCTGATGGGCTGCTGTGCGTCGATGCGGGGACAGTCTGGGCCGATGATCTCGCACTGGCCGAAGCGCGGTTAGCTGCGCTGCAAGAAGCCCGCGTGTACTGGCTGGAAGAACCGTTCCACACCGGCGCGTATCACGCCTATCGCGCGCTGGCCGCGGTCAGTGCGCCGATCTTTATCGCCGGTGGGGAAGGGGCGCATAACGAACACTTGGCGCGGCACATGATTGATTACGCGGGCATTGGTTACGTACAGATCGATACGGGACGCATCGGCGGGATTACGGTGGCCAAGCGGGTTGCTGAGTATGCCGCAGCCCACGGTGTGCGCTTCATCAATCACACGTTCACATCGCATCTGGCGTTGAGCGCTTCGCTCCAGCCGTATGTGGGGATGGGCGATCATGAGTTGTGCGAGTATCCGGTCGAACTCAAGTCGCTCGCCTATGAAATGACGGCCGAACATCTGCTGCCGGATGCGAACGGGAATATCAACACGCCGGATCGTCCCGGTTTGGGCCTCACACCGAATCTGGCGGCGCTCAAGAAGTACCTCGTCGATGCCGAGATTGTGGTGAGCGGCCAAACGCTCTATAAAACACCCGCGTTGTGAGGATGTATGCCGGCGACAGTTGACCCGCACTGGCACTACCACGGCGTGCGCGCCGTCATGCTCGAAAATCGACAGCTGCGCGTCGTCGTGCTGCCGGAGACGGGCGGACGCATCTACAGTCTCGTCCATAAGCCGAGTGATACCGAATTCCTGTGGCACAATCCGCGCGCAAATCCACGCTTGATTCCCTTCGGTACCTCATTCGACGACAATCTGGTGGGCGGGTGGGATGATCTGCTGCCGACCGTCGATGCCTGCACGTACCAAGGCGAGGCAGTCCCCGATCATGGCGAGCTGTGGGGATTGCCGTGGGACTGGAAGATAACGCCGACCAAGGATGGATCGGTGAGCCTGTATACCAGCGTCACCGCGCCGATCACGCCTGTGAAGCTGGAACGCTGGCTGACGGTGGCAGACGATCAACCGGAGCTGCACGTCCGCTACCGCCTGACTAACCTCGCCCCGCAGCCTGTCGATCTATTGTGGGGTATCCACCCGCTGTTC
This sequence comes from uncultured Chloroflexota bacterium, assembly GCA_937988705.1. Taxonomy (GTDB): domain Bacteria; phylum Chloroflexota; class Anaerolineae; order Aggregatilineales; family Phototrophicaceae; genus Flexifilum. Next base: position 13,369 of record CALKIA010000374.1, on the reverse strand, counting down.
GTGATCAGCCCAGTCCATCGCTTGGATTTGCCGCCCTCCCGTATGCTGGTCGAACTCGCTTCGTCCGAGCAGGTCGGTCAAGTGGGACAGTTCTATGAATGGCCGCACCTGCCGACAACCGTTGGCTCGGTTGACATGCGGCAGATACCGCCATCGGAAGTCAACGCCTCTGCAGGACACTATGCAATTGAATCATCAGCGGGTTGGCTCGCGCTGACCGACCAGGCGAGTCAGGTTGGGATAGCGCTGGTATATCCTGCTGAAGTGTTCAAGTCCTTATGGCTGTGGATGAGTTTTGGTGGCTGGCGAAATCACTATCATCTGGCGGTTGAGCCGTGGACGGGCTCTCCGGTCAACCTTGCACAGGCCGCCGCGGCTGGTCGCCAGACGATCCTTACCGCGCACCAGTCGATCGATTACGAGGTGACGGTCTTCGCCTATACCGGCCTGACCCACGTCACCCGCGTCGAGCGCGATGGCCAACACTTCACGGCGACTGCTCACTCGTAGACGGCGCGACGCTTACACTCTACACGGGGAGTCAAGTTTGTCGTCATTGGAAAATTAAGTGAATTCAAGCGATCATCATGTTATAATCGGGGCAATTCGCTAGCGACAAGCTCGATCCGATACGGTCAACAAAGCTCTCTGCTCTGTGCTCGTTGAATTGAGCGCAATCAGGATCACCATGACCCGCTCTACCCGACCACTAACCCGCCTGTTTGTGCGGCGTCGCCAACGTATGCCTCAAACTGTACCTGAACAGCACTCCGCTACCCTCAACAGTATTATTTGGATGCAGCAGCAGATGATTCGGCACAGCCCGTTTGGTATGCTGATGGTCGATGTGCAGCGCGCCGACATGCCTATTGTCTTCGTCAACCAGGCATTTGAGCGGAACACGGGCTATAGCGCGGCAGAAATCCTCGGTCAAAACTGTCGCATCCTGCAAGGAACAGATCGGCAGCAAGAGGGGCGGCAAATTCTTCGACAAGCGATCGCCAAGTGTGAACCCGCTGTGGCCGTGCTGCGGAACTACCGCAAAGACGGCTCGATGTTCTGGAATGAAGTGCATATTTCCCCAGTGCTGGATCAGTCTGGCAAAGTCACGCATTTCGTCGGGGTACAGCACGACATCACGGCCCGCAAGCAAGCTGAATTGGCACTGGCTCGGAGCGAACGGCAGTATCGCGCGCTCTTCGACCAGTCCAATGATGCAGTGTTTCTCATTGACTTGGACGGAAATCACCTGCAAACGAACCAGCGCGCCGCCGATATGCTGGGTTACTCACTCGCTGAGACGGCCGCGCTAAACTATCGTGAGGTGGTGGACCCGGGTGAAGTTGCCAATGCCGAGGATGTTTTCCGCCGCTTGCGCTTGGGTGAACATCTTCCCCCGTATGAACGGACATTCCAACGCCAAGATGGCACACCGTTTCCCGTAGAGGTCAACATTGAACTGGTACTGGATGCCGACGGCCAAGCGGAATACTTTCAAGCCATTGTGCGTGAAATCAGTGCTCGTAAACTGGCACAACAGCAAACCTTTGAGCTGACGCTGGAACGAGAACGCGCGCACCTGCTGACCCGCTTTGTCCAGGATGTTGCGCATGAATTTCGCACACCGCTGTCGGTTATCGTCTCCAGCGCAAATCTCGTTCTGCGGTCATCGGATATCGAATGGCAGCAGCGAAAAGTCGCACAGATCGATACGCAGGTTCACCTGCTCGCGCAGTTGGTCGATGATTTGCTGTTGATGGCTCGTTTGGAAACGCGCCCAATTCAGGCCAAGCAGCCGATCGATCTCGTTAGCCTGCTATCGGCTTGCACGGCGCATATCACCAACGAGTACGGCGATAAACCGGCTTTTCGCTGTGACCGTCCGGCAGAGATTCCACTAGTGGTGGGCGATGCGGATTATCTCGCACATGCCTTCCACCAGATCCTCGATAACGCCTATCGCTTCACTCCGCCCGAGGGTGAGGTGAGTGTCACTGTGCAAGTCCATGCCGAGCACGTGTTGATCTGGTTTTGCGACACGGGGATCGGCATTGCGAATGACGATTTGCGCCACGTCTTCGAGACGTTCTGGCGGCGTGATGCAGCGCACAGCACGCCGGGGTTTGGCTTGGGTCTGCCGATCGCGCAGCGGATCATCGAACGTCATGGCGGCCAGATCGAGGTCGTCAATCAGGCGACACAAGGTACTTGCTTCTGTGTTCGACTGCCGATTGCCGTGAATGAGTAGCGGTATCAGCGGGCGCCAATTGTGCGCTGTTTGCGTCCCCGACGCAGCGCGATTAGCGGCCGACCGATAAGTTTGCGCCCCCCAGCTACCAGTTGACCCAACCGCCGCGCGACGACTCCGGGTGGTGGTGGATCGAGGAGTGGGAAGGGTTCACAATCACGGGCCAAGAGGACCTGATTCGCCGCGGCAATCGCCGTAGTACAGGAGCGTTCCATCCACAGCGACGGTGTGTCCCAATCGATCCAATCCCCACAAGCGTAGACTTCGGGCAGCGGTGTGCGTACGGCCAGACAGTCATCGGTTGGCACGCGGAAGATGGTCTGCGTTTTGCTGTTGCGCCGCACCGCCCCATGCACGAAGGCGCCGCGCAGTTCCGGGAAGGTGCGCACAACCTCGTTCACGCCCTGCAAGATAAGGATGTTATCCGGTTGATCATTGTCTTTGCTGGTCGCGTACAGGTGCATTTCGATGGTGCTGCCGCCCGTCGCCGCGTGCCAAGCGCGGAATGGCGCCTGCATTTGATCCAGCCAGAAGTAATTGTCAAACGCGAAATCCCCCGTGAACATTCCGCTGGCGATGGCATCCGTCGGCGCTTTGTTGAACCATAGGCGCACGGTCGAGGTATGGATGCCCCCCGGAAAACGAATGTTCGCGGCGACGTCCGCTGTGTCTGCGGCTGCCCTGAGCACCTCGGCGGCCGCAGGCGGATCGAGCGCGAGAATCACATGTTCGGCTTCGGCGGAGCGTTGGCCGCGGCGCGCGTCGTCGATGCGCACCCGCCAACCGGATTCAGTTCGGTGCAAACTTTGCGCGGTCGCGCCGTAGACGATGCCGCCGCCGAGTTCTTCCAGCTTGGCGATCATGGGCGCGATCAGCGCCGTGTGCGCATCAGCGGGCAGAAAATAGGGATGCCACGCCTCCCGATTGAGCATGGTGAAGAAGCGGATCGCCGCGATAAAACCCGTCAGTGAGATTTCTTCGGCGGGCGCGGCGAGGAGATTCTTGCCGAGACCGATGAACGTCGCTTTGAGGTTGGGCGTCCAGCCCCGGAAATACTCATCCATCATCAGTCCGTCAAGCGGACGGCGTTCGCGGAGCGGATCAAAGCCGACGGTCAGCAGGACACTGACCAGGAAACCGGGCAGCGATAGAAAGTCAAGCGGGGTGATCGTCGTCCAGAAGCGCGGACGAAACAGAAGCTGCAAATAGTGAAACGGCGCAGGCAGCCAGCGCGACCGGACGGCTGATCCGGCTTCCACGCGGCGCACCTCGCGTCCCCAGCGGTTGATCCACATTTCGCCGGGGGAAGCGACAAGTTCGATATCGAGGAAACGCTCCAGTGTTGCCCGCATGTTGACGTAGCCGCCCCATAGGGCGTGCATCCCATGTTCCGTGGGAAAATCCCACGTGCGCCCGCCGTATTCAAACGTTTCAGGATCGCCGCCGGACAACCGCCCACCCGCCCACAACTGATCGGCTTCCAGCACCAGCGGCGTGAGGCCGCGTTCGGCGAGGTGCAGCGCGGCGGTCAGACCAGCTAGTCCGCCACCGATAATGATGACCGGGAACATCTCGTGATTGCGTGTCATGCGTGACCTGCTCAGGGGACTCGACCAATACCCCTATAGTTGTACCCGATTTTGGGAGCGTGGGGCGTAAAGGGGTCGGCGCCGACACGCGCCTGCGCCGACCAGAGAGGGTTATTCTGTCCCGGCGCGGTTGAGGCGATCCATTTGGTCGGCGCTCAGGCTGACCGTGAGCGCATCGAGGTTTTCCGCGAGCTGTTCTTCGGTGCTGGCAGCGACCAACGGGATAACCTGGCGCTGGAGCATCCACGCGAGAATGACCTGATTCACGCCTGCACCCAGTTCAGCCGCGACCGCGCGTAGGGCTTCCAGACGACGATCATTATCCGGCATGTGGAATTCCGAACGGAGCGAGCGATCTGCGCGGGTGTAGCCGCCAGATTGCAGCACGCTGTAGGCGAGCAGTGTCAGATTGTGCGCACTCAGGTAGTCGAGCAAGTCATCATTGACCATCTCCTGCGGACTGACGTTCGTTCCCGGGCGCAGACGCAGATAGGTGTAATGCTGCTGAACACAGCAGTACTGCGGCCAATTGTGCGTCGCGCTGACCCAGCGCGCTTCTTCCAGCCGCCACGCCAGATAGTTGCTCGCGCCGATATAGCGGACTTTGCCCGCCTGCACGAGGCGATTGAACACGTCGAGCGTTTCTTCGAGCGGGGTCGTGCGATCATCGACGTGCGCATAGTAGAGGTCGATCACATCGGTGCCGAGGCGGCGCAAACTTTTGTCGCATTCGGCCTCGATATCGCTGGCGCGCAGGCGTTTAGGCACATCGCCATACTGAAATCCGACCTTGCTGGCGATCAGAACGCGGTCGCGGTTGCCGCGGGCGCGCAGCCATTCGCCGAGCAGCGTTTCGCTTTCGCCGCCGCGCCAGCCGCTCACCCAATGGGAGTAGATGTTGGCGGTATCGACGAAGTTGCCACCCGCCGCTACATATTGATCGAGCAGACGAAACGATGATGCTTGATCATTCTTCGTACCGAAGTACATCGCGCCGAGGCACAGCGAACTCACCTGCAAAGAGGTGGAACCCAAAGGCTGATATTTCATGGAAAGCTCCTTTTGGATGCAGAGATTAAACTGTTTGTGGAATTATACTGAAACGCGTAAAATAACCCGCATACGATTAACGGTATTCGATTTCATAAAATAGAAAAGGTATCTTGCATGAGCAAAACACTTAGCCGTCGTCAGTTTGTCCAGCTGGGTGCGATTTTAGGCGCAGGACTTGCACTTCCGCAAGTCATATTCGGTCAAGAGCGGACGCCGGAAGCCCCGCCGACCGCGCCGTTCGAAGTGACGGGCAGCATAGGGTATGTTCACGATCCCGTCATCATCCGCGGCGAAGACGCCTACTACTTGTTCTATACGGGCAGGGGTATTCCGTATCGCAAATCCACCAATCTCGTAGATTGGACGCGGGCATTTCCTCAGTCCGTCTTCACCCGTTTCCCGGACTGGGCGCAAGCGGCAATTCCCAATCAGCAAGATATGTGGGCACCCGATATTTCGTACTTCAACGGCAAATATCACCTGTATTACTCCGTCTCGACGTTTGGCAGCAACCGTTCGGTCATCGGTCTGGCGACCAACGTCACGTTGAACAACGAGCGGGATGATTACGAGTGGGTTGACGAGGGCTTGGTGATCGAGTCGCAGCGTTCATATAATTACAACTGCATCGATCCAAACCTGATCATCGATCAGGATGGCCTGCCGTGGCTGGCATTCGGCAGTTTCTGGAGCGGCATCAAGATGCGCCGCATTGATTACGCGACCGGCAAGCTGTCGACCGAAGATGAGACGCTGTATTCCATTGCTTCGCGCTTGAACAGCACAACGGCCATAGAAGCGCCGTTCATCACCTGGCGTGACGGTTACTACTACCTGTTCGTCTCGTTTGATCAATGCTGTCAGGGATTACAGAGCACCTACCGCACGATGGTCGGACGTTCGGAGACCATCACCGGGCCTTATGTCGATAGGGAAGGTGTAGCAATGATGGATAGCGGTGGCACGCAGGTCACGTTCCAGTCCGAAGAATATCGCGGGCCTGGTCACTGTTCGGTGCTGCATGACGAGAACGGGACGGACTACATCGCCTACCACGCCTATGCGTATCGGCGCACGGGACAACCGGTGCTGCGCATCGACCCGCTGGTGTGGGATGCCGATGGCTGGCCTTCCATCGAAGGTCAGGGCGTGGAGTAACGTGAATCAAAAAGGGCGCAGCGAACTGCGCCCTTAGGAACCTCAAGCCGTCCAAGTCAACGAACGATGAAGAACGTCGCGTCCTCGCGGGCGCGGGTCGGGCTGTTGTCGGTGATTGGCACGAGTGCCGACACGCCGAACATCTGCCCGATGTAGCTGCCCGGTACGCTAAACGACTCGAAAGACACTGCCTCAGGATCGGCGATCCCCTCGCGGAGATGCCAGGTTGTGTCCGCGGCGAACGTCTCGCTGCCGTCATCGGGCGTCAGCACCAGCGTGTTATTCTGATGACGCAGGTAGAACGTTGGGAAGTTGAACGACTCAATTGACACGGCATTCGGGTCGGCTAGTCCGGGAACGAGCACGAACAGCGAATCCGCGATGGGCGTCGGCGAGAAATCCTGATGTATTGTGAAGTTAGAGTGACGCAGGAAGGCATTCGTTAGCGTGACCGCCTGCAGGCGCACGACATCGATGGCTGGCAGCGCAACATCTGCGCCCGTATCGCCTGAGGGCAGGGGAATCGGCGTGTCGAGTGCGAGCGCTTCGCCCAGATTCGGCGTACCATCCTCATTCCACGTGATCGGCTGCACCCGCGTGATGCGCGTACCGTCACACCCGTAAGCATCCGATTCGTTCGCGTGGTAGACGATCCAATCCTGCGTACCGTCCGGTGATTGGAAGAAGCCGTTATGACCGGGCGCGTACACCCCGTTCTCGTCGGAACGTACGAAGATCGGTTCCGGGTTTTTCGTCCAGGCCGCCGGATCCAGCGGATCGCCGCCCGTGTAGGTCAGCATTCCCAGTTGATAATTCGGCGTGGCGCAGGAACTCGCGGAATACACGATGAAGACATCATCGTCGTGATAGAGCGCGACCGGCCCTTCATTGACGTTGCCACCCAGCAACTCCCATGGATAGGTCGGCGACGAAATGCGTTCGCCCGCTCGGCTCAATGTCCACGGATTGCTCATAGGGGCGATGAACAGGCTTTGCAAGGGGCCAACAAACGACGAATACAGGAAGTAGGTTGCCCCATTCATTTCGAGAATGCTGCCGTCGATCATCCAGACGTCGTTGGATGGGTGGTACACACGGCCTTTGTAAGTATAGGGGCCGAGTGGATCAGTTCCGGCGCTTTCGAGGACGTGGGTGTGTTGAATGGCGTACGTCCCGGCGACACCCGCTGTGTAGTAGAAATACCAGTGCTGTGTGCCGTCCGGTGCGGTCAGCAAATGGAATTCCGGCGCCCAGAAGTTACAGCAGCGCGACGGATCGGTTTCGTGGTAGATTTCGATGGGTTCGGCCGTCTTAAGCCCCGCCAGAGTGGGTGAGCGCCGCATAGTCCAAGTCGATGACCAGGTTGTGGTGGCGAGGTAGTAATTGCCCTCGTAGTAGGTCAACCACGGGTCGGCACCGCCGTAAGCATTCAGCGGATTGAGAAATGTGCCCGGTTCATCGGACTGCCCCTGCACCAGACTGACCGACATCAGCATGAAACAGACGAATAGGAAGAGCAGTCCGAACCGCCGAAAAGTGCGCGACACTGGCATGTCAGCGGCCGCCCATACCGGTCAGCGTGACACCCTGAATGATACGGCGCTGGAACAAGGCATACACGATCAGAATTGGCAGCGTCGACAAGACCACGCCGGCTAGAATCATCGGACGGTATTGCCCAGCATAAGACGACTGGATAATCGACAGCCCCACGGGCAGCGTGCGCGTTTCCAAACTGCTGGTGACGATGATCGGCCAGAACAGATCATTGTAGTGACCGAGGAAGACGAAGATCGCGAGCGCGGTGAGCGCATTGGTGGACAGCGGTAGAATCACATGCCGGAAGCGCCCAAAATAACCCGCGCCGTCCAGCACCGCAGCCTCTTCCAGTTCGAGGGGAATTTGCATGAAGAACTGGCGCAGCAGGAACACGCCGAAGACATTCGCCGCGCCGGGCAGGATGAGCGCATTGAACGTATCCAGCCATTTCAGGTCACGCATCAACAGATAGTTGGGGATGAGCGTGACTTGCCCGGGGATCATGATCGTGACCAGTAGGATGCCAAACAGCAGCTTGTTGCCGGGAAAGCGCAAGCGGGAGAAGGCATAGGCCGCCGGTGTACAAACGATCAGGACCGCGAGGGTGTAGCCGCTGGCTGCGAGCAAACTGTTACGGAGCCACAAGTCCAAACGGACATCCTGCTGAGTCACCACAAGATTATAACTGTCAAGCGTCGGCTGAACCGGAAAAACCTGGGGTGGCCAGCGGTTGACTTCCTGGTTGGTCATGAAAGACTGCGAAACGGTAATGAGTAGAGGGAACAGAACAATGGCCGAGAGCACCGCCAGTACGGCATATGTTCCCCATTGCCGGTACAGCGAGGAATTCCTGAAGTTCATGCTCGATCTCCTCTAGTAGTCGACACGGCGGCTGATCACAAGGAACTGGAAAGCCGTGATGGCAGCCATAATCACCGCGATTGCCACGGCGACAGCTGCGCCGTATCCCATGCGGAAAGCGACCCATGCTTGCTGATATAAGTAAATGATCACCGTCCAAGAGGAGCGTCCCGGACCGCCACCACCGGTGATGATGTAGGGTTGCCCAAAGACCTGGAAGTGACTGATGATCCCCGTCACAGTTATAAACAGGATCGTCGGGCGCAGCAGCGGGAGCGTAATGCGGAAGAAGATTTGCCGGGCGTTGGCGCCGTCGATTTTGGCCGCTTCATAGAGATGCTCGGGAATACCCTGCAAACCGGCGATGAAGATCAGCATCGGGAAGCCAAATGTCCACCAGATGGTCGCCATACTGAGTGCTGGTATCACCAGATTCGGGTCGCCTAACCAGTTGATCGGGCGAATGCCGATGAAACTCAGCAGATAGTTGATGACACCGAACTGCGTGCTGAGCAGCCAGGTCCAGACCAGACCCATCGCGCCGACTGACATCAATTGAGGAATATAGAGCAGAACCCGGAAAAAGGTTTGACCGCGAATCGGCCGTGTGACGGCGATCGCCGCCAGCAGCCCGACAGTGGTTGTCCCGATCACCGTGACGACGGCAAAATAGATGGTGTGAACGACGGAAGTCCACCAGATCGGGTCATCGAACAGGTCAATATAGTTGTCGAACCCGACGTACGGGGTGGACGGACGCAGGAGCCGCCAGTCGTAGAAACTCATCCCGACCGATGAAATGGTGGCGCGAACGAAGAAGATCGCGAAGAAAATCAGAAATGGCGCCAGAAAGAGGTACGCCGCGATTGCTTCACGGCTCTTTAGGTTAAGCGAAGAAGGTAATGCAAATCGTTTTGGCTCGGTGAGCCGCTGTCCCGTAATTCCAGCCATATGCGAACTGGCTCCCTAAGAGGCTTATATGATGTGTACTATGCCCATAAAAGTGTGGGGTAGATCGTTTGATCCACCCCACAGAGTATTTCAACAGACGATGCTGCGCTTACTGGCGATCGAGCGCTTCTTGCATCAGCATTGCTGCGTCGTTCAGAGCCTGATCGGCGGGCTTAATGCCGTTGAGCGCTTCTTGCATACCGGCGTCGAGGAGGCTGAGCAGTTCCTGCGTGACAGTCGTCCGCGGGTCCTGAATACCGTAGTCGGAGAAGCCCTGACCGAGCAGAATGTTGGAGGGATAGTTGACGGGATCAAGGGCTGCCTGAGCGGACAGACGTGCGGGCACCTGACCCGAAGCCGCCCACGCCACCTGATTCTCGGAAACCCACTGGATCATCCGCAGAACGGCGTCCAGCTTTTCGCCTTCGGTCGAAGCGGGAACCATGAAGGTGTGCGCACCAAACCACGTGGCGGGCTGAGCGCCAAACTGATAGTTCGGCCACGCCATGCTGTTGATGTCGGTTTGCAGCAGCGACTGATTGCGGTACCATGTGCCGGTCGGCAGCACAGCCACCGTGCCAGCGCCAAAGCCCTGCCATGTATCGAAACCAGCGGCGGGCGGCGACACATGATACGTGTAAACCAGATCGACGAACTGCTGGAGCGCGGCGATGCCTTCCGGCGAGTTGACGGTGACCGTCGTGCCATCTTCGCTCAGGAACGAGCCGCCGTTCTGAGCAAGTGCAGCCATGAAGTTAACATTCGGCCATTCACCGACCGTGAAGCCCCACTGAACCACGTTTTCGGGGTCGAAATCGGGCGACTGCGCGTTGTTGCCATTGGCGTCGAGGGTCAGCTTCTGGAACAGATCAACCCAGCCTTCATACGTCGTCGGAGCAGTGGTGGGATCAGTGGAGATACCCGCCGCTTCGAACATATCGGTGTTGATCCACAGACCGCGACCGTGGTTGTCCAACGGAATACCGTAGGTGACGCCGTCCCACGACATGCCGCTCATCGTGGTTGCGGAAATATCATCATCGGGGAGCCAACCGCCACCCGAGGTGTACTGATCGCTCAGGTCGCGGAGCACGCCGAAGCTGCCGAACTGGGGAACTTCGCCCGCATGGAGCATGATAACATCCGGCTGGGTTCCGGCGACGAAAGCCGTCTGCAGCTTCTGGTACAGGGTATTCCAAGCGATTATTTCGACTGTGACCGAGATGTCCGGGTTGGCTGCGGCGAAGTCCGCCAGCATTTCATTGAGGGTGACGCCATCCGAGCCGGTCAGACCGTTCCAGAAGGAGATGCGGGTGCCGCCGCTGCCGATGTCCGCCACAATCGGGGTTTCGGTCGGGACGACATCTTGAGCCGAAACGCTCATCATGGAGAATGCCAGCACGAGGATGGCAATAAGGGAGAATAGTGACAAACCAGTAGCGCGAGTACGCTTCGACATTTCAAAACTCCTGTATTTATAACCTAATAGGCATTTCTCTGGGACTTGCACGAAACCGCTGAGTATTTTCGCTTTTACCACAACCTCCTGTATAATTTTATGCTGTAACCGAATACATGTATTCGTATTCACAACGCCAATTAGAGCATAGTCTGAAAAAACTGTCAAGCAAGTCAGGAATTATACGGAATAGCTCAAAAACTCCGTAAAACTCCGTCTTTTTAATAGTCAAATTCTGTATGAACATAGTAGATGTCAACTTTGCATAAGATCGTCTTGCAGAAGGATTTACGCAAGGCATAGACAACGAGAACGGAAACAGAGATGGCTAAGAGACCTCCGTCCAAGCCAAAGATGCCGACCATGTATGATGTGGCGAAACTCGCTGGCGTTTCGCAGCCGACGGTATCCCGCGTTCTAAACCAAAACGATACCACCGTTCAGATCAGTGAAGAAACTCGGACGCGGGTGTTGGCCGCAGTTGAAGCGTTGGGGTATCACCCAAACATCCTTGCGCGTAGTTTGCGGACACAGCGCACGCAGACGATTGCTCTGCTCATCGCGGACATTTCGAACGGTTTCTACCACACGATTACCCGGGCTGTGCAGGATGTCGCCCATTCAAATGGCTACGAAGTGCTGATTTCCAACAGCGACCACATCTACGAAAATGAGAAGCACTTTTGCGAGGCCGTATCGCGCCGCCCCGTCGACGGCATGATCATGGTGCCGATCCACCTGACGGAAAGCGACCTTGAGGATTACTTCGGCAATACCCATACACCAGTCGCCATCTTAGGGAGTCATCTCCACTATAATGGGGGCGACATCGTGTATATGGACGATGAGCAGGCGACCTATGAGGGAGTCCGCTGGATGATCACCGAGCGCCACTACGAGAGTTTTGGTTTCGTCGGTGTGGCGGACGATCTTCCTCCCGGTCCGCGCCGTCTGCATGGGTTTAAACGGGCGTTGAATGAATTTGGTCTATTCCTTGATCCGCGCTTATTCTTCCGCGGCGATTTTACGATGGAGAGCGGGGCAGAGTGTGTGCACCAGCTCATCCAGACGGGGATTTTGCCGCATGCTTTGTTTGTGCTGAATGATTTGATGGCAATCGGTGCGATTCTGGCGCTGCAAGAGGCCGGTTACCGCGTGCCGGAGGATATCGCCGTCATGGGGTTTGACGATATTCCTGAAGCGAAGATTGTCCGCCCCATGCTCACCACGATTGCCCAGGATCCGCGCGACATTGGCCTCAAACTGGCCCATACCCTGTTCGAGCGCATCAATAACCCGGATATCGAACAACCGCGTGTTCTGGAAAGTCCGTGGAAACTCATGATCCGTGATTCTGCGTGAGTCTGCGTTGTTATTACCACCCGTGAAGCAACCTGCGGCCGCTGGTTGACATTATGTGCGCGTCATGGTAAGAATACGAATAACTGTATACGTATGCACGTTTAACTAGATTCTTGACTTCTTGAAAGTGAGGCTCATTTTGAACCGCATCGAAATCGATCTCGCTCGGACTGCGGGCAGCATTTCCCGAAACTTGTTTGGGGGGTTCACTGAACACTTAGGTCGCTGTATTTATGGTGGTTTGTATGAGCCAGGATCGACACTCGCTGACGATCAGGGTTTCCGCACCGATGTCATGGCCGCGCTCAAGCGGTTGAATGTGCCCGTTGTGCGCTACCCCGGCGGCAACTTCGTTTCGGGCTATCGTTGGATGGACGGTGTGGGACCCAAAGAAGGTCGCTCGGCGCGCGTGGACATGGCATGGAACGATGTGGACTCGAACCAATTCGGCACGAACGAATTCATCGATCTGTGTCGTAAACTGAACTGGGAACCGTATCTCGTCGTCAACTGTGGGGATGGCGATATGCGTGAAGCCCGCGACTGGGTTGAATACTGCAATAGTTCGAAGAATACTGCGCTGGCTAATTTGCGCCGCCAACACGGCTATGAACAGCCGCACAATGTCAAATACTGGGGCATCGGCAACGAAGTCGACGGCCCCTGGCAGATTGGTTACAAGACGCCGGAAGAATACGCCCGCGCCTACCTCGAATTCGCGAAGGTGATGCGCTGGATCGATCCTTCGATCAAGTTGATCGCCTCGGCCGCGTCGCACTGGCTCGGTGGTACCGTGGTCGAGCGCACCCAGCTGCTCATGGAGCAAGCGGGCAGCTTCATCGACTACCTGTCGATTCACTGGTATGTCGGCAACCCGGAAGATGATTTTGAAGGTTATATGGCGCAGTCCGAACTCATCGAGGAACGGCTGTTCGCCTACGAAGGTTTGATCCGCGCGCTGAGCTTGCAGCAGGGTATCAGCCGTATCCCGATTGCAGTGGATGAATGGAACGTGTGGTACCGCACGCATCCGGCCACCATGAAACCGGGGACAAACTGGGCGGGTCTGGAAGAGATCTACAACCTCGAAGATGCGCTGATGGTCGCCGTGCAGATGAACTCGATCATCCGCCATGCCTATTCGGTCAA
>CALKIA010000373.1 GCA_937988705.1 uncultured Chloroflexota bacterium | reverse complement strand
GACCGTCATCCGACGATGAGCAAGCACCCCATGACGCCCATGCACGAGGCGGATCTCCGCTTACATCTTGGCGAACAGACGTCGCGCCGTATCGCCGCCATCAATGTGCTGCATCTGTGTCAACCCGCTGCTGCCGTGCAGTCCTATTGGGAAACGCTGCGCGCCAGCGGCGCGGACATCGTCGTCTTTGACACGATTGACGATGGGCATCTGCTCACCATCGGCGGCTTACTGCAAACGCTGGCTGCTGCCCGCCCTGCCGATCAACCGCTGTTCATCGTCGGTTCTTCCGGCGTTCAGCGCGCGCTCACGCTGCATTGGCAGCATATTGGGCACATCGCTCAACCACCGCCCCCCCCATCGATGGGCGCGGTCAAGCAGTTAATCATCGTTTCTGGGAGTGCCGCACCGCCCACCGCCGCGCAAATCGATTGGGCCGAAGCCAACGGTTTCGTGCTCCAGCGTCTCAACGCCGCGCGTCTGGTCGATCCCCAACATGCGGACGCCGAACGCGCAGCTGCGGTCCAAACCGCCTTGGCCGCCCTCGGCACGGGGAAAAGCGTGCTGCTCTTTAGCGCCCGCGGCCCTGATGATCCGCACATCGCCAGCACCAAAGCCCATCTCGCTGAACTCGCGCTCGACCCCAACACGGTCGGTTCACGCTTGGGCACCCAGCAGGGTTTAATCCTCCGCGCGCTGCTCGAACAAACGGGGTTACGTCGCGCGGTCGTGACTGGGGGCGACACCTGTGGTTATGCGGCGCGCCAGCTCGGCATCTACGCGTTGGGCGCGCTCATGCCCGTCGCCCCCGGCGCGCCCTTGTGTCGCGCTTATTCTGCTGATCCGCGTTTTGATGGACTGGAAATCTCCCTCAAAGCGGGTCAAGTCGGCAAGGTTGATTATTTTGGAAGTATTCTGCGAGGTTCGCAGTAGGAGTAATCTCATGGCACTAAAAGTAGCTTTGATGGGCGCGGGCGGCAAGATGGGTCAGCGCCTGACCGATAATTTGATGAAGCACCCCAATAAATACGAGATGGCCTATGTCGAGGTGAGCGAACTGGGCGTCGCCAATCTCGCCAAACGTGGTTTAACGCCCACCCCGCAGGCGGATGCGCTCAAAGATGCCGACGCGGTCATCCTTGCCTTACCCGACAAGCTCATCGGGCGGATCACCCGCGATATGATCGAAGACCTGAAACCAGGCGCGATGGTGGTCAGCCTCGACCCTGCCGCCGCCTACGCCGAAGTCATCCCCCTGCGCGCAGACTTGACCTATTACGTCTCACACCCCTGCCACCCGCCGATGTTCAATGACGAAGTGACCGAAGCCGCCCGCACCGATTGGTTCGGCGGCGTCAAAGCCAAACACCACATCGTCTCCGCGCTGCATCGCGGCCCTGAAGCCGACTGGCAAAAAGGCGACGAGTTGGCGCGTGATATGTACGCGCCCGTCATGAACAACTACCGCATTACCGTCGAACAGATGGCGATTCTGGAACCCGCCTTGGTCGAAACCTTCGCGGCAACCTGCATTAGCGCCATCAAGGAAGCCTACGACATCGCCGTGCAGATGGGTGTCCCGGCTGACGCGGCGTGGGAATTCCTCTCCGGTCATGCGCGCATCGAATTTGCCATTATCTTCGGCTTCTCCGGCTTCCCCTTCAGCGACGGCGCCAAATTGGCGATCAAAAACGCCTACGAGAAGATCTTCCAGCCCGACTGGAAAGAACAGATCATGAACATGGATGCGCTTAAGCGCAGTGTCGCCGAGATCACGGACAGCTTAGACGCGTCAAAGTAGACCTTTGTGACCACGCTGGCGCACTACGAAACACTTTTGCACGCGGTGGGAGAACCCTATGCGGTTCTCCCCCTGCCCAACGCTGCTGCGCTGCTCATCACCCGGCGCGGCGGGCGGGTCTTGGGGTTGTTCCCGACCCCGGACTCGCCTAATCTCTTCTGGACGAGCCGCGCCTTCGACTCGCCCGCCTCCTTTCACGCCTTCATTTCTCGCTCTGATGGCTGGCACTGGAATCTTGGCGGCGACCGCATGTGGATCGCGCCAGAAATCACCTACAACGTGCGTGATCGCCGTGATTTCGGCGGCACATGGGACATTCCGCGCGCTGTGGATCCCGGCAGCTATACTCTGACAGAAACTGATCGGGGAGTGTGGCTCATCACCGATCTGCACTTACCGGGCTATCATCACGGCGCAACAATTGGCACCGCCCATCTCCGTCTGACGCGCACCATCCAGAGCACCCAACCGCCCTTGGCTCACCTCGATTCGACCGTGGTCGCCTTCGGCTACGATCAACTCGCCGTGCTGGATCGTCTCGACGATCAGCCACAGCCCATCAGCGAAGTCTGGAATCTTGTGCAGTTGAACGCCGGCGGCACGCTCACTATCCCGGTCATCGGGGATGTTCATGCCTCCGACTATGTCAAGCCTGTCCCCGCTTTTGCGCGGCAGGTCGTGAACGGCGCGCTGCATCTGCCCCTGAACGGCCAGCAGCAGTTCAAACTCGGCTATAAGGCGCTCTGCATGACCGGGCGGATAGGCTACCTGCACGATCTCCCGGACGGGCGCAGTTATCTACTCGTCCGGCACTTCTTCAACGACCCGTCCAATCTCTACGCCGAAGAACCGCCAGATGAGCCAGGCAGCACCGGACATTCTGTCCACGTCTACAACGACGGCGGCGCGGTCGATCAAGGCCGTCCCTTCTGCGAGATGGAATGCAGCGGACACACGCTCGGTTTCAACGACACGTTTGCCAAACGAGCCGCAGATCATCACACATTTAGCCTGTGGACATATGTGGGCGCGCGTGACGCGGTTTATGAAATTGCGCGGCAGTTGTTAGGCAGTACACCATGACTACACTCGGTTTAGGCAGTTACGGCGTCGCCTGGAACATCGGCGTACCCGGTTACGAGCCGCCCGCCACACCACTCGACGCGTTCGGTCTGCTGCACCTCGCAGCCGACCTCGGCCTGCGGTTGGTGCAGTACGCCGACAATCTCCCGCTCGACGCGCTTTCCGTTGACCAGCAAGCGCGCCTACGCGACGAAGCCCGCGCCCAGCACATCGCCATCGAAGTCGGCACCCGCGGCATCGAAACCGATCATCTCCACCGCTGGATCGATCTTGCGACCTACTTTGACTCGCCGATTCTGCGCGTGGTGGTCGATACCAAAACGCACCACCCCGATCCCGCTGAAGTCATAACGCTGGTGCGTGCCGCCCTCCCCGCCCTTCACAGCGCCCATATCACGCTGGCCATCGAAAACCATGACCGCTTCAAGGCGCGCACGCTGGCAGGCATTATCGAGACGATCAACGATCCGCATGTGGGCATCTGCCTCGACACGGTCAACTCCTTTGGTGCGCTCGAAGGTCCGGATCTGGTGGTCGCCGCGCTCGGTCGCCATGTCGTGAACCTGCACGTCAAAGAATTCATCGTTCGGCGTCTGCCACACAACATGGGCTTTGAAGTAACCGGTTGCCCCGCTGGACAAGGCATGCTCGACCTGCCGTGGCTGCTCAACGCACTGCATGGACGCACGTTTAACGCGGTCATCGAAACGTGGCTCGCGCCGGACGCCTCCATGCTGACCTCCACCGAAACAGAGCTCAATTGGGTGCGCCAGAGCATCGATTACTTACGTACATTGATCACAGACTGATGGAAGAACCATGACGAAACTGCGTTTTGGAATGTTTGGCACGGGCTTCTGGTCGACTTTTCAGCTCAACGGCTGGAACGAGACGGGCGAAGTCGAATGTGTCGCGCTCTACAATCGCACCAAATCAAAAGCGCTCAAACTTGCCGAGCAGTTCGGCATCTCCGCCGACCATGTCTATGACGATCCGGCGGCGTTGTTGGCGAACGAGCAGCTCGATTTTGTCGATATTTGTACCAACGTTGAAACGCACTTCCCGCTGACAAAGCTGGCAGCGGACCGGGGTCTGGCCGTTGTCTGCCAGAAGCCCATGGCGACCACGCTCGAAGAGTGTGCGGCCTTGGTCAGTGTCTGCACTGCCGCCAATGTTCCCCTCTACATCAACGAAAATTGGCGCTGGCAGTACCCCCTGCGCCAGCTTAAGGCCCTGCTCGATGCCGGACGGATCGGTAATGTCTTCCGCGCCCGCCTCGACTATCGCACCAATTTCCCCGTCTTCGACAATCAACCTTTTTTGAAAGAGGTTGAGCAGTTCATCCTCGCGGACATTGGCAGTCACATCCTCGACACGGCGCGTTTCCTGTTCGGCGATGCGGACAGCCTCTACTGCCAGACGTACCGGGTGCACTCGGACATCAAGGGTGAAGATGTCGCCACCGTCATGCTGCATATGCGCAGCGGCGCGACCGTCGTCTGCGAGATGAGCTACGCCAGCCCGCGCGAGCACGACCGCTTTCCGGAAACCTATGTGCAGATCGAAGGCGATCGCGGCTTTCTGGAGCTCGGCCCCGACTACTGGATTCGCGAAACGACCAGCGCCGGGACGTTGGCGACTCGCCACAAGCCGCCGCGCTATCCGTGGGCCGATCCCGCCTACGATATCGTCCACGCCAGCATTGTCAGCGCCCAGTTGAACATCGCCCGCGCGCTCAAAGGTCTGGAACACGGCGAAACCAACGGCGCCGACAATTACAAGACAATGCAGCTGGTCTTCAAATCCTACGAATCAGCCGCCGCGCATCAGGCCGTCTCGTTAGTCGATTGATTTCCTCGCTGGCTCCACCTCGCGAAAGGCGCGTTTTGCTGTCTCCCCTCCCTGAATTCGGGGAGGGACCGGGGTGGGGTGAGAGACACGTTATTCCTAAATCGCGTTCATTGAAGAGGATGGATAACACCCCAGTGGTGACACTTGGCCTTCCGCTTTATCATTCAGATCTGCGCCATGACAGGAGTTTTCTGATGAGCAAATTTACCGTACCCACCATCCCCGCCGATCTCGACTGGCAGATCCCGCCGCTCAACTGGCAGCTCGACTCAGCGTCGACGTTGACCATCGCCGCCGGGCCAAAAACTGACTGGTTTATCGACCCCAACGGCTCGTTTCGCATCGGCAACGCCCCGAATGCGTTGTTTGTGACGCAGGATGCCGACTTCTTGCTGAGTGCGCAAGTCACCGTCGACTTTGCGGCCACCTACGACGCTGGCGTGCTGCGGATTCACGAGCGAGACGATGTCTGGGCGAAACTCTGCTTTGAGTACTCGCCGCAGGGCCACCCGACTATCGTGTCAGTGGTCACGCGGGGCTTTTCCGATGATTGCAACTCGGTACAAATTACGGGGAATACGGTCTACTTACGGCTCGCCCGCATTGGGAGCGCCTTCGCCTTTCACTACTCGCTCGATGGCCGCTACTGGTCACTTGTGCGTTATTTCACGCTGGGCACGCTGCAAAATCCGAGCTTTGGCTTTTCCTGCCAATCGCCGACCGGGCAAGGCTGCACCGCCGCGTTTGCCGATATCCAGTATCAACCCAGGACACTGACCGACCTCCGCGGCGGCGCATAGAATATCTGCCCTATTCCGTCGCAGACGTAACGCCACGCCGCGCGATTTCCGCCCGCACGACCGGCGCGACTTTCGTGCCGAACAGCTCGATCGCGTGCATGATCTTGTCGTGCGGCAGGGTGCCCACGCTCAGTTGCAGCAAGAAGCGCTGATGCTGGAAAATGCTGTGCTGGAACAGGATCTTCTCGATCACATCCTCCGGGCTGCCGACGAAGTTCGCGCCGCGCAGGGTTGCCGCCGCTTCATACTGGCCGCGCTGCATCGGTGCCCAACCGCGCTCCCGTCCGATCTTATTCATGACCGCCTGCACTGCCGGGAATGAGTCGTCAATCGCTTGCTGGTGTGTATCGGCGATGAACCCGTGCGAATTGATGCTCACAGGCAATGCCGCATGACCATACGACCGTGTGCTCTGCCGGAACAAATCGATGAACGGCGCGAAGCGTTCCGGCATCCCGCCGATGATCGCTAACGCCATCGGCAAACCACGACTCGCCGCCCGCACCACCGATTCGGGCGTTCCCCCGACCGCCACCCACACCGGCAGCGGCTCTTGGATCGGGCGCGGGTACACACCGAGATGATCCAGCGCCGGGCGGTGCTCGCCTGACCACGTCACAAGCTCGCTCTCACGCAGTTTTAGCAGCAGATCCAGCTTTTCGGTGAACAATTCGTCGTAGTCGTTCAAGTCGTAGCCGAACAGTGGAAACGACTCGATGAACGAACCGCGCCCGGCCATGATCTCCGCGCGCCCATTCGAGATCAGGTCGAGGCTGGCATAGCGCTGGAATACACGCACCGGATCGTCTGAACTCAACACCGTAACCGCGCTGCTCAGGCGAATCTGTTTTGTCCGCGCAGCCGCCGCCGCGAGCAGCACTTCCGGCGCCGATGAGACGTATTCAACGCGGTGATGTTCACCCAACCCGAATACATCGAGCCCCACCTGATCGGCGAGTTCAATTTCTTCCAACAGGTTACGCACCCGTTGAGCCGGACTAATCTTTTCGCCCGTAAGCGGATCGGCGGTCGCCTCCGCGAACGAGTACAACCCGATTTCGAACCGTTCGTTCATCTGTCCTGCTTTGTCTGACTGTTGAGTCACGAATTCCCCCGCTCAAGTTGAGCGCATTTGCTTATAGGCATTAATCAATCCGTTCGTCGATCCATCGTGGCCGCTGACCGGACTCTCCCCTGCCAACTCCGGTTCAATCACTTTGGCAAGCTGTTTGCCCAGTTCTACACCCCACTGATCAAACGGGTTGATATTCCAGATGACACCTTGCGTGAAAATCTTATGTTCGTACAGCGCGATCAACGCGCCGAGCGTTTCTGGTGTCAACTCACGAAAAAGAAATGAATTCGTCGGCTTGTTGCCCTCAAACGTTTTCGCCGCGACCAGCAGTTCCGACGGGTTCGCCATCCCCCCGGCGATCAATTCGGCCCGGGCTTCGTCGGCGGTTTTGCCCTTCATCAGGGCTTCGGTCTGCGCAAAGAAATTCGCCAGCAAAATCGGATGGTGCACTCCCTGCGCCGCGCGCCCCGCGCCGAGCGGATTCAGCGTCCGCGCAGGCGCGAGAAAATCGCACGGGATCAGCTTCGTACCTTGATGAATGAGCTGGTAAAACGCGTGTTGGCCGTTCGTGCCCGGTTCCCCCCAGATGATCGGCCCCGTGCTCACATCGACGCGTTCCCCGGTCAGCGTGACGCCTTTGCCGTTACTTTCCATATCTCCCTGCTGAAAATACGCGGGAAATCGTGACAGGTACTGATCATACGGCAGAATGGCGTGGGTCTGCGCGCCGAAGAAATTGTTGTACCACACACCGAGCAGCCCCATGATCACCGGGATGTTCTGTTCCAACGGCTCAGTCCGGAAATGCTGGTCGACCCGATGCGCGCCGCTCAGCAGCGCCTCAAACGCATCCATTCCAGCTGCCAGCGCGATGGACAAGCCAATTGCCGACCACAGCGAATAGCGCCCGCCCACCCAATCCCAGAATTCAAACATGTTTTCAGGATCGATGCCGAACGCCCGCACTTTGTCGGTGCTGGTCGAAATCGCAGCAAAGTGCTTGGCAACCGCGAACTCATCCTGTGCCGCCATCAGGAACCAGGCGCGCGCCGATAGCGCGTTCGTCATCGTTTCCTGCGTCGTGAAGGTCTTGGAGGCGATCAAAAATAGTGTTGTTTCCGGCTTGACGAGTTTGAGCGTCTCCGCGAGATCGGTACCATCCACGTTGGATACGAAGTGCATCTGCAAATCAGGCTTCGCATAATGGGCCAGCGCCAGTGTCACCATCTTGGGGCCGAGATCCGACCCGCCGATTCCAATGTTTACAACATCGGTGATCGCCCGCCCTGTGTAGCCTTTCCACGCACCGCTCCGCACCGCCTCACTGAAGGTGCGCATTTTGGCCAGCACCCGGTTGACTTCCGGCATCACGTCCACACCATCGACGAGGATCGGCGTATTGGAACGATTCCGGAGTGCCACATGCAGCACCGCGCGGTTTTCCGTTACATTGATCTTCTGCCCACTGAACATCGCTTCGATCTTCTCCGGCAGACTCGCCTGCCGTGCGAGTTGTACCAGCAGCCGCATCGTTTCTGCATTAATCCGATTCTTGGAGTAGTCAAACAGAATCTCACCCAAACGCAAGGACAATCGGTCGAAGCGGCCGGGATCGCTAGCGAAAAGATCACGCATCTGCTGGTCGCGAATCATTTGATAGTTCGCCTGTAATGCCGTCCAGGCAGGACTTTGGGTCAAGGGGGACATCAGCTTAGGTCACTCCTTCGTGATAGGGTCGGCTAAAATTACCCTACTCACGAGGAAAATCAAGACCTGTCACGGTTGGCTCACAATCCAAAAGCATTCCAAAGCACGTTTTAGGAATAGTTACAGGCCACCATAGGTTTGGCATTGGTTATAACCTTAAACGCGTTTGGTCGACGTTGTTGAGCGAAGCACCAGGCAGAAGCCTCATCGAAAATTGTTTGAATGGACAAACTTTTGTGAGAATATTCTAACGTCTTTGTGCAATTTCTCTCGTGATCGCCCAAAAAACGAATTAATGCGACACAAACAATTACAAACTTCGGAAAAAGCTAATAGAAGGTTGTTGTAGAAAATGCAGCTCTATCGTATGCTTCTAGTAGAGGTACTGCGTTTGAAATATTATATCAAATCGCAGTGCATATAACCTAGAGCATCAGTTTCCCGCAGTACTTGAACACTGCGAAACCCATGAGAAGCAATGCCGTTATGAAGGAGAACATCGCTTAATGCACGGGAAACGTCGTCATTATCGCCCCATGGCACACTTAATTAATCTTCTCGTCCTGTTTTTGGTAGCAACTGTCGTTTTATCGCAAGGATCATCGCCTGATCCCACGCCGACCCCGCTCACTACTGCGGAAGCGACTGACGTACTGCCAACCTTTGACCCGTCCGATCCGACTCCTCCACCTGCCGAGCCTGAAGCGACGCAGGAGCAGCCAACAGCCACGGTTCAACCGCCGGTCGAGCCGAGCGTTGAAGCAACTGTCGAGGTCACAGCGGAACCCACACCTGAAACAACACCAGAAGCGCCGTTGGCTGCCGAAGCGCTGGGAGATCCAATCATCCTCCCACTCGCGATGCAAACCTTCTGCGAAATGGAAATCACCGACGCGGGCGATTCGAATGCCTACACCTACGGCTTCAATGCGATCAATACCAACAACATTGCCTCTTACGCGTGGGATTTTGGTGATGGCACCACATCAACGGCTCAGAGCGATTCGCATACCTACGTAACCGCTGGTAGTTTCAGCGTGACCTTGGTGTGTACCCCGAACGATGGCTTGCCCGATCTCACGTTGACAGGCGGCGTCAGCATCAGTTCCGGTTTGACTGTCAATTTCACGGTCACACCGGCGACGCAGTTCACCGGGGTACCTTTCACCATCGTGACCGTCAACAACAGCCTGGGCAATCAGTTGACCTATAGCTGGGCGATTAGCACTGATAGTGATCCGGGCAATACCGGAGCGTATATTTATACGTCCACGCAGGAAAACATCACCTATACCTTTAGTGATACAGGTGCCTCCCTTCCGCTGACGCTCTACGTGTACTTGACCGCGACCGATAGTGCGAGCAACTCCAGCTTTGCCTCCCAATCGATTGTCGTGCTGCCCCCTCCCCCACTCGCTGATTTCAGCGTGACGCCGATTGTCGGCGCCGCACCGCTCACGGTGACCGTGACGGGCACCGACCTGTTGGCTGGCCCGATCACTACAGTTGAATGGGATACTGATGGTGACTTTGGCACAATCGAAGCCATCGGCTTCGGTCCGCACAATTTCACCTTCAGTGCGCTTGGTACTTACAGTATCACGATGCGCTACACTGGACCGGGCTTAGCCCCGGGCGACTACAACACCGTAATGCGTCAGGTGATCGCCGCGGATTCTGGAATCCCTGTAAACGCAGACTTCACTTGGGAAATCATCGGCCCGTCTGGTGGTGGCGTTGAAGTTTGCTTAACCAATACTAGCACCGGGCCCGTTGCAACTGCCGAATGGGATTTTGGCGACGGTACTCCGATCGTGAGTTCGCTCGACTCCGTCGTGTGCCATGTGTATGCCAATACCAATCTCTACCAAGTGTTTCTCTCAGTAGAAAATGCTGCCGCGACTTTCAGTTCGCAAGCGGCCTACTTCATTAGTGTAACGCAACCTCCGATTGCCTCGTTCACGATCAACCCGGGTTCGAATATTACTTGGGGCACGCTGATTGACCTCACCAACACGAGTACCGGCGTGTACGACATCATCGAATGGGATCTTGACGGCAATGGTTCGTATGAAACGACAACGGCCAATCCGTCCAACATCGCGCTTTCAGCCTTAGGCGCGAACCCCATTCGCCTGCGCATTACCGATTCGGCGAGTGGCATGAGTTCGTTCGCCGAAGCGATCGTCACCGTGGCCCGCCTCGCGGTCACCTGCGACATCGCCGGTAATATCGACGTTGCGCCGGGTTCAGCCGCCCAGGTTTATACCGCTAGTGCCACCGGTTTGACAGCGACCGGCTTCCTGAGCCGCACCATCAACTATTCATGGACAGTCACGGGATCGGGAGCCGGTTTGCCGCTTTCACAGCCCGGCAACCCCCTGAGTATCGATTGGGATACGGTCGGTTTTGGCGCGTTCACCGTTCAACTGAACGGCGTTACCAGCGACGGCGCGCAGTGCAGTGACACGGTCACAGTGAATCACAACTTCGACGCGCTCACGTGCGATATTGCCATCACCCCCTCTACCCCGCAGTATCCCGATGGGGAGAACTACACTCTTTCGTATACGCTCAGCGGCACGAATGGTCGCACGGTGACAGCGGTTCGCTGGTATCAGGGGATTGTTCCCAACCCGAACCCGAATAACCCGGGAGATTGGTCGCTCGTCGGGGCTGGCGCAACCTTCCCCTTCGTTAACAGCTCCAGCACAGTCGGGTTGCCCCGCACAGACAACTGGCGTATCGAAATCGATGTTGACAACACCTCAGTGAGCCCGGGTTATGTCCCTGCGACGACCATCTGTAACGATACTGAACAGTATACGGTTCAGAACTGGCCCACGCTGACCTGCGACAGCATTTCGGGCGACCTCAGCCCGTTGCCCGTGACGGTTGACGATGACACCCGTTCGTACTCCTACACAGTCAATCTCGGCGGACTCGCTGGCCGCACAAACATCGCCTACGATTGGACGGTCGACGCTAATGATGGGGTGATGATTGCCGATGGCGTCAATCCCGTTCAGATTCGCTGGACTCCCGCCGCGCTGGATGCGGGTAATGAATCGCTGAGCGTTGTTGTCACGGTCACCAATCCCGATGGCACAAACGCCAACTGTAACGTCGCGCTCACTAACACTATCGATGTCCAGCTGCCCTCGCTGACCTGCAATACGCCCATCGGTGATATCAATCCGACCGTCGGCGAAACGACCGACTTCATTCGTGACTACACTGACGATTACGGTCGGACCATTTCTGCCTTCAGCTGGCTCGTCGCCGAAGTCGCGCCGGCTGTGCCGCTCACCTATACCCCGACAACTCATCCACTCTTCCTGACGTTCGATGAACCGAACGCTGAGTACAACCTGACCTACGATTTGTCGGTCGCGGCCAGTACGGTGATCAATCCCAATACCAGCTTACCGTATCCCGGCACGCTCCCGGCCGATAGCTGCACTTCGCCTGCGCTGAACGTCAATACCTATGGGCCTGATGTCTCGTTCGAGTGTGAGACGGCCATTTTCGGTGATTCGACGCCCTTCGGTGCCAGCCCGAACTACACCTACAGCTTCTTTGTCGACAATACGAACCTGCTTGACCTCCACTTCGTGTGGACGCTCACCGACTACCTCGGCACTAACTATGTCCTCGAAGATTTCACTGGTTCGCTGGAGATCCCGCCGCGCACCTTTGACGGCATGGTTTACACTGCTCCCTTCACCCTCCCCATGTTGGCGCCGCTGGGTGTCGATAATTACCTATTGACGGTCTATGTCGAAGATGCCGACAACTTACCCCCCATAGGTTACTCATGTACGCGTTCACTGCCACTGACTGTCGGTTTGCTTGACGCTCAGTACAGCTATGACGCTGGCATCTGGACCAACACAGCGCTGCCGGTAGGTCAGCAAATCTGCTTCAACGACACCACCACGTGGAATCCGTCAAAGCCGACCTACGCCACCACTGAATGGACGATCAGCGGTAGCGCGGCAGCGAACAGCCTCAACACGAACATCTTTGATGGTGCTACACAGTGTGTGAGCTTCAATACGCCCGGCACCTACAACATCACCATCGATCAGGATGTTCGCGGAGTCCGTCAGGACAGCTTCACGCGCACGTTCACGGTGTACGGTCTGCAAAACATCATCGCCAACCGCACCGGTTCGGCCTTTGGCAATACGCTCCAGTCGTTCACTGCGACCGGCACGAACATCACTGCCGGCACCTACAACTGGACGTTCTTCAACTCCACCACCTCCCAGACGCTCACGCGCAATGAGCAGAACCCGGCGCTGAACCTTGCTCCTGGCGTGTGGACGGCCACGGTCGTTGGGACTGGCCCGCTCGGCGATACGCAGGCACAGTTGAACTTCACGCTGGAAGAGACGGGCGGTCTGGTCGCGCGCTTCACGGCGTCCCAGTATACAGGCGTTGCTCCGATGAACGTCTGCTTCACGGATAACAGCGTGAGCAGCGGCTCATCCATTTCCCTGTGGGAGTGGGATCTCGACGGCAATGGCACGTATGAGATCTCGTCGCCGACCCAGGTCAACCCGTGTTTTGACTACCCCACCCCGGGGGTAAGCACCACCGTGCGCCTGCGTGTGACCAATGCGTTGTTCACCCGCACGGCCACGAACACCATTCGTACTTACACACTGGCTGAAGGCCAGAACAATTTCAGCATCACGCCCGTGGGCGGCGGTCAGTACTGCTTCACCGCTATCCTGGCGCCCGGCGTCGGGGTTGTGAGCTGGAACTTCGGCGACGGCTCGCCCACCGTCATGACCAACCAGACGAACATCTGTCACAGCTACTCGGCGTCCGGCACCTACTTCGTTCAGATGGGGATCGACGTCCCCGGTCTGATCGAACGCCCGCTCATCGTACCGCCCACCTCAGGCACACCACCCGTTCTCGCCGTGAGCCATGTGTGTACGGATGGCGCCCCGATCTTCACCGTCACCAATACAGGTGGCGACATGACCACGCCGGATGTCATCCAGTACTACACCATGCCCGGAGACATTCTGTTTGCGACCGATTCCATCCAACTGGCCGCTGGAGCAAGTCAGAACTTCTCGCCGCCAACCGGCAGCTATGTCCGCTTCCGCACCATTGATACGGCGCTCGACGATACCGCTGCCTGCGTCGACCTCGACGTAGCCGCCGCCTGTAGCGTCAATTCTCTGCCGATCTTCACCGTGACCAACTCATCGGTCGTCCCGATGACGCAGAATCAGCCTTGGGAAATCCGGAACGCTGCCAACACGCTCATCACCAGCGGCACCTTCCAGATCGCCGGCTCTGGTGCCTTCACCGACATCTCTGTGCCCGCGGGCAACAATCCGTACGACACCTATACGTTCAGTACCGCGGGCGTGTACCAGACCCTCACGCTGGCTCACAACTGCGCGGCGTCACCGGTCATCACCGTCACCAGCGTCTGCGGTGACCCGCTCGTTTTCACGATCACCAACAACGGCGCGAATATGCTCGTCGCGCAGGATTATGAGGTCGTCGAGGGCGCGACCACGATTACCAGCGGGAATTTCACCCTTGCGGCGGGTGGCAGCACGACCGTCACGCTGCCTACAGGTATCGATCCCTACTTACTCTACACGTTGCGTAACAGTGGTGGTTTCCTGACCTTCACGCACAACCGCAATTGCGCTGATCCGGTGATTCAGGTAACCAGTGTCTGTGGTGATCCGATTGTCTTCACGATCCGGAACACGGGTGGTCGAATGTTTATGGCTCAGTCGTACACCGTCACCCAGGGTGCGACGTCCATCACCAGCGGCACCTTTACGCTGCTTGCTGGTGCAAGCACGACGGTCACGCTGCCCACAGGCATTGATCCCTACCTACCCTACGTCATCACGACCAGCGGCGGTTTCGTGACGACTGTCACCTACACGCATAACTGCGCTGATCCGGTACTAACGGTGAGCAGTGTCTGCGGTGACCCCATTGTCTTCACCGTGACCAATACGGGCGGCGCGATGCTCATCGCCCAGCCCTATACCGTCACACAGGGTGCAGCCACGATCGTGAGCAGTACCTATACTGTCGCGGCGAACAGCTCGACCACCATTACGCTGTCCGGCGGCCTCGATCCCTATTTGGCCTACATCTTTAGCAGCAGCGGTGCATTCGTCACCAGCCTCAACACCACGCACGACTGCCCTGAACCAGTGCTCTCGGTGAGTAGTGTCTGCGGCAGCCCCATTGTCTTCACCGTGACCAATACGGGCGGCGCGATGCTCATCGCCCAACCCTACACCGTCACTCAGGGCGCGACGACCGTCGCCAGTGGCACTTACACGGTTGCGGCCAACAGCACGTCGACTATCACGTTGCCCGGCGGCCTCAATCCATACTTGGCCTACATCTTCAGCAGCAGCGGTGCATTCGTCACCAGCCTCAACACCACGCACGACTGCCCTGAACCGGTGCTCACCGTGACCAGTGTCTGCGGTTCCCCCATCGTCTTCACGGTGACGAACACGGGCGCTGATATGCTCACGCCGCAAGCCTATACCGTGACTCAGGGTGGCTCGCCCGTTGACAGCGGCACCTTCACCGTTGCGGGCGGCGGCGCCACGACCACTGTCACCATGCCCGCCGGTTTTAACCCGTATTTGGAATATGTGTTCAGCAGCAGCGGTTTCATTACGGTCGCCAGCCTCACCCATGACTGCGCCGATCCGGTCATCACGGTGACCAGCGTCTGCGGTGACCCCATTGTTTTCACGGTGACCAACACCGGCGCTGATATGCTCATCGCTCAACCGTATACGGTCACCCAAGGCGCCACGACCGTCGCCAGCAGCACGTTCAACCTTGCGGCAGGCACCAGCACCACGGTCACCCTGCCCGGGGGCATCGACCCGTATGCGGCGTATGTCTTCAGCAATAATGGTGGTTTCATCACCATCAACTTCACGCATGACTGCGCCGATACCGACATTGTGGTGACCAGCGTCTGCGGCGATCCGATTGTCTTCACGGTCACGAACAATGGTGCGAGCACCATTCTCGCGCAGAACTACGCGATCACCCAGGGCGCGGCCACGATCACGACCGGCACACTCAATCTGGCGTCAGGTGACAGCACCACCGTCACCTTGCCCACCGGCATCGACCCGTACCTACCGTATGTCTTCAGCAATACGGGCGGCTTCATCACCATCAACTTCACGCATGATTGTGCGAACCCCACCATTGTGGTGACGAGCGTCTGCGGTAACCCGATTGTCTTCACCGTCAATAACACGGGCGGGGACATGCTCATCGACCAACCCTACACCATCACGCAGGGTGCGACTGTCATTACCACTGGCAACCTCAACCTTGCGACGGGGGGCAGCACTACGGTCACCTTGCCCGCCGACATCGACCCGTATGTGCCCTATGTCTTCAGCAACACGGGTGGTTTCGTTACCATCAGCTACACGCATAACTGCGTTGATCCGGTCATTACCGTGACCAGCGTCTGCGGTAACCCGATTGTCTTCACCGTCACCAACACCGGCGGTGACATGTTCATCCCGCAGACCTACACGGTCTCGCAGGGCGCGACCGTTGTGGACAGCGGCACCATCGATCTCGCAGCGGGTGGCACTACGACCATCACTCTGACTGCCGACATCAACCCGTATCTGCCTTATGTCTTCAGCAGCAGTGGTGCGTTTGTCACCGTCGCCAACTTCACCCACGACTGCGCTGAACCCGTCATCACCGTGACTAGTGTCTGCGGTAATCCGATCGTCTTCACCGTCGACAATGCTGGCGGCGCCATGCTCATGGCCCAACCCTACACCATCACGCAGGGCGCGACGGTGGTCGACAGTGGTACGATCAACATCCCGGCGGGTGACAGCACGACCATCACTCTACTCGCGGACATTAACCCATACCTGCCCTATGTCTTCAGCAGCAGTGGTGCGTTTGTCACCGTCGCCAACTTCACCCACGACTGCGCTGAACCCGTCATCACCGTGACTAGTGTCTGCGGTAATCCGATCATCTTCACCGTCGACAATGCTGGCGGCGCCATGCTCATGGCCCAGTCCTACACCGTCACGCAGGGCGCGACGGTGGTCGCCAGTGGTACGATCAACATCCCGGCGGGCGACAGCACAACCGTCACCCTACCCGCGGACATTAACCCGTATCTGCCTTATGTCTTCAGCAGCAGTGGCGCCTTCGTCACCGTTGCCAACTACACCCACGACTGCGCCGAACCCGTCATCACCGTGACCAGTGTCTGCGGTAATCCGATCATCTTCACCGTCGACAACGCTGGTGGTGCCATGCTCATGGCCCAGTCCTACACCATCACGCAAGGCGCGACGGTGGTCGCCAGTGGTACGATCAATATCCCGGCCGGTGACAGCACGACCATCACCCTACCCGCGGACATTAACCCATACCTGCCTTATGTTTTCAGCAGCAGTGGCGCCTTCGTCACTGTCGCCAACTACACCCACGATTGTGCTGAACCGGTCATCACCGTGACCAGTCTCTGCGGTGACCCCATTGTCTTCACCGTGACCAATACCGGCGATGACATGCTCATGCCGCAGACCTACACCATCTCGCAGGGTGCCACAGTCGTCACCACCAGCACCATCGACCTCCCGGCGAACGCCAGCGTTAACATTCCGCTGACAGCCGGCATCGACCCGTACCTGCCCTACGTCTTCAGCAGCAGTGGCGCGTTCGTTACCATCGCCGACTACACTCACGACTGTGCCGAACCCGTCATCACCGTGACCAGTGTCTGCGGCAATCCGATTGTCTTCACCGTGGAGAACTCCGGTGCGGACATGCTCATCGACCAACCCTACACGGTAACGCAGGGCGCGACCGTCATCGCCAGTGGCACGCTCAACCTTACGGCTGGTGACACGACCACCGTCACCCTGCCCGCCGATATCGACCCCTACCTGCCCTATGTCTTCAGCAATGACGGTGGGTTCGTCACCTTCAGCTTTACGCATGACTGCGCTGATCCAATCATTACTGTGACCAGTGTCTGCGGCAATCCGATTGTGTTCACGGTCGAGAACACGGGTGGCACGATGCTCATCGCGCAGCCCTACACGGTCTCGCAGGGTGTGACGCTGATTAACAGCGGCACGCTTAACCTCCCGGCCGGTGACAGCACGACCATCACCCTACCCACAGGCATCACCCCCTACCTGGCCTATGTTTTCAGCAGCAGTGGCGCCTTCGTGACCGTCGCCGACTACACCCACGACTGTGTCGATCCGGTCATCGTTGTAACCAGCGTCTGCGGTGACCCCATTGTCTTCACCGTCACCAACACCGGCGGCGCCATGCTCATCCCGCAGACCTACACGGTCTCGCAGGGTGCAGCGGTCATCACCACCAGCACCATCAATCTCGCGGCGGGCGGCACGACCACCGTCAC
>CALKIA010000372.1 GCA_937988705.1 uncultured Chloroflexota bacterium | reverse complement strand
AACTGGTTACGAAAACACGCTTCAACACCCCAAAAAACTTGCTCATCTGCACTTAGTTACGCCGTCCCGAAAGTCAAGCCGAGCTGGCGCAGCCATTTACGGTAGGCAATGGCCGTCCGGTCAGAGCGAAGATGCAACTCTGCCTGCAAATCGAGCGGGAGGCGTTCCGGTCGCTGTGATTCGACAATCGGCACATCCTGTCCGGCAACCGTGTCCTGAAACGCGCGCAGTTCTTCTTCCGGAATGTCGAAAGCGTAGTTGTAGTTCATCCACATCCACCCCTTGCTCTCGAACTCCGAGACCGGGGTGACGACGAAGTAGATGGAAAACGTCTGCTCCATCCGTTTGACGAAATACGCGACCAGCGGACGCATCACGCGGTAGGTGTAGGCGACATGCTTACCGACGCCCGTCCCATCGGGGTCGGGCTGCCACACGCGAATGTTATCCGCCGTGATGCCGTCGGCGTCGGTGACCGCTTCGTAGTCGCTGATAGCGGTGTGCGCCGGATCGCCTAGATAGCCCTCGTGAACAAACGGAAAGTGCGCCACATCGAGGAAATTCTCGATGACGCGCGGCGCACCCGCCTTGAAGGAGTAGGGGCCACAGTGAATATTGCGGAAACTGCTGTCATCCCACTCCGCGAACGCGGGCGGTCGATGGGTGGGGCTCCCTAAGGTCACCCACACCCACCCGTACAGTTCGAGCGCCTGATAGGCCTGAGCCCGGGCACGTTCCGGGGGAACTTGTTCGGGATGCGCGGGAATGAGCACACACTTACCGTCTTCGTTGTAGACCCATCCGTGATACGGACAGATCAACCGCTCCCCTTCCACCTTCCCCAATGACAGCTTCGCGCCGCGATGAATACACAGGTCTTGCCACGCTACCACCTGATCACCTGTGCGCCACAAGACGAGATCTTCATCCAGCAGGCGCACCGCCACCGGCTGTCCCTGGGGCAGATCTGCGCTCCGCGCGACGACATGCCATTCGTTCAAAAGCACCGAATCATTGATCATAGCTGCATCCGATGTGGGTTAGTTATTCGCTTGCGCCGATCATACCCTCAAGCAGCTGCGGCAGGAACCAGATATCGAGCGGTTCCGCAAATTCACCTTCCGGCAAGAACTCGCTGCCGTCCTGGAAATTCAGCGGCCCTTCCCATAGATAGATGGTGTCGGCATTGTCTTCGGCGCCGCCAAAGGCGGCCAATTCGGCGATGAAGGTATCGAGCGTGACCGCATCTTCTTCACTTAGTGCGGAACCCTTGACGAAGCCCGCCGGCGACACATCCAGGTCGTTGATGTCAGACCACGCTGGCGCTTCCCAAATCCAGCCCGCTTCCCATGTGCCCGCCTTGACATCGTTCACGAGGCTCGTGTAGTACGGCCCCCAGTTGTAATACGGGACGCCAATGCAGATTTCCGCCGCGATTTCACACGCGCCGCGATAATCATAGCCGCTGGCGTACACGCTCTCGCCGTTGCTCGCGCGCAGACCCGCGACGGTCAGCGCTTCGGTCGTGTCGATGGCCGAAATGACGACATCTGCCCCATTGTCATAGAACGAGTTGGTTTCTTCGGTCGGGTCGAGCGTCACGCCGGGGATGTTGAACCAGAAGCCGATCCACGTCACCGTGAAACTCAGATCATCCGGGTTGCCCCCCGCATACGTCTCGTAGCAGTGCTTCGCACCGAGGTACGCCGAGGCGGCGAGGCGGCGGGTTTCGGCGTTGATTAGCGGCCCAAGATACCCGATCTGGCCGGTTTCCGTGGTCAACGCCGCCGCGCAACCGACGATCATTTCGCCCCATTCGAGCTGCGCATCGTAGTTACCGACATTGGCGGGCGCGCCTTCGAGGAAATTACTCCCGGTCACATTGACGAAGGTCACCTCGGGGAAGGCTTCAGCCACCGCGGACGTATCCTCTTCAAACGCGTCCGAGGTCGTGATGATCAGCTGCGCGCCTTCCGCCACCATATCGCTGACCACGCCGAGCAGTGTCGCTTCCGGCGAATCTGCGGGATTCAGGCTTTCAAACATCAGCATCCGCGCACCTTCGACGTGGGCTTCGACGTATTGCGCAGCTTCAAAGTGCGCTTGACTCCAACCGCGATCCGAACTCGGCCCGACCAGAATGAGCCCGAACACGAATTCGTCTTGGGCCACGACCGCGGTCGAGAGCACGGCGAGCAGCACTGCGGTAAGAATCGACAAAAGCAGGAGTTTCCGCGCCATAGGTGGTTTCCTCGTATCAGAATTGGACAGGGGGAGTCTAGTGGTTCTTGAAGCACGATAACTGGCTAAAACTTATCAAAAGAAGCAAATGACCTTTAGTAATTTTCACCATCTACTCGCAGCACCGACTGATCGGTTCGCAGCCATGCCGGTCCACATGCGCGTGGGATTTGGTGTCTATGCACAACGACCAGCCCATGCACCCGTGGGGCTGTCCATCATATGCGCCGCGACCACTTTATTCTTCTTTACGATGAATTCATAAGTCTTGCATTGTGACAATGAACACTGGTTGTACGATAGATACAGGCGAGAGTGAAGCGTCGGTCGCAACCCGGCCAGCCAATGCGCACGCCACCGAACCGAAACGGCTTTGACTATCGCGGCGATTCAGTTTACCGTTCAGTCTTCACGATATGCCCTGTCGCCGCTCACACATCAAGCTGAATGACCAGTGATTGCGAGTACCATGATATCCGCCCCAACGATCATCATTGTTGAAGATGAGATGATTATTGCCCTTGACCTCCAGACCCGGCTGCGCCGACTCTGCTGTGAGGTACTGGCCACGGTTACCTCCGGCGAAGAGGCGATCGCGCTGGTGGCCGCCACCCGGCCCGATCTCGTGTTTATGGATATCGGTTTGAGCGGCGAACTCGATGGGATCGCCGCTGCGCAGCAGATTCAGGCCCACGCCACCGTGCCCATCGTGTTCCTAAGCGCCTATGTCGATGCCCAGACCAGGGAACGCATTGAGGCCAGCGCACCGGCCGCCTTTATCACCAAGCCCTTTTCAGAAGCAGAGCTGCGGCACGTCATCCAGACGCTGCTGGGCCGATGAGAGTACCATGACCCTGCTCAATGCTCATCTCGACCTGATCCTCATCCTGCTGGCAGGAGCAACGGCTGTCTATGCGTGGACGCGCTGGCAGCACCGGCACCGGCGTCCCACCGCGAAAACCGGGGCTATTTTGCTCTGGTGCGGCGCGCTCTGGATGCTCGCCAATGGGTTGGAGATGGGGAGCACCGATCTGGCGAGTGCCACAACCTGGCACAAACTCGAATATCTGGCGATAATCCCGATCCCGATACTCTGGATCTATCTCTCACGCCAATTCACCAACATAACGTTCAAATTCACCATCCCCCGACTGCTGCTGCTGAGCTTCGTGCCGCTGATCTGCATCCTCATGCTCCTGACCAACGACCTGCACGGGTTGTTCGTCACAAATCTGCGGCTCGAAACGCATACAGCGGTCGCGCATCTCGTCACAGAACCGGGACCGTTCTTCGTCGTTTTCTATGTTTACGCCTATGCTGTCATAGTCTTCGGCACGTTTGTGATTTCGCAGCGCCTGTTGGCATCGTCCGGGTTCCGCTGGCAGGGTATCGTAGTCCTGATCGGCGCGGCGCTCACCGTAATCGCCAGTCTTATCGATGTGAGCGGCCTCAGCCCAATTCCGCAAATCAGCTTCGCCCCCTTCGCCCTCGTGCTGTCGATTCCGCTGTTCGTCATCACTATCTCCAGCACCCGCCGCGCCGATCTGCTGCCGATGGCGCGGACAAAAATCATCGAACTGCTGCCGGACGCCGTTCTCGTGATCGACAGTGAAGACCGGTTCCTCGACATGAATCCCGCCGCTGAAGCGGTCGTCGGGCAGTCCTTGAACGTTGTGTTGGGCAAATTGATTGATCAGGCCTGGCCGGAATGGAATAACCAGATCACTTCGGGTGCTGCAACGGTCCTCAAGATCGGACCAGCGGAGCAAAAACGCCTCTTTGATGTGCGTCAGTCGCCAGTGCAGGACTGGCGCGGCCAGTTAATCAGCCGGATCTTCGTCTTACGCGATGTGACCGAACGTATGGAAGCCGAAATGGCGCTGCAGTTGAGTGAAGAACATTTTCGCGCGCTCACCGAGCATGCCACCGACATTATGGTCATCATCAACGCGGACGCGACGATCAGCTATGCCAGCCCATCGATTGAGCGCAACTTTGGCTACACTGTGGACAGCCTCATCAACCACAGCGCGGCCGACTTCGTGCATCCGGACGATCTCAACCGGGTCGTGCTGCAGTTGGCTGATGCAGTCCAGAAACCAGGAATTGCTCCCCCAACCGTCCTGCGCATAGCGCATGCTCAGAATGGCTGGCGCAAGATCGAGTGTGTCGCCAATAACCTGCTCGATCATCCCGCGGTCAAGGGCATTGTCATCAATGCGCGTGATGTCACCGAGCGCAGCGAAATCGAAGACAAGCTGCGCCTGAGCGAAGAATATTTCCGCGCGTTGATTGAAAAGTCGACCGATATCACCATCATTACGGATATGTTCGGCATTATCCAGTACGTCAGTCCGTCGCTCGAACGCGTTTTTAAACGCACACGCGATGAGGTGATTGGCCACAGCACGCTTGAATTTCTGCACCCGGAAGATGTGCCCACGTTACTCACGACGATGACCGAAGGCCTGTTGGAGAACGCCCCGTTCAAAGCGATCACCGCCCGATTTCATGACAGTGAAGGCGACGTACACATCTTAGAATTCACGGCGACTAACCTGCTGGAGTATCCGGCGGTTAAGGGGGTCGTCGTCAACGCGCGTGAAGTAACGGAAAGCGAACAGATCGCGCAGGCCTTGCGCTTGAGCGAAGAAAAGTACCGCCTCCATTTCACCCACATCAACGATGTGGTGTATTCCTATGATACCAATGGCATAATCACCTCTGTGTCGCCCAGTATCGAACGCGTGCTGGGCTATGCACCGGACGAGCTGCTCGGACAATCGCTCGCCGTGCTCACCGCACTGCCGCTGCTGCGCCCGGCCTATGCGGAAAAGGCTCTGGAAGAGTCTGTGCGCGTGCTTCAGGGTGAGCGCATCGAAGGCACCCTGTACGAATTCACGGCTAAGACTGGCGAGCTGATCTCGGCTGAGATCAGCTCCAGCCCGATCTTTCGGGATGGTCAGGTGATTGCGGCGGTCAATGTCGCACGAAACATCACCGAGCGCGTTCAGAGTGAGACCGAACTGCGCGCCTCACTACAAGAGAAAGAAGTGCTCCTCAAAGAGATTCACCATCGTGTCAAGAACAACATGCAAATCATTGCGAGCCTGCTCAGCCTGCAATCGGGCACGATCGAAGATCCACGCACACGCGCGCAGTTCGAGGACAGCCAGAATCGCATCCGGTCGATGGCGCTCGTCCATGAACGACTGTACCGTTCCAGCGACCTCTCGCACATTGATTTCGGCGCCTACCTCCGCGACCTGACCGGCCACCTGATTCAGGGCTATCACGGCAAGAGTCAAGATATCGAAGTCGAAATCCTTGCCGACGATATTCATCTGGATGTCGACACGGCGGTGCCTTGTGGGCTGATCGTCAATGAGCTGATTTCCAATGCTTTCAAGCATGCCTTCCCCTCGACGGGTCGTGGAAAGGTGGAGATTGCTGTGCAGCGTGACGATCAGGGCTGGTATCACCTGAGCGTGCAGGACAACGGCGTAGGTCTGCCCGCGCAGGTGGACTTAAGGGAGAGCAAGACGCTCGGCTTGCAGCTCGTGAGCAGCCTAACAAAGCAGCTCAAGGGGACAATCGACGTGTACCGGGAACCGGGAACGACCGTGAAGATCACGTTTGCGCCCGAAGCGGCCCATAAACCGGGTGGGAGCGTGAGGGAAGCATGACTAGCCATCTCCGATTCTCATTACCGTCCGCAGCGGCGCACGACGAGGTCAGCCCATGCTGAACTATTTGCCGCGATTCTGTAAGTGGTCGGCGTGGAAGCGCCGCACGATTATTCCGGCTTTTGTCGGCCTGTTTGTGAGTTTATTTTTCGCCCTGCATCCCATCATCGGAAGCACTGCGATCATTCTCTCCTTCATTCCGGTGGCGGCAGTCGCTTGGACAATGGGCCAACGCGCGGGAATCATCAGCGGCACATTCGCCATTGTAGGCAACTATGTTCTGCTCTCGGTGATGGGTGCAGATGCGACATCGGTATTTATGCGCGGAGTGCTGAGCAGCCTGACGCTGATTCTACTCGGCGGGCTGGCCGGTTGGGTGAGTGAACTGGTGGAGAAACTACGCGCAAACACCGCCCAGCTAGAAACTGATCACAAAGCCGTCATCGCGAGCAACAGTCGCTATCAAGCTGTGATGATGGAGTCGACGGCGTGCATCTTTCTGGTCGAGGTGACAACACTGCGCATCTTGGAGGCAAACCCCAGTTTTCGCCAGCTGCTGGGCTATACTGAAGCCGAAATGGAGACGCTCACCCTGTATGACATCGTCGCGCATGAGCCCACCGGCATTGATGAGCGCGTCCAGCGCGTGCTGAGCCAGGGCAGCGCCCTGCTGGGCGAACGCCAGTATCGCACCAAAGCGGGGACGTGCATCGACATGGAAGTGCGCGTCAGCCTGATTCACTATACGGGTCAAACGGTGATGTGCATCGTCTCGAACGACATCACCGCCCGGAAACGTGTCGAAGAACAACTGCTCGCGTCACTCAAAGAAAAAGATGTTCTGCTGAAGGAAATCCATCATCGCGTCAAGAACAACCTGC
>CALKIA010000371.1 GCA_937988705.1 uncultured Chloroflexota bacterium | reverse complement strand
GTCATTCCTGATGTGGCCGAAAGCTGGACAACGTCGGATGACGGCCTGACCTACACCTTTACGCTGCGCGCTGGTGCTGCCTTCTCTGATGGCACACCAATCACAGCTGACGATGTGGTGTGGTCGCTCACCCATGCTCTTGACCCGAACACCGGCGGTTGGACCGGCCCGTTCTACCTTTCGAACATCGTTGGTGCCAACGCCGTGGCCGATGGTTCCGCGACCGAACTCACTGGTGCGGTGGCCGTCGATGCCAGCACCGTCCAAATCACTATCAATCAACCTTCAGCTTACTTCCTCAGCCAGTTGACCTTCGGCTCGGCCAAGATCGTCTCTAAGGCACAAGCTGAAGCCGACCCGACCGGTTGGGAAAACGCCCCTGTGACCAGCGGCCCGTATCAGGTGCAGGCATGGAATCGCGGTCAGAACATCGTGCTGGCTCCGAATCCGAACTACTGGCAGGCGCCCAGCGTCTCGATCACCCTGTCCTTCAACCCGGACAGCGAAACCGCGTACCAGCTCTACCGCACGGGTGAACTCGACATCGTCGGCAGCCAGCAGAATGGTATCCCGCCGGTTCATGTGGCCGAAGCGCAGGCGCTCCCTGACTTCCAGAGCACTTCGCTCTTCGCCGTACGCTATGTCGGTTTCAACAACACCATTGCGCCCTTCAATGACGTGAATGTCCGCCGCGCGTTTGCCCTCGCTATCGATAAGGCGACCTTGGCCAACGAAGTCTTGCAAGGCACTGTCGTCCCGTCCGACCGTATTCTCCCGCTCGGCATTCCCGCCTCGGAACTTCCCATTGAAGGTCTGAGCTTTGATCCGGAAGCCGCACGCGCTGCGCTGGCCGAAGCTGGTGTGACGCCCGAATCAATCGGCTCGGTCACGCTCACCTACGGCGTGGAAGGCGACAACGAACGTATCGTGACCGTCCTCCAGTCGATGTGGCTGGAAAACCTCGGCGTCAGCGTGACGTTGGAACCGCTGGAACTCACTACTTTCAGCGCCCGCCTCAACGAAACCACTGAGACGCCCGAAAACGGTCTGCAAGCCTACTACAGCGTGTGGGGTGCGGATTATCCCGATCCGCAAAACTTCATCTCGCAGCAGCTCCGCACCGCTGTCGGCAACAACAACGGCCACTATTCCAACGCCGAATTTGATGCGCTCGTCGATCAGGCGGACGTGCTGACGGGCGACGTGGAAACGCGCTTGGGGCTGTACAATCAGGCGGAGCAGATCGCCGTGAGCGAAGTCGGCTGGCTGCCTCTCTATAACCCGCGCCTCAACATTCTCGTCAATCCGCGCGTCGCGGGGATCGTCTTCAATGGTCAGGGTCTGATCATTCCGGATTTCTCCGCGCTCTCTATTGGTTCCTAATTCTGACTGACGCCGCTGACCGGAGGCCAACCTCCGGTCACGGCGTTCTCATGCGTGACCGCGACTGCCACTTATGTTCAAACTAATCCTCAAACGACTGTTGACGCTGCCCTTCGTGATCGTCAGCATTACCTTCATTACGTTCGCAGTCGGCTATGCTGCTCCCGGTGACCCCATCCTCGCCATGTTGGGCGGGCGCACTGACCCCGAAGCAGTCGAGCGCCTGCGTCACGCCTATGGGCTGGATTTACCGTGGCAGGAACAGTACCTCGACTATTTGACCGGGCTTCTGCAAGGTGATCTCGGCTTATCCTTCCGCTATCAGGGACGTCCCGTGACCGACATCATCGGCGGCGGCATATCGGTCTCCATCTCACTCGGCTCTGCGGCGCTGTTGCTCAGTCTCGCAGTCGGCATCCCAGTCGGACTCTGGGCGGCCTTCCACCAGAATTCCTTCGGTGACCGGGCCAGCATGGCTTTGATGTTGATCTTGTTTTCTGTGCCCAGTTTTGTGATGATCGCCGTGCTGCGCTGGATCAACTATCAGTTGTACGCGCACGGCTTGCCTTCGCTGCCCGTCGCCGGTTGGGGTCGCCCCGAACATTGGGTCATGCCGGTGATTGTGCTGGCGTCGGCGAGTATGGGCTATATCGCCCGGCTATCGCGCATTTCCATGCTCGAGGTCCAGAAGCAGGATTATGTACGCACGGCCAATGCGAAGGGTTTGCGTCCTCGTCGCGTCATCTGGATCCACGCCTTTCGGAATGCCGCCCTACCCATCATCACGGTTATCGCCCCGTCCATCGCTTTTCTCGTCACCGGTGCTTTTGTCGTCGAGAATTTGTTTTCCATTCCCGGCATTGGCTATCTGTCCGTTCAGGCGATCCAGCAGCGTGACTACCCCGTGATCCAGAGCACTACCGTCATCCTTGCGCTGACCGTCCTGCTCATGAATCTGATCACCGACCTGCTCTACTCTTTGATTGATCCGCGTGTCCGGGTGGAAGGCTAGCCGATGTCCACTGCCGAAACATCGCTCAAACCCACCCAAATCGAAACGGGGACTGCACCTCGCTTCGTTCGCCGCCTGTTTCACAATCGCCTCACGCTGATCAGTGCGCTTGTCTTTGTCGCGATCGTCGTGTTGGCGCTCTTGGGGCCGCTGCTTTATTCGCAGAGTCCCATTCGTCCGGACTACAGCGCCATCAATGCCTTTCCCAGCGCTGATCACCTGCTCGGCACCGACAACCTCGGACGGGATACGCTGGCGCGGCTCATGGTCGGTCTGCGCATCTCGCTGATCGTCGCCTTGTATGTCGAAGCGCTCAACATCGTCTTGGGGGCGACGCTCGGGCTGCTGGCAGGCTACTACGGCGGTTGGCTCGATATCCTCGTCACACGCATCGCCGATATGCTGTTCGCCTTTCCCGGTCTGCTGCTGGCGATTCTCGTCGCCGCGATCTTCGGCCCGGCGGTCACCGAACGCTTCGGAGGTATCGGGCGACTGCTGCTTGTCGCTGGGTCATTGAGTCTGGTGAGCTGGCCGCTCATGGCGCGGCTCGTCCGTAGTCAGGTGCTTGTACTGCGTGAACAGGAGTTCGTGACCGCGGCTCGTTCGTTGGGTGCTGACCGTGTCTGGATCATTCTGCGTCATCTCGTCCCCAACACCGCCAGTCTGGTCGTCGTCGCCAGCACGCTTGATATTGCCAGCGTCGTCGTCAACGAAGCCGTGCTCAGCTTGCTTGGGTTGGGCATTCAGCCCCCCGATCCGAGCATTGGCAAGATGATCACCGAGGCCATGCCCTTCCTTGAAGCCAATGCGTGGCAGGTCTTCTTTCCCAGCGCCGCCCTCATGGTGATTGTCCTCACCGTGTCCTTTCTCGGCGACGGACTGCGCGACGCGTCCGATCCCAGTAACGTGACTTGAGTTTCCTGAGGCAACCGATATGCATTCCACTCGTTTTGTCCGCGTTGGCGATCTTCAGTTCTATGTGCAATCGTGGGGTGAACCGGGTCGTCCGCCGCTGTTTTTGGTGCACGGCCTCGCCTCCACCAGTCACATGTTTGACCTGATCGCCGAGCCTTTGGCGCAGCACTACAGCGTCTACGCCTATGATCAGCGTGGACACGGCCAATCTGACAAACCCTCCTCCGGTTATGAATTTGAGCCCATCGCGCGCGATCTCGATCAACTGGCCACAGCGTTAGGCTATGTCGATCAACCGCTCACCGTGATCGGCCACTCATGGGGTGCCTACACTGCGCTGTATTACGCCGCCACTCGACCGGAACGCACCGCCAAAGTCGTCTTGCTCGACGGCGGCATCCGCCCCTTGCGCGATCTCTTTCCGACGTGGGCCGAAGGTGAAGTCGGGCTTGCTCCCCCGCCCTACATTGACATGTCCGTGGACGACATCAAGCGTTTCATTCGCCAGTGGCAGGCCGCTGGCTATCGCCCGGAAACCGAACCGCTCGCGCTCACTGTCTTCGACCTGAGTGACCCGCACAACGTACACGCGTATCTGAATCGGGACAACAATATGCAGATTGCCCGTGCGTTGTGGGAATTCCAGCCAACTGACTATTACGCGCGCGTGCGCTGTCCCATGCTCATTGTCAACGCTGTCGATCCGGGCAAGACCATCGATTCGCGTATGCAGGCGTATGCGGAGCAAGCGGAAACGCTCTCTCGCTCTGCCCGCGTTCACTGGATGTTGGACACAATCCACGATATTCCATGGCATCGTCCCCAACAGTTGATCGACGTACTGGCCGACTTCCTTGACTAGAACAAGCAGGGCGTCCGTTGTGGACGCCCTGATGTTATTTCAACCGGATTTAAAATGACTAGAGCGTATTGTTGAACCACGCGAGACTGTTAAAAATTGCCAGATCGACCACTTCCGGCCCAGTCGCCAGCACGTCAAACACGTGATCCCCATCCAGCAGAAGCAGCGCTTCTTCGCCTTCATGGTAATTCAGGAAAATCTGCCCTTGCAGCGGCTGCGGGTAGACCGTCGTATCCCGGCTGCCTACGATGACCAGCAGCGGGTTGCTGTAGCCTGTAATGGCCGCGACCGGATCGACGGTGTACAGTTCTTCAAAGAACTGCCGCTTCATGCTCGTTTCTTCGCCCCACGGCAGCGTGATGGCCAGCGCTTCGCCATCCGGCAGCGCTAACCCGGCCTGCAGCGTCTCTATAGGCAGAATGTTGGCGAAATTCGAGGCGAGGTTTGCCGCGGCTGACCACAACACCACCGACTGCACACGATCATCCTGAGCTGCGGCTAACGACGCCACCGCACCACCTTGGCTCAGTCCGATAATGCCAATGCGTTCCGGATCGATCCCTTCGATCGTGTTGGCGTAATCGAGCGCGGCAATCGCGTCCGAAACCTGCCCGGTAATCGTCGTATCTTCCCACAGGCCTTCGCTCTCGCCCGACCCGCGGAACTCGATGCGCAGCGTTGCAACCCCCCGTTCAGCAAAGAGCCGGGCGGTCCGGCTGTACATACCTTCTTCAGTGTTGACGATCGGCAGTTCGTCGCGTTCGCCCTTGAATCCGTGAAATAGCAGCACCAGCGGAACGGGCGTGTCCGTCGTCGGGAGCGCCAGCGTCCCAATGAAGTTCAGGCCGAGATTCTCGATGCTGACGACCGTTTCCGT
>CALKIA010000370.1 GCA_937988705.1 uncultured Chloroflexota bacterium | reverse complement strand
GAGGCGCTGCTGCCCCCCGGCGCGCGCGTGCTCGATCTCGGTACGGGCTCGGCGATTCTGGCGATTGCTGCGGCCAAGCTCGGCGCGACATCGGTGTTGGCGCTGGATAACGATCCGGTGGCGGTTGACGCGGCCATCAAGAACATCGAGCAGAACGGCGTGAGCGACAAGATCGTCGCGCAAGAGGGCAGCCTCGCAACGGTGATCACTTCGGCGCGGCGTTTCGACATGCTGCTGTGCAACATCCTCGCCCGCATCATCATTCAGATGTGCGACGAGCATCTCGGCGATACCATTCGTCCCGGCGGACTGGGTATTTTCAGCGGCATCATCAACGATCAGGCGGACGATGTCGAAGCCGCGCTGCGCAAGACCGGCCTGGAACCGTACGCGCGGCGCGTGCAGGGTGATTGGGTCGTGATCGAGGCGCGGCGACCGGGCGAATAAGTCATGTTTCAACCCGCCGAGCGCATCCGCCGCGAATTCGACCTGATCGCGCCGTCTTCCGGCGACGAGTGGTCGCACAACAGCCACTATCATCCGTACCTGCTGCGCCAGCTGCCCCCGCGTCTCGAATCGGCCTTGGACGTGGGCTGCGGGATCGGTACGTTTTCCCGGCTGCTGGCGGCGCGGGCCGACCGTGTCGTCGGGCTGGATTTGTCGCCGGAGATGATTCGCTGCGCCCGCGAACGCGCGGCGGCGTTCCTCAACATTGACTATCAAGTGGCGGATGTGCTGGAAACTGACCTGCCGTCCGCGGCTTTCGACTGTATCGCCAGCATTGCCACCCTGCATCACATGGCGCTGGAACCCGTGCTGATGAAGCTGAAGGCCGCGCTCAAACCGGGCGGGACGCTGCTCATCCTCGACCTGTATCAGGGGGAGGGAATCAGCGATTTACCCTATCGCGCGCTGGGCATTCCCGTGCATCACTTGTTGCGGGTGCTGCGCGGACACCAGACCCTCCCCCAGTCAGCCGCCGCTCAGCAGGCGTGGCAGGAACACGGCGCTGGTGATGTGTATTCGCGGGTCAGTGAAGTGCGCCAGATCGCAGCGGCGCATTTCCCGGGAGCGCAGGTACGCAAGCATGTGCTTTGGCGCTATTCGCTGGTGTGGCATAAACCGTGATTCCGACCCTCGACACTGAGTCCATCGAAGATCGGCTGCGGCGGCGTGTGACGCTGCCGGAGACTGCTGCGCTGGCTTTCCCGTTAGCGCTGGCGCTCGGCCTCGTGGGCTTTGGTCTGACGGCCGGGCTGCCCTTCGCACCGGATTTTGACACCTACCTCAACGCCTCGATCAACGCGTTTGACGAGTTCTATTACGCCTACTGGTCAGTGCCGCTGTTCGACCTGCTGCGGGCGATCCCCGTGCCCTATCTCGCTTACCTCATCTGGACCGCGCTGAATATCGCTGGCATATTCTTTGCCGCCCGGGTTTTCGGAGGCAGTGCGGTGATCGCGTTACTCAGCTACCAGATGCTGTTCAACACGTTTTACGGGCAAATCACCGGCGTGATTATCGCTGGATTGGCGCTGGTGTGGTGGGGTCTGCATCGGGATCGGCCGCTGGTGGTTGGTGTCGGGATGCTGCTGGCGGCGATCAAGTGGCAGATGGGGCTGCCGCTGATCCTCATGCTGTGGCTGCTGGCGGAGACGTCGTGGCGCGTGCGCTGGCAGGCGCTCATTCTGCCCGCTGTGATCAGCCTGCTGTCGCTCGTCGCCTATCCGCTGTGGCCTCTCGCTGTGATCCAGCGGCTGGGCGCGCAGCCGCCGAGTTATCATGGCAGCATCGCGCTGTGGCATTCCTTCGGCGCATTGTCACTGCTGTTGTGGCTGCCGCCGCT
The DNA here is from genome assembly GCA_937988705.1 of uncultured Chloroflexota bacterium. Lineage (GTDB taxonomy): Bacteria > Chloroflexota > Anaerolineae > Aggregatilineales > Phototrophicaceae > Flexifilum. The sequence goes on along the minus strand of CALKIA010000370.1, from coordinate 1,009 downwards.
CGGGCTGCCCCTGCCGCGTACGCAGCGTTTGGTCGCGTTGACGGCCGCCGCGGCGCTCGCCGTACCCTATTTCCAGCATACCGGGCTGCTCGCGCTCTACGCCTTGCCGATTGGCTGGTTGGGTTTGATCGGTAACCTGGGCTATGTGTACGTCTTCACGGGCGAATCCGGGCTGTGGGTCGTTGCGCTCATGCCGCTGATCGCCTATGCATGGGCGCTAATTCCCGCGCTGCGCCTGCGCTTCTCCTCATTCCAGACTCAGCAATCCCGCGTACAATAGTGGGCATTTCTGACAATCAAGTAGGAACAGCATGGCTACCCTCCAAGGCAAAGAACGCGCCGCTTACGTCCAGTCGATGTTCGACCGGATCGCGCGCCGCTACAACTTGATGAACCGTCTCATGACCTTCGGGCAGGATTTGCGCTGGCGCAAGTTCGTGATCCAGCAAGCTAAGCTCCCGCCCAAGGGCAAATTGCTCGACCTCGCCACCGGGACGGGCGATATCGCTTTCGAAGGGGTGCGCGCCGTCCCCGATTTGACAGCGGTGGGCGGCGACTTCTCCATCGGCATGATGCTCGTGGGCCAGCGCCTGACCGACGGTGAGCGCGTCAAATGGGTGGGCGCGGACGCGATTCAACTGCCGTTCGTCGCGAACAGCTTCGACGCGGTCACGAGTGGCTACCTGATGCGCAACGTCATCGATATTCCGCTGGCGCTGCAAGAACAGATGCGCGTCCTCAAGCCGGGTGGGCGCATCGTCATCCTCGACACCACGCCGCCGCCGCGCAATCTGCTGCGCCCCTTCATCCTGATTCACATGCGCTACGTGATTCCGCTGCTCGGACGGTTGATCAGCGGCAATCCGGACGCCTACCAATATCTGCCGGAATCGACGCAGAAATTCAAGACGCCCGAAGCCTTAGCGGGCTTGATGCGCGAAGTGGGTTTTCAGAATGTGCAGTTCAAACGCTTTATGTTTGGCACGCAGGCCGTGCATTGGGGCGAAAA
>CALKIA010000369.1 GCA_937988705.1 uncultured Chloroflexota bacterium | reverse complement strand
GGCCGGATGAGCAGCGTCGGCGTGCCGATCAGATACACATCAGGCACAATGACCTCATAGCCGACAACCACCCCGCCGCGCAGTTCTGCGATCCCCAAGCCCGCCGCCGATTCAGCCGCTACCCACAGCGTATCCGACTGTCCAACAGCGGGAGATGCCCACCGCAGCGGTTTGGACTCTGTCTGCGCATCATCAAGCGTCAATAGAAAGCGGGTCGGCGCGTTCCAGAACGCCGCGTCGAACTCCCCGGACGTGTACCACGTCTCAATCGCCCCACTGGCCCGCGTGACATTCCAGAAGAGGTAAGCCTGTGTCCTGTCGAGCCCAATATTGACATCGTACAGGCGATCTCCCGGCGCGAGGCTGATGGCGCTGGTGAGGCTCTCCGTGTCCACGGGAATCCCGTCCTCTAAGCGCGCGCGCAGCACCTGCCCCGCCTGAAGCCAGAACAGATAAATCAGCCCGTCATGGGTGCGAGTCAAGGCAGGATATTCGGCATCAGCGGCGACACGAAACTGATCGAGCGGGCGACCTTCCGCGTCAATGTGCCGGGTGTAGACCGTCGGCTCAGAGAGCAGACCGCCGCTCCAGGCGACCCACAAACCACCTGCACCATCGGGCACGGCACTATAGCGCAGCGCACGGCCATCGGACACGGGCGCCGTCCGTAGGATGGTAAGGTCAGGCGCGATCCACGCGCTGTAGAGCGCAGTCACATCGCCCGCCCGATCCAACCACAGCAGATAGAGCGCCCCATCGGCGGCCGGGTACAAGCGTTGATCGTAGGGATAAGTGGGCGGAAGCGGCAGCACCGTCACAGGCGATGATTCGCCGTTCACCACTTGGCGCGCATCGTGATGCACACCCGCCGCATCCGCGCCAACCCAGACAGCGGTCAGGCGATCTTCAAAGACGGAGAGCGCGGGTGCGCGCCCCTGCTCCGCTTCCGCCAGTGTAATCCAGCGGGTCGGCGTCGACTGGCAGGCGGCGAGCAGCAAACAGATCAAACAGCCAACTAATGAATAGACGGGAGGGAAAATGTAGGGGAGGGGCTTGCCCCTCCCGGTAACCGGAGAATCAGGTAGGAGCGAGGCTTGCCTCGCTCCTACCTGATCTTCAAGAAAGCTGGAGCGCGCGAGCTTCACGATTCGACGGTTGGCACGAACCCCTCGATCCCGGTATAGCGAATGGGCTGCTTAGCGTAGTAGGCGACAGTTTCCACAATATAGCGCGCCTGCTCTTCGGTAATGTTGGTGATGACCAGCTCCCCTTTGCCGAAGAAGACGCCAACATGATAGCGTTCGCCCCCGCTATACATGATCTTTTTGACGAACCAGCCCGCCGGGGAATTGATGCGCGCAGCTTTCGCGACTTCGACTTCGTCAATCGCGTCCCATTCGATACGACCACCTTTGATGTTGAGTTCGTATTCGTTCGCATCGAACTGCTTGCCGATGCTCTCGGCGGGCGCGTTCGGTTTCACATCGCTCCGTTTGAGAAAGGCCATCTCAGCTCCCTTCAACTACATTCACCCGGATGATCGCAGTTTCGCTCGCCGTACCATCCGCACGGTAGGCGGTGGCGGTGAGCACATGCAAACCGTTCCCTTGGGCCAACCAGTTCATATCCACCGTGAAGACGGGAGCCGCCGCCTGCTCGACTGGACTCGCTTGCTGGTGCGGCAGGTCATCGACCAGTAATTCCACGCGGGCAACACCTGTTCCATCGGTTGCCAACAAGCCGATCTGCAAATCCGTCCCCGCGCTGACCGAAACGCCTTCCATCGGGAAGAGAAATTCCACGTGCGGCACATCGGGTGGGGGCGCCGGGGTGTTAAGACTGCATGCCGACAACAGCAGCAGCGCCATCAGCAAAAATGGTTTCATGAAGCCTCCCGCGTCAAATTATGCGATGCGTAATCCCAAGACGCAAGCTAGAATTGTTGTATCCGGAGGCTAAATTGCATGCTGCGAATTGACATTTTCACCCTCTTCCCCACGATGTTCGAAGGCCCGATGACCGAAAGCATGTTGTGGAAGGCGAAAGACCGCCACTTGCTCGACCTGCGCCTGCACCAAATTCGCGACTGGGCAACCGATCGCCATCACACGGTAGACGACACGCCCTACGGCGGGGGCGGCGGCATGGTGCTCAAGCCGACGGTAGTCGTGAGCGCGGTCGAATCGGTCATGGCGGATGCACCGCCCGAACCGAAAACCCCTGTCCTGCTCATGTCGCCGCAGGGAGAACTGTTCTCGCACAGCATGGCGACCTGGCTGGCGCAGCAGCCCCGTTTTGGCATTGTGTGCGGCCACTACGAAGGCATCGATGACCGCGTGCGCGAACTGGTCGTCACCCATGAGGTGAGCATCGGCGATTACGTCCTGACGGGCGGCGAGCTCCCGGCGATGGTCATCGTGGACGCCGTGATTCGCCACATCCCCGGCGTCCTCGGTGCTGAAGGCGGCGCTGACCGGGAAAGCCACGCCGATGGCATCCTCGAAGGCCCGCAGTACACCCGCCCGCCGGAATTTCGGGGTTTGAGTGTGCCTAAAGTCCTACTCGACGGCAATCACGCCGAAATTGAACGGTGGCGAAGAGAAGAGGGCTTACGTCGAACATGGCATCATCGTCCGGACTTGCTGAAAAAAGCGGCGTTGACGGACGAGGAAAAGTATTTGCTGGCGAAGTTTGCCGAAGAAGATGCGCACGGTGGCTGAACCTTATTGAGGAAGTACGAGGTTTCGGATATACTGACAAACAGAGAGTTTTACCGCGTAATGGCTGGAAGAGAGTTGGGGTAATGGCTCAGGAATACCGGAGCGAAATCCTAGAGCGAACACTGAAGACGCTGCATATCGCCGTTGACGGAGTTAAAGCGTCGGTGATCGTGAATATTGATGGTCTGCTGGTTGCTGCTTACCCTCCCGGCGATGAGGAAAACCCACACGAAAACCCCACGAGCAGCCCACAAGTCGCGGCGATGTCCGCTACGCTAATCGGTTTGGCCGAACGCACGCTTGGGCGGTTGGCGCAAGGCGATCTCGAACGCCTGCTGATGGAAGGTGAAGAGGGCGTGATGGTGGTGTATCCCGCCGGGCGTGCCTCGGTCGCCGTTTTGGTAGACAAGAAAGCACGCCTCAGTCATGTGCTGTTCGCCACCAAGAAAGCGGCGGCAGAGATCCAGAAAATCTTAGGTTACTAGCGCGTTAAGGGGTGCGCGGGCGGTTTCTGGCCTGAAACAGCACCCGGATCACCATTTTACCCAGCGTAACTTCATCACCATCGCGCAGCGGGTGCGGTTGATGGGCGTTCAGACGCACACCATTCACCAGCGTCCCATTGCTGCTGCCTAGATCGTAGATTTCCAGCACTCTATCGCGCAGACGCAGCATAGCATGGTTGCGACTCACGCCCTGCCGATACCCCGCATACGCCGTCAAATCAATATCCGGCGAAACGCCTGTCCCCGGATCGCGCCGCCCCAACGAGGTTTCCGTCTTGGGGTAGATCACGATCGGCGTGGGGGCGCCATCAATTTCCAGACGCAGCATCATGTTATCTTCGAACCGGTTCGACCCCGCCGTGTTGACCATGACTTCATGGCTCTCGGTATCGTCGCCGGTTTGCTGCCCGAAATCCTTCGTGCCGACCGTCGTTTCGCGCCCGGTCACGAGATTTGTCCCGCAGTTTTCGCACACCAGCACGCCAACGCGATTCACATGACCGCAGACCGCGCACTTTTGCGTATTGGCCGGCGGCGGCGATTTGGCCATCGGGCCAGTTTTATTGTTCGGCACGTTGGTCGGCGACGCGTTCACGGGTTCGCTGTTCGGGTTCGCGGGCATGGGTGCATCCTGCTTCGGTTGAGAAGCCAATGAGCCGGTCGCCGGAACTTTGTCTGCTTCGGACGCGGGCAGCGGCGACAGATTATCCGTTTCTTTGGGCACCGGCGCAGCCGCTTCCGGCTTAGGCGCAGTCGGCGGCGGTAACACGGCAGCGCTGGGCTTGGGCGCAGTCGGCGGCGGCGCAGGAGTGACTGGCTTAGCAGGCATTTCCGGCTTTACAGGTTGTGCCGGGGCCGCGCTCGATATCTCCGGCTTAGGTGCAGGTGGTTGTGCCGCTGAAGCTTCCGGTTTTGGCGTAGGCGGCGGCGCAGCGGACAGCGGCTTGCTCACCGACGGCGCGGGCGTTGGCTTCGGCGGCACCGTTGCAGTGGTGTCCGGCGGCTTCGGCGCGCTCTCCGGTTTTGCCGGTTGAGCGGGCGGTGTTTCTGGCTTGGGCGCGGGCGGTTGCGCCGCAGACAGCGGTTTATCGACGGTCGGCGGTACGACCGGCTTCGGTGTGGGCGGCGGCGCAGCGGACAGCGGCTTGCTGACCGTCGGCACGGGTGTTGGCTTGGGCGCAGCGTCCGGCTTCACCGGTGGCGCTGATGCGGGTTTGGGTGGTGGCACAGGCGCAGCCGACAGCGGCTTGCTGACCGTCGGCGGAGTTGCAGGCTTCGGTGCAGCTTCCGGTTTCGTCGGTTGAACCGCCGGGATTTCCGGCTTGGGCGCGGACTCGGGCTTCTTCAGCGGCTGCTCGCTCACGGGTTCAGCCGCGGGTTGAGACGACGCATCCCCAGCCGGGACGGCTGGTTTCGGCGGTGTCGAACCGGATGCAGGTGGTACGGGTGGTAACTTCGAATTTTGCTCGTCAGGCATAGGAAACTCAGTAAATCGTCTCAACTAACTCAAATTCATTGTAACGGTTCTGGGCGCACAGGCAAGAGATTATAACCGTTTCTTACGATATTCAGTTGACGATGGGCAGGCAACCGACTAAAGTCTGCGTATGCGTACACGACTCGTCTTACTCATCCTGCTGGCGGCGGCGATCCGCCTTATCGGAATTCAAACCCAAAGCCTCTGGTTCGATGAAGGCTGGTCGGCGTTCGCGGCGGTACAGCCTAACTTGATCGCAGCTTTTAATGCTGATCTGACCAACCCGCCGTTGTACTACGTCCTACTCAATCTCCATGCGACTCTGCTGGGAGACAGCGAATTTTCGCTGCGCCTATTCTCCCTGTTCATGGGACTTCTTACGATACCGCTTTCGTACCAGTTAGGCAAGCGAGTCGCGGGTGAATCGGCCGGTTGGTACGCCGCGCTGCTCGTAACATTCTCCGCGCAGATGTGGTGGGCATCACAGGAAGCGCGCATGTATACCCTGCTCGCCGTCTTGATTCTGCTGGCGGCGCTGGCGTGGCAGAAACTGCTCACGCGACCAACCCGCACGGCGTGGCTGGCGCTGATCGTCGCCGAGCTCTTACTCTTATACGCGCACAATACGGGTGTGGTTGCGGCGCTGTGGCTGAACGTCGTGACGCTGATCGCGTGGCTCGTGCGTCGCCGAGCGGATCGCCCGCACTGGCGCGGCTGGATTAGTAGCCAAATCATCGTCGGGCTGATCTGGCTACCCTACTTCGTCCTGCGCTTCCTGAACCTGACGGAAGCGAACGCCGCCGTCACCAGCGCGCCGCACATTGGATTCTGGTTGATCTTCGAACTCTGGCAAGCCTTCTTAATCGCGCCATACAGCATTTTGCGGAGCCAGATCACCGGGTTCATGTACCTTGTCTACATCTCCCTCAGCCCCGTGATGATCGCGGCGCTGCTGGTCATTCGACGGCGAGGGGCATGGCTGTGTTTACATGTACTCGTGCTGACAGCGGGTTTGGTCGCCGCGCTGATGGTACTCGGCAATGACCTGCATGGGCGCTATCTTGTGATGATCGTGCCGCTGCTGTTCACCGTATTCGGTGTAGGTATCGCGCAGCTACCAAAACGTTGGCGCATCATCCCCGTGGTCGCCTTCGTCGCCGCCTTCGCCTTCTCCTGGATACTGGCGCAAAATCCGCTCTATGAGCACGACGATGCGCGCGGTATGGTGCAGTACTACGCCGATCATCTGACGGCGGATGATACGGTGCTGACGTGGTCATACGCGGATCGCTACGAACTGGCCTACTACTGGGATCGGCTCGGCGTGACAGCGCGGCGCGTCACGCTGCCCGAAAGCGCGGATCTCGATCAAATCCTACCCCTACTCCCCAGCGACGGCGATGTGGCGCTCAACGTGTGGTACACCCAGCGCGCCGACTATCGCGGCATGCTGGACTGCGTCTTGCAGCACGGCACACTCACGCCGCCTGAAAGATTCACGACTTACGGCATGACGAACAACCTGTATCGTTCGTCGGTGCCACTGGCGCCGGACTTCGTCCCGCTCAGCGCCGTTTTCACCGATAACGCGGGGACACCGCTCGTCCGCGTGGATGCGTTCGGCGCGATCCACGCGCTCGACGCAGGGGCTGCACTATGTTTACCCGTACAGATTACACTGCTGGCACCAAGCTCCAGCCAACTGAACGCCAAACTGATCATCGTGAATGATGTGGTCGAAGCGATTACCATGGCCGATGCGCCGTTTGCCACTGCAAATCAGCAGACAAGTGAGGATCTCGCCCCCGGCGACGCGCTCACTGCCTACCCACTTGTGCGTCTCCCGTATGGCTCGGCCCTCGGTGAATACCGCGTTTATCTGCGCCTCTACGAGAATCGTCGTGATGATCGTTCCGGCTTGACACCGCCCGCCGATCAACCCACAACCGGGCGCGATATGCTGCTCGGCGTGTGGAACGCGCCGTCTGCCACATGGAATGTTCGCACCGATCTTCCGGAGGTTGCAGTTGATGCCGCCGTACCCGCCCCCCTTTCAAACGGTGATCGAGTACGCATTGGGGTAACGTGGAATGAACTACCGCAAATGCTGACGCTGCGCGGAGAGGATTGGGCAATCAACCTCCCGCCCAACAGCGGTCAGTACCCCTACTTAGATTGGCGCATCATCCGCATCCCGCTAGACGCCCCCAGCGGCACGGCGACCCTCGAGCTCCCAGATGGCACGGTGCTGCACACCTTCACCATCGAAGCGCGGCCCATGCTCACCGAAATACCCGTATTCGATCATCCGCTCAACGTCGAATTTCCCGGCGTCGGCGCACTGGTCGGCTATTCGGTCAACGCACCGCCGTACACCCGCGAGACTCCGCCGCACCTCACGTTGATCTGGGAAGCGGGCGCGGACGAGATCGCGGCGGATTACACCGTGTTCGCGCAGTTGATCAGCGCCGATGGCATCGTCATCGCGCAGAGCGATCACTATCCCCGCAACCGCGCAACTTCGAGCTGGCGGTCAGGCGAGTATGTGATCGACGATCACGTGCTAACCTACAATGTCGAGCCACGAGAGGGAACGCTCTATGTCGGGCTGTACGATGCGCGGACGAATACGCGGGTGCGGCTGGCGGATGGATCGGATGCGGTGCGGTTAGGGGAGTAAACAAGTCAGGGCGACCTAGAAGGTCGCCCCGACAATCGTTGATTCAGAGAAGCTAAGCCCTTGACAAGCATAGAGGACAAGGCATGCCTTGTCCCTACGAAATCCGCTCTTGTAGGGACGAGACATGTCTCGTCCCTCTGCTAAAGATTGTGTTATTGCCTTAGTTGCTCGTGCCCATGTGGAACACCAGCAGATACTGGCCTTCACTGTCGCCGAAGCTGGTCATCATGTAGTTCAGGAAGTTGGCACCAGCCGGGAAGTTGAACGCATCGAGCGGCAGGCTCAACATGGCGTCGTACTGCCAACCGGGCAGCGTGCCCGTGTTGATCGTCACGTTGTAGTTGTCCAACTGCACCGAGCTGCCAAAGCAGACGCTGCTGTTCCCCGCATCGTCGCAGTACACATCGTTACCGTCGGCATCTTGCAGCGGGTTGCCATCCCCATCCAGCATGTAGATATAGGGATCGACGCCGCTCGTGCCGCGTGTCAGCATGTAGACGCTGAGCGGAACGCCCGAATTGAGCATCTGCTGGGTCACGCCGACGAGGAACGGATCGCCCGCGTTATCGCCCGAAGTCACGGCCATACCTTCGAGGATGAGCAGGAACTCGCCCGTCTGATTACCGAAACCACCGACGACCAGCGACACATCCGCAAACGTTTCGGCGCTGTTCTGGTCGAAGCGCACCTGCGAGCTGAAGTTCGACGCGCTCACATTGCCCGTCGTGGGCAGAGACGCCGCGTAGCGCGCCGCATTCACGTCATCGTCGTTGCACAGACCATTGCGATTCGAGTCGAGCACGGCCAGCACCGGGTCAAACCCGTTGAGCCCAACCGCTGTCGCCGTGTAGGTGAATCCGGAACGCATCTGGCTGATCACCACTTCGACGCCATTGCTGAACGATACGCCGCCGTCACAGTCAACCGTGAGGCCTTCCGGCAGATCGCTGCTGCTGCTGCCGCCACCCTGTCCCTGCCGCGGCGGCGGATTGCCACCACCGGAACCGGGCGTCGGGGTCGCGTCAGCGCCACCCTGCCGTGGGGGGGGATTACCACCGCTGCCGCCGCCATTCCCGCTCGGCGCACCGATCCCGACATGGAACGCCATGACAAATTCGCCGGTCTGTTCGCCGTTGAAGCTGCCCAGCACGAAGTTGAAGTAGTTCTGCGAGGCGTCAGTGCTCAGATTTACGCCGCCCAGCGTGAGACTGAGCATCGAGTCAAGCTGATTGGAATTGAGCGAACCGCGCTCCATGCCGATTACCGAACCGTCAAGGCTCTGCGAATCGCCGTAGCACGAGGCCGCCCCCGCATCATCGCATTCGACCGGCGTGTCACCGTCTAAGAGCGTCGTTCCCTGACCATCCACCTTACTGATCTTGGTGTCGAGCGCATTTTCCAGCGACACCATATACACAGTGAGCGGAACGCCAGAATTGACCATCGGCGCGGTCACGTTGAGCGACACGGGCACACCACCAAACGATTCATCGCCCGTGATGGTCAGACCTTCGATCACGAGTATGAACTCGCCCGTTGCATTGCCATAGCCGCCCACCACGACGGACATCAGGCCATTTGTGCCGTCAAAGTCGAGCTGTGAACTGAGGCTGCTCGCACCAACTTCACCGGTCGTCGGCAAATCCACGCCGTAGCCGTCGAGGGCTTCCCCATCGTCGTTACACGTGCCGTTGCCATCCGAATCGAACACCGCCAAAACGGGATCAAAATCGCCAACACCCACCGCCGTAGCACGATACGTGATACGACTGGATGTTTCGACCAGCTGGATTTCGATGCCGTTGTCGAAGCCGACACCATTGCCGCAGTCAACCGAATAACCATCCTGCGCGCTGACGGGCAAGGTCAACAGCAGCAATGCAAAGAGAATGAACGCGCTTTTCTTCACCATAGTCACTCCTAAGACCGTAAATAATGGATATGGGCACAAGTAGCCATCCATACTACATTTTCCTACTTTATTTCCTCTTCAGCATACAAACATCCGACTTTGTGTGGAATTTCAAACCGAAGAAACGTTAACACTCCCTACATAAGTACCTCTTTACAATGAAACCATATCATAAAGCATGAACAATGACGTTGTGTATCATGTCATCTCAACGTTAACTCAAGGATCTGCAAAGGGAAAAGCATGGCAGTCCAATCTGATGAAAAGCCGATGCAGTCCAGCGTCTTAGGAGAGTTTGATCAAATCACCGATCTCCTCCGTTCGCGATTGAGCAGTCTGGAAGATCGGGTGTATACCCGTACGCATGACCTGCAAACCGTCGCTGAAATTTCGAAACAGGTCACTACGATCCTCGACCTGCAAACGCTGCTGGACACCGTCGTTGAACTGACGAAAACTGAATTCAAACTGTATCACGTGCAGGTGTATTTGCTGGATCCCAGCCGTGAGTATCTCCAGTTGGCCGCCGGTTCCGGTCAGGCCGGGAGTGGAATGAAGGCCCGCGGTCACAGCATCCCCATGAGTCATCAGCTCAGTCTCGTCGCCCGCGCCGCCCGGACGCAAGAAGCCGTCATGGTCAACGATGTGCAAGGCGTGCCGGACTTCCTGCCCAACATGTTCCTACCGGATACGCGCTCCGAAATGGCGATCCCGATGGTGTCCGGTCTGACGCTCGTCGGAGTGCTGGACGTGCAGGCCGACCAACTCAACCGTTTCGACGCGGACGATGTTCAAATCAATTCGTCGCTGGCCGCGCAAATCGCCATTGCGGTACAAAACGCGCACTCCTTCCAGGAAACGCTGCTGGCCCGTCAGGAAACGGAACTGTTGTATAAGCTGAGCGCGGCGATCAACACGGCGCAGGATGAACAAGCCATTGTCATGGCGCTGGTTGAAAACTGGCCGACAGAAACGCCGCTGAGCATCAGCCTCTCCGTGTGGGACACGTTCGATTTCGACACAGCCGCTAATATCGTTGTCCTCGGCGACTGGCGTCCCAACTCCAAAGATCAACTGCGCGGGATGAAAGTCCCGCTAGAGCATTTTCCCTCCATGCCGATCTTCAGCCGCACCGAGATCATGTACTACGACGATCTCCAGGCTGATCCGAACATTGATGAGAAAACCAAAGACAGTGTTCTCAGCTTCGGCATCAAAGCGCTGCTCTCTGCCCCGCTCTCCAATGCTGGTCACTGCATCGGCGTGATCAGTCTCTCGGCACACGAACCACGGCAGCACAGCGCTTCCGAATTGCGGGTGATGCGCAACCTCGCGGAACAGGTTAGTACCGCGGTTGAGCGCTTGCGTCTGCAACGTGAAAGTGACCGGTATATCGCCGAAATGCGCACAGTGAATGAACTGAGCACGGCGATCAGTTCCGAACTCGACCTCAATCAACTGCTGCCACAGGTGGTTGATCTGACCAAAGCCCAGTTCAACCTGTACCACGCGCACATTTACCTGCTCGACAATGAACACGAGAATCTCTTCCTTGCGGCTGGCGCGGGCGAAATCGGCCGACTCATGTTGGAACACGGTCATAAAATCCCGCTGAGCCGGGAAGTCAGCATCGTGGCTACGGCCGCCCGCACCCGCGAACCGCTTGTCATCAATAATGTGACCACCGCGGCCAACTTCCTCCCGAACCCACTGCTCCCCGAAACCCGCGCAGAAATGGCGCTCCCGTTGATTGTCGGTAACAACGTGATCGGCGTACTGGATGTACAGTCCGATACGGTGAACCGGTTTACCCAGCGTGATGTGCAAATCAAATCGTCGCTGGCAGCGCAAATCGCCATTGCCGTACAGAATGCCCGCTCTTTCCAAGAGACGCTGGCAGCGGAAGAACAGCTCCGCAAGTCCATGCAAGAACTGAGAGATGTGCGTCAAGCGATTGATGAGCACTCGATTGTGGCGATCACCGACCAACGCGGCATCCTCACCTATGTGAACGACAAATTCACCGAAATTTCCAAATACTCTCGCGAAGAATTGATCGGCCAAGACCACCGAATCATCAATTCGGGCTACCACTCGAAAGAATTCATCCGCGATATGTGGGTGACCGTCGCGAACGGACGAGTCTGGAAAGGTGAATTCCGCAACCGCGCCAAAGATGGTACGTTCTACTGGGTGGAAACCACCATCTATCCGTATCTGAATGCACAAGGGAAACCGTACCAGTACGTCGCCATTCGTACTGACATCACGGAGCAGAAGAATCAACAAGAAATCATCCTGGCTCGCGCTGCCGAACTCGCCACGGTCGCCGAAATCAGCGCAGCCATCAGCAGTAATCTGGACAGCGAAACCCTGCTCCCCGACGTGGTCGAAGTCACCAAACAACGCTTCAACCTGTACCATGCCCATATTTACCTGCTGGACGAACAAGGCGAGAATCTGGTACTCACCGCCGGTGCGGGTGAAGCCGGTCGCCTCATGAAAGAACGCGGCCACAGCATTCCGTTCAATCGCACGGACAGCATGGTCGCCACCGCCGCTCGGACGCATCAAGGGGTAATCTCGAACGACGTAACACAAGCGCCGAACTTCCTACCGAACCCGCTGCTGCCCCAAACGGCCTCAGAAATGGCCATTCCGATGATGGTCGGTGACATGGTGATCGGCGTACTGGACGTTCAATCCATCGACAAACAGCGGTTCAGCGATGGTGACGTTCAGGTGCAGACCGCGCTCGCCTCGCAAATCGCCGTTGCGGTGCAGAACGCCCGAACCTTCCAATACGTGCAAACAGCGCAGCAAGAAACCCAACGCATCTACGACATGTCGCAGGACATGATCGGTACCGCAAGCTTCCAGGGCTTTTTCCTCACGCTGAACCCCGCGTGGGAACGCACACTGGGCTTCACCAATGAGCAGCTCCGGGCCGAACCCTTCATCTCGTTCGTGCATCCCGACGATATCCAATCGACACTGGCCGAAGCCGGGAAACTGGCGGACGGCGCCAAAGCCATCTCGTTTGAAAACCGCTATCGCTGTGCCGATGGCTCGTATGTGTGGTTGTCATGGAACTCGGTACCAGACATTGAAACGGGCACGATCTACTTCGTCGTGCGTAACATCACCGAGTCCAAACAAGTCGCCATCGAATTGCAGAATTTGCTGCGCGAAGCCGAAACCGCCCGAATGGAAAGCGAAAAGCACGCCGCTGAACTAAAGACGGTGACGGATGTGAGCGCGGCAGTCAGCACTATTCTCGACGCCGATACGCTGCTCCATGAAGTGGTGGAGAAAACTCGCGCCGACTTCAACTTGTACCATGCGCACATCTATCTGCTGGATGACGAGGGCGTCAATTTGGTATTGGCCGCTGGCGCTGGTGAAGCCGGTCGCCGCATGAAAGAACGCGGTCACCGCATTCCGCTCAACCGTATCGGTAGTATCGTGGCGACTACCGCCCGCAATCATGAAGCAGTCGTTTCGAACGATGTGACCACGGCGGCCAACTTCCTGCCGAACCCCCTGCTCCCTGAAACACGCGCTGAAATGGCCGTCCCGATGGTCGTTGGCAGCACCCTCATCGGGGTGTTGGATGTGCAGGCAGACACCATCAATCGTTTCACGCAAGAAGATGTGCAAATCAAGACCGCGCTCGCCTCACAGGTCGCCATCGGCGTACAAAACGCCCGTGCCTTCCAGCGTGTTCAGGCCGCCCAAAAAGAAACCCAGCGGGTGTACGACATGTCGCAGGACATGATCGGTACCGCGACCTTCGACGGCTTCTTCGTCACCCTGAACCCTGCATGGGAGCGTGTGCTCGGTTTCACCATCGAGCAGCTGCGCGCCGCGCCCTTCATCTCGTTCGTGCATCCAGATGATGTCGAACCGACGCTGGTTGAAGCCGGGAAACTGGCGCAAGGCGCGAAGGCCATCTCATTTGAAAACCGCTACCGCTGCGTCGATGACAGCTTTGTGTGGCTGTCGTGGAACTCGGTGCCCGATACCGAAACCGGCATGATCTACTTCGTCGTGCGCGATGTCACCGACCAGAAGGCCACCGCCTTCGAAATGGAACGTCTGCTCCGGCAAGCGGAAGAGCAAGCGCAACGCGAGAAATTGACCGCACAGCGCCTGCGCGAACTTGACCGCCTGAAGTCCCAGTTCCTCGCCAATATGAGCCATGAACTGCGGACACCGCTCAACTCGATCATCGGCTACTCGGAAATCCTCATGGATGGCGATGACGGCGAACTCGGCGACGAAGCCATGCAAGATGTCAGCACCATTCACAACAGCGGTAAGCATCTGCTGATGATCATCAATGACATCCTCGATCACGCCAAGATCGAGTCCGGCCAGATGACGATCAATCCGGCCCCAATCAATCTCAAATCGGTGGTAGACGAGATCGTACAAACATCGCAAGTCCTGGTTAAAGATAAAACGGTCGCCCTGATTGCCATCGAAGAGTCGGCTGTCCCACTCGTTAAGGCTGACCGGCTGCGTATCAAGCAGGTGATCACGAACCTCGTTTCGAACGCGGTGAAATTCACCGAAAACGGTCGAGTGACGGTTCGCTTCGGCCTGTGCGCCAATCAGGAGGCGTTCATCGAGGTGAGCGACACGGGTATCGGCTTGAAACCGGAACACCTTGCCCAGATCTTCGAGCAGTTCAGTCAGGTCGACGGCTCATCAACGCGGCGCGCTGGTGGTACGGGCCTCGGTCTGACAATCTCGCAGCACTTTATCCGCATGCACGGCAGCGAAATCACGGTGCAAAGCGAACTCGGCCGCGGTTCAACCTTCCGCTTCACTCTGCCGGTAGTTGAGCAAATCCCGGCCTAAGTTAGCTACCGCAGCACTTCGTGAAGGGCGCAGCATGCTGCGCCCTTCGCTTATATGGCGAAAGAAGCCGCTTCATGATCTCCTATTTCTCCCATGTCGTGTGCCTCGAATGTGGCCACGAGTTTACGGCAAACCTCATGGCGGCGGCCTGTCCCCGCTGCAAGTCCGGCTGGCTCGATGCGCGCTATGATTACGCTGCAGTCGCCAAGGTCTGGCGTAACGGTTTACGCGGACGGGATGGGTCGCTGTGGCGCTACCACGAACTTCTCCCGATTCCCACTCCAGACCCCGAGATTACGCTGCAAGAAGGCTATACGCCGCTGATCCGACTGTACCAGTACGAGCGAATCTACGACCATCCGCACCTGTATGTCAAAGATGAGCGGCAAGGCCCAACCAGCTCGTTCAAAGATCGACAGGCGGCGATGGCGGTCACGGCGATGAAGCAGGCGGGAATCACCGAATGCGTGCTGGCCTCGACGGGCAACGCGGCCGCCGCCTACGCCGCGTACTGTGCCCGCGCTGGCATCAAGCTGTGGCTGTTCCTAACCAGCCTTGTCCCGCAGGAAAAGATGCGTGAGGCGGCCTTATACGGCGCAGAAGTGGTGCGCGTTTCTGGCACCTACGACGAAACCAAACACGTCGCGGCGGAATTCGCCAAGCGGCGCGGCATTCATCTGGATCGCGGCGCGAAGGCCATCCCCGGCAAAGAGAGCATGAAGACCCTGGGCTTCGAGATCGCGGAGCAGCTCGGGCTGGCGTTCGATGGGCAGTGTTGGCGCGCGCCGGATTGGTACATTCAAGCCGTGAGCGGTGGCATCGGCCCGTTGGGCGTGTGGAAGGCCTTCCGTGAGCTGCATACGATGGGCTTAATCGATCACATGCCGAAGTTGGGCGTGGTGCAGGCCGCGGGCTGCGCGCCGATGGTGGCGGCGTTCCAGCAGGGGCAGGCAAAAGCCGATCCGGTCGTGCCTAAAACGCTGATCACCGTGCTGGCAACCGGTGACCCGGGCTTCAGTTATGATCTCTTGTACGCGGCCGTCCAGCAGACGGGCGGCACGATGTTCGCCGTCGAAGATGGCGATACATTCGCCGCCATGCGCCGCATCGCCAGCAAAGCAGGCTTATCAGTTGAACCGGCCACGGCCGTTGCCTTCGCCGGGTTGGAAAAGATGCTCACCAACGGCACGATCCAGCCGGGTGAGACGGTCGTCGTCAACTGCTCCGGGCACACGTTCCCCGCGGAAAGCCACGTACTTGGCGATCAATATCTGCTCAATCTCGATGTGCAAGACGAAACCACGGGCAAGATCGAAGGCTTGAGCGCGGCGCTCAGTCGGCTGGATGAACAGGTAACGACCATCGTCGTGGTCGACGATAATCCTAATGACCGCCGCTTGATCCGCCGCCTGCTGCGCGCCTATAAGAATTACCGCGTGTTTGAGGCCAAAGACGGTGTCGACGCCCTCCAGATCATCGACGATCAAAAGCCCGACCTCATTGTCACCGACCTGACCATGCCCGAAATGGACGGCTTCACGCTGCTGGAACGTCTCAAGGCCAGCCCGGCGACAGCGAGTATCCCGGTCGTGGTCATCTCGGCCAAATCCATTAACACCGAAGATCGGGACGTACTCAACCGTTTCAGCGAGTCAGTGTGGACGAAAGGGGGTTACGAAACCCGCGAGTTGGTGGATCACATTGTCACCACGCTCGGCGACAAACCGGTGGAAGTGACACGTCGACGCTCGAGTGAAGTCGCGGTCACCACGAGAATTGCGCCCCGGACCGCCGTTGTGATTGATGATGTCGAAGCGGATCGCCGTCTCGCTATCCGCTATCTTGTCTCCTCTGGCGAGTTCAGTGTAAGCGAAGCCAATTGTGGGCGCGATGGCTTGAAGCTGATCTATGAACTGAAGCCCGACCTCGTCGTGCTGGACCTGACCCTGCCAGACATGGATGGATTATCGCTATTACAAACCATCCAACACGAAGAAAGGCTTAAGCACATCCCGGTGATTATTTATTCTAGTCGTATTTTGAGCCGGGATGAGTGCCAGCAGTACGGAGTAACCATTGACAGAATAATTGAGAAGTCAACTTTTAATCGTGAAATCTTTATGGAATCTATCCATGATCTCTTGGTATAGTAACCATAAGTACATTCCCAACAGAATAACGTCGGAGTAACGTAATGGTTGCCACCATCCTTTGTGTCGAAGATAATCCACAGAATATGCGTCTTGTTCGGAAGATGCTCAACAGCGCAGGCTATCAGGTGAT
>CALKIA010000368.1 GCA_937988705.1 uncultured Chloroflexota bacterium | reverse complement strand
GGCGCCTTTGACCACATCGCCCGCGCTTTTGGTTACGTCGCCGGCGTTCTTGACCACATCGCCCGCATTGTTCAGCATGTTACCTACCGCCGCACCGCCAACAATACTGTCGATCTGGGCAGCAATCGGAGCGGGCAGCTTACTCTTGAGCAGGTTGACGACCACTTCAACTGCGGTCTTGGCCGCATCCTCAGATATATTGGCTTTCTGCGCCACCAACTGAACAATCTGATTCATAGTCAGTGCCTCTCCAATTCATAGGATAATCGATCTTCTTATAACCGCTTGCAACCTATTTAGCAAGTGCCCCGCCAAACCGAACCTGCACAAATATTCGCATCTGGCTATACTTAGGCTCAGCAGAATCATGAGGATTTCCACAAAGCGTTATGTCCGAAAACCCCTTTGTTCACCTTCACGTCCATACTGAATATTCCCTGCTCGACGGTCTGAGCCGCATCGATAAGGTCGTCAAACGCGCCGCCGCACTCGGTATGCCGTCGCTGGCGATTACCGATCACGGTACGATGTTCGGCGTGATTGAATTCTATCAGGAATGCAAAAAAGCGGGCATCAAGCCCATCATCGGCATGGAAGGCTATCTTGCCCGCCGCTCGATGGAAGACCGCGATTCCAAGCTGGACGCCCGCCCTTTCCATCTGCTCATGCTGGCCAAGAACGAAACGGGCTACAAGAATCTGCTGAAGATTGCCAGTGAAGCGCAGTTACGCGGCTACTACTACCGACCGCGCATCGACCGCGACTTTCTGGCCGCGCACTCCGAAGGGTTAGTGGTCACCAGTGGCTGCCTCGCCGGGCAAATCCCGAGCATGATCATGGAAGGCAAGGAAGCCGCCGCCCGTGAATTGATCGACTGGTATGTGCAAACCTTTGGCAAAGACAATTTCTACCTCGAATTGCAAAGCCATGATATTCCGGAACTTAAACCCGTCAACGACTGGCTGATCGACATCGGTCGACGCGACGATATCGGCTTTCTGGCGACCAACGACGTGCATTATGTGCTCGATTCCGACTACGACGTGCACGATACCCTGCTCTGCATCCAGACGGGCGCGAACAAAGCCGACACCAACCGCATGTCGATGACTGACAACAGCTACTTCCTCACCAGCGGCGAGCAGATGTGGCAGACGTTCGGGCACATCAACGACGGTGAGGCGCTGCTCAACAGCCTCAAAATCGCCGAGATGTGCGAGATCAATCTGGATCGCAAGGGCTATCACCTGCCCGTCTTCCCCGTGCCGGAAGGCCATAGTGCAGGAACCTACCTGCGTTACCTCGCCGAGAAGGGGTTGGGCTGGCGCTATCCCGGTCGCGAAGACGACGAGGCGCTGCGCCAGCGGCTCGACTTCGAGTTGGGCGTCATCGGCAAGATGGGTTTTGACACCTACTTCCTGATCGTGTGGGATTTGTGCGAATTCGCCCGCGAAACCGATATCTGGTGGAACGTGCGTGGGTCTGGCGCTGGGAGCGTGATCGCCTACTCCCTCGGCATCACCAACATCGACCCGATCCGCAACAATCTACTGTTCGAACGCTTCTTGAATCCCGGTCGCGTCAGCATGCCCGATATCGACATGGACTTCCCGGACGACCGCCGCGCCGAGATGATCCACTACTGCGCGCGCAAGTATGGCGAAGACAAAGTCGCGGCGATCATCACCTTTGGGACGCTCGGCGCGAAAGCTGCGGTGCGCGATGTGGGGCGCGTGCTCGGCGTCGATTTGAATCTCGTCAATCAGGCGGCGCGCCTCATCCCCACCGAACCGAAGCCCAAGCCGGTCAAAGTGTATGTGGCGGATAACCCCGAATTGCAGAAGTTGTACGATAGCAATGCGGAGATCAAGCGGGTGATCGATCTCGCGGAACATCTGCAAGGCATCAACCGCCACGCCTCAACCCACGCGGCCGGCATCATCATCGCGGACAAACCGCTCAACGAATACGTTCCGCTCCACCGCCAGACGAAAGAATCCAAAACAGACGACGGTGAAGAGGCGATCACCATCAAGCAGGTGACCCAGTTTCCGATGGAAACGTGCGAGGGCATTGGGCTGCTGAAAGTCGACTTCCTCGGCCTCTCCACGCTCACGTATCTGCGTAAGGCATGCGACCTGATCAACCGCTATCACAGTACGAATTATTCGATGGATACTATCCCCTACCGCCCGAACGGCGATCCCGAACAGGAGCGCATGCTGGCGGCGGCCTTCGAGATGATGGGACGCGGCGAAACGGTCGGCGTGTTCCAGATCGAAAGTACGGGCATGCAGGGGATGCTGCGCGAGATGCGTCCGTCGAAGTTCGAGCACATCATCGCCGCCGTGTCGCTCTACCGCCCCGGCCCGATGGACTACATCCCGGAATTCAACGCGCGCATGCACGGCAAAAAAGAGATCAATTACCACCACGAGGGGCTGCGTCCCATCCTCGAAGAAACTTACGGGATCATCACGTATCAGGAACAGATTATGCAGGTGGCGGGCAACCTGTTCGGTTACTCGCTGGGCGATGCCGACCTCATGCGCCGCGCCGTCTCGAAGAAGAAGAAAGAAGACCTGCTCAAACACAAGCAGATCTTCATCTCGCAGGGGCCGCAGGTTGATCCCACGATGACGGCGGAGATCGCCGAGAAAATCTTCGACGAGATCGAGTTCTTCGCTAACTATGGATTCAACAAGAGCCATGCGGCTGATTACGCGGTCATAACGGTTCAAACAGGTTTTCTCAAGTGCAACTATCCCGCCGAATACATGGCGGCGCTGCTGACCGTCTACTTTGATGACACCGCGAAAGTCGCTACGTTCCTCGCGGAGTGCAAGCGGCTCAACGTGCCAATTCTGCCGCCGGATGTCAACTACAGCAGCCTTGACTTCGACATCCAGTTTATGCAGGACGGTGTCCGCGCTATCCGCTTCGGTCTGGCGGCCATCAAAAACGCGGGCGTTGGGGCGCTTCAGTATCTCCTCGATGCGCGCAACCAAGGTGAGCTGTTCGCCGATCTCAAAGACTTCTGCCGCCGCGTTGACCTGCGGCAGGTGGGCAAGAAAACCATCGAAAGTCTGATCAAAGTCGGCGCGCTGGATGCCTTTGGCGAGCGCAAGCAGTTGATCGACGGGCTGGATCGCATCATGGGGTATAGCGCCGAACATCACAAAGCGCAGGACATCGGGCAGATGGGTTTGTTCGGCGGCGGCACGACGGCGGGCGCGGACGAAGACATGCTGGCGAATCTGCGTTCGACCGTCGAAACCAGCGCCCGCGAAATGCTGGACTGGGAACGTGAGCTGCTCGGCTTGTACATTTCCAGCCACCCCGTGGACACGATCACCGACGGGCGCGATGGAACGAACATCGTGACGACGCTTGACCTCAAAAGCGAAGATAGCAACCTGGCCGGGAAAAACGTGCGCTTTGTCGGGCTGATTATGGCGCTGCGTAAACTGCCGACCAAGAACAAAGACATGATGTGCGTCGCGACGCTCGAAGATCGCTTCGGCTCTATTGATGTAGTTTTGTTCCCGAAAACGTGGACTAAATTCGAGTCGCTCATGATCGAAAACAAGGTGGTCGTCGTCTCTGGTAAACTGGATGTTTCGCGCAACGATCTGCAAATTTTGTGCGAGAACGTGAACACGGGCATCGAAACGGTCTACACTGCCAACGAAACCGTACGCCCGGACATCACCCCGATCTGGGATGATACCGCCGAACCTGATCCTATCCCTGAATATGTGCCCACCTATACGCCGCCGGCCAACGGCAATGGCAACGGCAATGGCAACGGCTATCACAGCGACGAACCACCGAGTTTCGACGAGCTGCCGCCGCCACCCGATTTCTACACGGACGAGTTCGCCCCACCGCCTGCTCCCGCCGCCCGCCTCCTGACGATCTACTTCCAGCGACTGGATGAAGTGGAGCGCGACCAGCGGCGCTTATGGCGGGTGGTCAACGAGATCAAGGGCTTTGCGGGTGTCGATCAATTTCGCGTGATCATCACGCAGGAGGGTGAAGAAACCCATTTGCTTGACTTCCCAAAGGACACGACGTTCATCTGCGATGGGTTGGAAAAGCGGCTCAGCGGTATCGAAGGCATTCGCTGGCACATCGGCTAGCCGATGTGGAAACGTTTGCATTGATTAAGAGTCGTGCGGAACCTCTGGCGTTTGTGGGTGTTGTGGTTACAATATTACGGCACAAAACACACGGGAGCAATCCGCGATGAAAAGAATAGCGGTGATAACAAGCGGCGGCGACTCGCCGGGGATGAATGCAGCGATTCGCGCGGTTGTGCGGACTGCCATGAACTACGACATCGAAGTCTACGGCGTACGCCAGGCGTATACCGGTTTGATTAACGGCGATTTCGAACTGCTGACCAGCGTCGAAGTCAGCGGTATTTTGCAGCGCGGCGGCACGATTCTCCAGACAGCCCGCAACGAGGAATTCAAGACGCCGCAGGGACAAAAGCGCGGCCTGCGCCGCCTCAATGAACATGGCATTCAGGGGCTGGTGATCGTTGGCGGCAACGGCAGTTTGACCGGAGCACTCGCCTTGCATCGTCTGGGATTTCCGGTCATCGGCGTGCCGGGCAGCATTGACAATGACATTTTCGGCACCGATATGGCAATTGGCGTCGATTCAGCCATGAATGTGATCCTCGAGGCGCTGGATCGGCTGCGCGACACCGCGTCGTCCCACCAGCGCGCCTTCCTCATCGAAGTGATGGGGCGTAACTGCGGCTATCTGGCGCTGACCGGCGGCATCCTCGGAGGCGCGGAGATCGTCGTCACACCAGAACGTCCGCCGACAATGGAAGAGGTCGCCGCCGCGTTGGAAGACGCCTATGTGCGCGGCAAATCACACGCCATTGCCGTGATCGCCGAGGGTGCGCCCTACCGCGCGACTGATCTCGAAAAGTACCTCTCGCAGAACCCCAACATCGGCTTCGAAATCCGGCTGACGATTCTCGGCCACACGCAGCGCGGCGGGAGTCCGACAGCGTTTGATCGTCTGTTGGCGACGCGCATGGGCGTTAAGGCTGTCGAATGGCTGCGCGACGGACAGTCGGGCGTGATGGTCGGCTTGAGTGGGCGCGAGATGAAAGCGATTCCGCTGGAAGAAGCGGTGAGCAAGCTCCGCCCCATCAGCGAGGGCTACTTCGAAATGGCCAAGTTCCTCTCAAGATAGAGAGGGAAAGCAAGAAAAAGATTCAACGCAAAGACGCCAAGTCGCAAGGGCGCAAAGGAAGAGGGATCAGAGGTTTTCTCTGTCCCTTCACGTTGCGATTTCGTGCCTTGGCGTCTTTGCGTTACATTCTTTTCTTTGAGATCTTTCTTTTACTCTTGATCGATGCCGAATTCGGCGATGCGCGCTTTGACCAGGCCAATCAAGGCGATGACAGGCAGCCGAATCTGGTAGCCGCGCTGCCCGGCGCTCAGGGTGATGTGCTGCAATTGGGTCGCGGGCTGGTCGATGAACACTTTCCAGTTCTTCTGCGTAAGCGCCAAGGGGCTAATTCCGCCGACCTTCAACCCCGTCGCGGCTTCGGCGTCTTTGTGCGCCGCCATGCGGACTTTCTTCTCGCCCGCCGCCGCTGCGAGGCGCTTCAGGTCAAGGTGACGGTTGGATGCCAGCAGCGCCAGCATGGGCTTACCGCCGCCGTCGGCCTCGACTACGAGCGTCTTATAGACGTGGTGCGGGGGAAAGCCGAGCATCTCGGCCACTTCGCTCGCGTCATGAAATTCAGAACCGTCGTACTCAAAGACTTCGTACGGAATTCTGTGCTGTTCCAGCAAACGCATTGAATTCAGTTTGTCGGCCATGTGCTTCCTAAGTTTTATACTGTCGCAGCGCCCGCCGCCCGATGAAACCGGGCACAAGCAGATTGCCTAATACAATCAGCCAGTCGAAGAAGCGCAGGACGACCCGCTTCTGCTTCTGGTCAACCGCCCTGATGATTCCCTCGGCGACGAATTCGGGCGTCATGACGGGCAGACGCGGCGCTTTAGCCGCGTGGCCGCTCGCACCCAGCCGCCGTTCGCTGAACTCGGTCGCAACGCGCCCCAAGAGCACATCGGTCACACCGATGTTGTCCGCTTCCAGTTCCAGTCGCAGCGACCGCGCGAGGCTGCTCACGAACGCTTTGCTGGCGCTGTAAGCGGCAGCATACGGCGCGATCATCCCCGACACCACCGACGAGATGATCACGATCTGCCCGCCACCCGTACGCCGAAGCGCTGGAACGCCCGCGCGAATGGTATGCAGCACGCCGTCAATGTTGGTGCGCAGCAGCGTTTCCAGATCCGCCCACTCGGAGTCGACCACTGTGCCGCGCTGACCAACACCCGCGTTGGCCACGATCACATCGAGCCGCCCCCAGCGCGCCACCGCCTGATCGACCGCGCTCTGCACCGCCGCGCGATCCGTGACATCGGCGGTGACAAGCAGCAGCTCACCGTGACCGGGCAGCGCGTTGACCGCCTGCTCCAGTTCCGCCAGCCGCTCCCTGCGCCGCGCCGTCACCACCACATGATCGCCGCGCCGCGCGTAGGCCAGCGCCAGCGCATAGCCCACGCCGCTAGAGGCTCCGGTAATCAACACCACTCTGTTCGCCATGTATTCCGTCGCTTGTCCTTGTTGCATCGCTGTTAAGGGGACGCGATATGTAGGTCTTTAAAAAGCCGCCATGCGACCCGCTGAACTTCACAAATAACAGCGGACGCGATAAATCGCGTCCCTACGAAGACCAACTCCGCTTGGCGCGGACGGTTGGCTCCCCTCCCTGAATTCGGGGAGGGGCCGGGGGTGGGGTGGAAAATGACCTTTTTAAACACCCTCATGTCTCGTCCTGGGTTTCCAAGTTTTCAGTCTTCACTCAAATCTGCACGGGTTCGCGATACACCCCAAATACCTGGCGCATGACCTGAATGATTTCGCCGAGCGTCGCCTCGCTGCGCGCGGCTTCCAACAGGTAGGGCATGACATTCTCCGTCCCGACACACGCCCCCTTGAGCGCCGCCAGCGCCTGACTCGTCCGCTCATTATCGCGTTCCAACCGGAGCTGCGTCAATCGCGCACATTGGCGTTCATAGCCATGCGGATCCATTTGGAGGATCGGGATGCCGGGCGCTTCCTCACTCACATATTCGTTCACGCCGACGATCACGCGCTGCCGGCTGTCCATCTCCAACTGGTGCCGATAGCTGGCATCGGCGATCTCCTGCTGGATGAAGCCCGCTTCCAGTGCCGGGATCACACCGCCCAACTGATCAATGCGGCGGAAATAGTCATAGACCGCCTTTTCGGTTTGATCGGTCAGTGCCTCGACAAAATAGCTCCCACCCAGCGGATCGACCGTGTTCACCACGCCCGTCTCATGCGCGATGATCTGCTGTGTGCGCAGCGCCAGCGTAACCGCGTGTTCGCTCGGCAAAGCGAGCGCCTCATCCATGCTGTTGGTGTGCAGCGACTGCGTGCCGCCGAGCACCGCGGCCAGTGCCTGAATGGCCACCCGAACGAGGTTATTTTCCGGCTGCTGGGCGGTCAAGCTGACGCCCGCCGTCTGGCAGTGGAAGCGCATCAGCCACGAGCGCGGATTCTGCGCGCCGAACGTCTCACGCATTTCGCGCGCCCAGATGCGCCGTGCCGCGCGCAGCTTGGCGACCTCCTCGAAGAAATCGTTATGCACGTTGAAGAAGAAGCTCAGGCGCGGCGCGAAATCGTCAATATCGAGCCCGCGCTGGAGCGCCCAGCGCACATATTCCAGTCCATCCGCCAGCGTGAACGCCAGTTCCTGCACAGCGGTGCTGCCCGCCTCGCGGATATGATAGCCGCTGATGCTGATGGTATTCCACTGCGGCATGTGCCGCGCGCCGAATTCAATCGTATCGGTGACCAACCGCATCGACGGCGCGGGTGGGAAGATGAATTCTTTCTGCGCGCTGTACTCTTTGAGAATATCGTTTTGCAGCGTGCCGCGCAGATTGGCCAGCGGAACGCCCTGCTTTTCCGCCGCCGCGATATAGAACGCCCAGATCACCGCCGCCGGGCTGTTGATCGTCATGCTGGTGGACACTTCGCCGAGCGGAATCCCGTCAAAGAGGATTTCCATATCCCGCAGCGAACTGATCGCTACGCCGCATTTGCCGAACTCGCCGAGCGCCTCTGGTTGATCGGTGTCGTAGCCCATGAGCGTCGCCAAGTCAAAGGCGACCGAGAGGCCCATGTTGCCCTGCGCCAGCAGATACTTGTAACGGGCGTTCGTTTCTTCTGCGGTGCCAAACCCCGCGAACATGCGCATCGTCCAGAGTTTGCCGCGATGTCCGGTCGCGTGGACGCCGCGCGTGAAGGGATATTCGCCAGGAAAGCCGAGATCACGCATATAATCCTGATCAGTAACATCAGCGGGGGTGTACAGGGGCTTGATCGGGACGCTCGACTGGGTGATGAACGTCTGCTGACGCTCTGGCATCTTCGCGCGCGTTGGGTTATACGTTTCCTGCACCCAACGTTCTACCTGCGCTTTGACATCCGCTGTCATTGGTCCTTCTCCACAATAGATTGATTCAGAATAAGCATTAGTTTCGATGATCGAGCACCCAGCGCCGTACACCGTGTACGAGCTCTCTCCCTCCCAG
Source organism: uncultured Chloroflexota bacterium (assembly GCA_937988705.1). Classification (GTDB taxonomy): domain Bacteria; phylum Chloroflexota; class Anaerolineae; order Aggregatilineales; family Phototrophicaceae; genus Flexifilum. The sequence goes on along the minus strand of CALKIA010000368.1, from coordinate 7,782 downwards.
AATCCGGGGGAAGACGCCGGGGAGCGGGTCGGATTTTACCGCCATTATAGCACCCACGCGCGATCTGCCTTAGAATATTTAGCAAACGATAACCGAGACGATGACCCAACCGAAACGTATAACTGCCCAAATTCGCCGGATTGAACTGCGCTTCGTGCGCCAGCCGCTGTATGCTGCCCTAGCGCTGATCTATTTGTTGGTGTCGGCCAACCTCGCGCGCATCCTCATCGACCAGCCGCTGACTGGCAAGGACAGCGAAACCACCTATTTCGCTCTCATCCTGCTGATCGCGTTCCTGTGGACGTTCGTGCGTTCGGTGCTGATCATCTCGCCCAAATTTCATGACCGCTTCAGCACCGCAATTCCCGTCTGGGAGCAAATTCTGCTGACTATCAACGAGGCGGTCGCTGCCGGGCTGCTGGCGCAGTTCGGGTCCGGCATCCTCGTGCATGTGTTCCAGCCAGAGGTCTTCACTACACGGGTCGATCTGCTGTACACCATCGGCAGCGCGGTGATCATCCTCACCTACTATGTCGGCATGGAACTGATGTGGGTGCAGCGCTGGAATGACTTCTTCAGTCGCAGCAGCGTGTGGGTGAACTTGGCACGGTTCTACGCGCCGCTGGCGTTGATTATGACGACCCTGCTCATCACCCGCCGCCTCATCAACCGTGCCGATCCGCGCACGGCGGGCTTGCTCGGCACCAGCGAACTCGATTTGACTGTGCTGGCGGTGGCCCCGGTGATCTGGTTGCTAATCCTCGTGGTCGTCATCCTGATGTATACCGGCGGACGCGGTTTACGCGAACGCTTCCTACCGACCACCCTGCTTGATCGGCTGCCACCACGGCTCGCGCGCGGCCTGCGCTCGATTTCCGACATGGACATGATTCTGATCCTCGCCGCGCTGGCGACCGTCATCCCCGCTTACCTTTTTCTCGTCGGCGATCGCGGCGGTTTCCTTGGCGTGCTCAGCGGACGCATTCAGCAAGGCGCGGGCGCGCTGATCGAATCGTCACAGCAGGCGCTCGCCGTTGTCTTCACCATTCCGTTTTACGCGGTGATTATCGGGCTGCTGATCACCTATGCGCTGGCGATGGCGCAGAGCAAGCTGTCCGCCACACAGCGTGACGAACTGGTGAGTAAGCTGCCGATTGGCTTCCTGATTGTGCTGATCATCACGCTCTATCTGGTGGCCATTCCGCTCACCCAGGTGCTGCTCGCCGGACGCTTACCCCAGCTCCCACAGGATTTGGGTCGCATCCTCACCTTCAATGTCGTGATTCCCCTGCTGCTGCTCTATGGGCATTATTTCGTATTTGTGCGCCTGCCGTACGGACGGGGACAAAACCGCTGGCGGGTCAACTTTGGGGCGACGATCACGACGCAGCTGGCCGATGTCGAGCGTGAAATTCAAGCTCTGAACGGGCAGATCAACCAGCTCGATCAAAATTGGGTGAACGACCAGCGGTTGGATACCCTGTACCGCTATGTGCAGCTCAACAGCCGCCGCGACGACCTCAACATGCAGCGTTTGCAATATGTGGCGGAACGGCAAAGCCTCGCGGAACTGTCCGAAGCGCCCGTTTCAATCACGGTCGCGCGCCTGCCGATTCGGATCGTCAGTATCGGCATTCCACTGCTGCTGTTCATCCAGATCTACCAGTGGGCGATTCTCAACAACGGGCTGCGCGACATCATCAACAACCCGAATATCACGGTGTTCGAATTCTTCCGCGCGCTGCTGCGGCAGACCCAATTCTGAAAGTGCCGTTATCCGTAATTTCCTTAACCATGTTAAGGAATTTGCGTCAATATCACTGTAATTTTAAACTCACGCGAAATCAGCGTAATTCTGCAAGGACATTGGATGACAACCGACGAATTGATCGCCGTGCTTGAACCGCAGATCCAACCGATCAAACCGGATGATACGATGGCGGAAGCGGGTCGCAAAGCCCTGCTGCCCGACCTCGTGAAAATGCTCAAGCATGAGGCGGGCAGCCGCACGGGTGAAGATATTGAAGACGTGCACGATATGCGCGTGTCGATCCGCCGCATTCGCTCGACGCTGCGCCTGCTGAGTAACTACTACAAGCCCAGTGCCATTGCCCCGTACAATCGCCAACTGAGCCGGATCGCGCGGACGCTCGGCGTGGTGCGCGACCTCGACGTGCTGATCGACAATCTAATGGGCTATGCCGCCACCCTGCCCGAAGATCAGCACGCAGCTCTGCAACCCGTGCTCAACAAACTCAACCGCGAACGCGACACCGCCCGTAAAGACCTGAATAAGCTGTTCGACAAAAAGACTTATCGCCGCTTTTTGGAGGACTTCGGCAAGTTCCTGACGACCGCTAAAGCGGGCGCACGCAGTCTGGAGGGCGATCTGGCGCCCGTACAGGTGCGGCATTTGCTGCCCACGCTGATCTATGATCATTTGGGGCATGTGCGCGCCTATGACAGCGCGATCGGCAAGGCCGACGCGACCACCCTGCATGCTCTACGCATCGAGTTCAAGCGTCTGCGCTACGCCGTGTCGCTGTTCTCCGAAATTCTGGGAAGCACGATCAAGAACTTCATCGATGAGTTGAAGACCGCTCAGGATCATCTCGGCAATCTCAACGACATCAGCACCGCCGAAGCCCGCCTCAACGAGCTGATCGACAGCCTCGAACCGGACGAAGCCGGACCGGCCATTGAAATCCTCCGCGCTTACATTACCTATCTCAAATCCAAAGAGACGGCGTTGCGCACCGGCATGTCCGAAGTCTGGACGCGCTTTAACAGCAAGACCGTGCAGAAGCATCTCGCATCGGCCATCACGGCGCTGTAACCTGACGATCTACTTCGTAGGGACGCGATAAATAGCGTCCCTACGAACGACTCATTTCCTGTAGGGACGAGGCCTGCCTCGTCCTTTTTTGCGCCCACTTGAAAATCCCCGCCACACCCAGTGCTGCCAGCAGCAGCACAGGCGGATACGCCGGCAGATAGTAGCGCTGCCATTCGATCGGTGTGAGCAGCAGCACGCTCGCCAGCATGACCAGCGACCATCCGCCGATCAGCCACCGCAGCGACCGTTCCGTTCTGCGCAGCAGATCGACCACGCCGATCACAACCAGCGGCACGAGAATCAGCGCGCCGACGGGCAGCCCCCGCCACAGCGAGTCTTCATAAGTGGCAATTTGATCGGCTAAATAGACATCCCAGCCGACCACCTCGAAGTACTGCGGCGGAGTGACGAACACCTGCCGCCAGAAACCCGCCAGCGCTGAGCTGATGTCCGCGTAGCCGCCGAAGGTCGCCGTTTGCCCGCCGAGCAAGTCTTGCCGCAGACGCAGCACATCACCCACGCGGCTGAGCGGATCGCCCCACCACGCCGGGTTCAGCACGTAGAAGGTCAGCGCGGCGACGAGAACGGCTATGCTAACCATAAAAATCGACCGAATGCGGGTTGTAGGGACGCGCAACGGCACGTCCGTTTGTAGGGACGAGACATGTCTCGTCCTCTTCGGTTCGCTGCCGATCAAGGGCGAGGCATGCCTCGTCCCTACACTCTCCCGATCAGCCTGCCTCTCTCCACCCGAAGAAGTGGTCGGGGGATGAGGTTGAAACAAGGCTAGCACCCCCACCACCCCGAACACCGCCGCCACCGTGAACGCGCCCGTATGCTTGCTGGCGACCGTCAGCCCCGCCGCGAGACCGAGTGCCAGCGTCGCAAGCCAGCCGCGCCGCCGCAGCCACCACGCGCCCCCCAGCACGGTCAGCAGGCTGAAAAAGGTCAGACTGCCTTCCATCATCGCCCGCCGCCCATTGATGAGCAGCGCGGGGTGCAGCGCATAGAGCAGACTCGCCGCGAAGGCCGCCCACGAACCACCCGTCAGCCAGCCGAGCGCGAACAGCACCGGCACGCCGAGCGCGAGAAAGATCGCCGATGGTAACCGCGTGACAGTCAGCAGCGCGGGGCGCGGCGCGTGGTTGCTGCTCTGGTTGTACTCCCACGAGCCACCCCAATCCCACTGCTCGTTGACGTCCGCCAATGTGAAACCGCCGATGTGCCAGGCCAACCCGATCAGGTATTTGTTGATCGTTCCATTGAGCAGGCGCAAATCCTGCTCCTGCGCGCTGAGCGGCGGCTCATGGAATGTCACAAGATTCAGATCGCGCTGGATGAACTGGTAGGCGTAGTCCCGGCTCATGTAGACCTGCGTGGATTCATCGCCGTGAAACGGGGTGATCGCCGCGCCCGCGATCACATAGACCATGAGTGCCGCGATCCAGAGTAAGCAGGTGAGCAGCACCCGCAACGGAAACAAAGGACGAGACCTGTCTCGTCCTTGCTCATTCATAATGACAACCTGCTTCTGTCCGTGTTCACGTCATCGTGACGAGCAGTTTGCCCTGCTCGACGCTAATTCCCGCCGTTACGCTAATGCGCTGGACAATGCCATCACGCGGCGCTTTGAGTTCGTTCTGCATCTTCATCGATTCGAGGATGATGACCGTCTGGCCTTTTGTGACTTCCTGACCTTCGGTCACTGGGATGGCGACGATCAACCCCGGCATGGGCGACTTGATCGAAATTTCGCCGCTGTCCACGCCCACGCCGCCGCTGCGCGAAGCGAGCAGTTGCGCCCGTTCGTCCAGCACCTGCCCGGTGTACAAACGACCCTGAATTAGTACCTCGTACTGCCCGTCCGTCTCGTCGATGACCACTTCGTAGGATTTATTGTTCATCAGCACGGAGAACAGCGATTCGTCCAGCGTGAGGAAGTCGACTTCGCGCACCTCGCCGTTCACGAGCAGTGTGCCGTCGGTCTGGATTTCGATCTCGAATTTCTTGTCGTTGATATAAGTGACGTATTTCATCGGTGTACGCGCTCCCAGCGGCTGAGCCATTTCCAGTTGCTCGTGTCGCGCTCGTTGCGATTGACAATCTGTCCCGCAAGCTGGCGATTGCGATGCGCGAACAGCGTCGCCGCAATCGCGGCCGTTTCCAGCTCCACCTCGCTCGGCGCTTGCTCGTAGGTTGTCATGCTGAAGCGGTCTTCCACGAATTTGTTATCGAAGCGCCCGGCGAGGAAGCTGAAGCTGCTCAATAGGTTTTGATGGAAAGGAATGTTGTGCTTCAAGCCCATGATCGTGAATTCTTCGAGCGCACGGCGCATGCGCAGCACGGCCTCGCCGCGATCATCTCCCCAGCAGATCAGCTTGGCGATCATGCTATCGTAGTACGGTGTGATGGTATAGCCGCTGTACACGCCGCTGTCCACGCGTACGCCGGGGCCAGTCGGTACCAGCAGCGTCGAAATCGTCCCCACGGACGGCATGAAATTGTTGTACGGATCTTCCGCGTTGATGCGGCATTCCATCGCCCAACCCTTCGGCTGGAGGACACTTTCGGTTGGCCCCATCCGGCGACCACGCGCGATCCGAATCTGCTCCTTGACCAGATCGACGCCCGTCACCAGTTCGGTGACCGGATGCTCAACCTGCAAGCGCGTGTTCATCTCCAAAAAGTAGAAATTCTTGTCCTTATCGACGAGGCATTCGATCGTGCCCGCGTTGACGTACCCACACGCTTGCGCCGCACGGATCGCCATATCGCCCATGCGCTTCCGCAGATCGTCATCCACGAACGGGCTCGGCGCTTCTTCGACCAGCTTCTGATGCCGCCGCTGGATCGAGCATTCGCGTTCGCCGAGATGCACCGTGTTACCGTGCATATCAGCGAGAATCTGGAATTCGATGTGCCGCGCGTTTTCGATCAGCTTTTCGAGGTAGACATTGCCATCACCGAAGGCGCTTTCGGCTTCACGCCGCGCAATCGCCAGCGCATTGGGCAGGTCCGCGCGCTCATACACCGCGCGCATCCCCTTGCCGCCGCCGCCCGCCGACGCCTTGACCATCACCGGAAAGCCGATCTGCTCGGCCGCCGCGATGATCTCGTCGTCGCGCAAACCGGGTTCGGTGCCGGGTACGACGGGCACGCCCGCCTTTTTGACCGTCTCGCGCGCCATCTGCTTATCACCCATCAGGTAAATCGCGCTGGCGGGTGGCCCAATGAAGATCAAGCCTTCATCGACGCAGGCCTGTGCGAAATCTTCCCGTTCGGACAAAAAGCCGTAACCGGGGTGAATCGCATCCGCACCCGTCTTTTTCGCCGCCGCGAAGATGTTCTCCATCTTGAGGTAGCTCTCACGGGGGGCAGGTGGCCCGATGTGTACCGCTTCGTCGGCGTAGCGCACATGCAGACTCGTGCGATCCGCATCTGAGTAGACCGCCACCGTGTTGATGCCAAGATCGCGGCACGCCCGGATCACGCGCACGGCGATCTCGCCACGATTGGCGATCAGAATCTTCTTGATTTTAGTTTGCTGTGGTTCCATCACCATGAGTTATCCCCTTTCGTTCCCGGCTAGTTGACAACTCATAATGGAATATTCCCGTGTTTTTTCGGCGGATTGTTATCGCGCTTATTCTGGAAGACTTCCAGCCCGTTGATCAAGCGAGCGCGGGTTTCGCGCGGCTCGATCACATCGTCGATGTAGCCGCGTTCCGCCGCGATATACGGATTTGCCAGTTTTTCGCGGTAATCGTTGGCGAGCTGCGTCTTGAGGCTCGGCGCATCATCGGATTCTTTCAGGTCACGGCGATAGATGATCTCGACAGCGCCTTCCGGCCCCATGACCGCGATTTCGGCGGTCGGCCACGCGAGGTTGAGATCGCCGCGAATATGCTTGCTGCTCATGACACAGTACGCGCCGCCATAGGCTTTGCGCGTCGTCACGGTGAGCTTGGGCACAGTCGCTTCGCAATAGGCATACACCAATTTCGCGCCGGACATAATGATACCGTTGTGTTCCTGCGCTGTCCCCGGCATGTATCCGGGCACATCTACAAATGTGATGATCGGGATGTTGAAGCAGTCGCAGAAGCGGATGAAACGCGCCGCCTTGTTGCTGGCGTTGATATCCAGCACACCCGCCAGCACCATCGGCTGATTCGCCACGATGCCGATGCTGTGACCGCCCAACCGCGCAAAGCCGACCACGATGTTCGCCGCGTATTCTGGTTGCATCTCATAGAACACGCCATCGTCGACGACGCGGTGAATCACATCCTTGATGTCGTAGGGTTTGTTCGGATTCTCCGGGATGATCGAGTCGAGATCCACATCCGCACGGAGCGGATCGTCTTTGGTGGGCACAAACGGCGGATCTTCCATGTTGTTCTGCGGCACGTACGACATCATTTCGCGCACGAGCAGCAGCGTTTGCGTTTCGTTTTCGCCGACAACATGGCATACGCCGCTCTTGCTGGCATGCACCGACGCGCCACCCAGATCTTCGAAGCTCACATCTTCGTGTGTGACCTGCTTGACGACCTCTGGCCCGGTGATGAACATGTAGCTCGTGTCTTTCACCATAAAGATGAAGTCGGTGAGCGCCGGGCTGTACACCGCGCCCCCCGCGCACGGCCCCATAATCACACTCAATTGGGGAATCACGCCGCTGGCCAGCGTGTTACGCAGGAAGATATCGGCATAACCGCCGAGGCTGATCACACCTTCCTGAATCCGCGCGCCGCCGCTGTCGTTCAAACCGATCAAGGGCGCACCTGTCTTCAGCGCCATTTCCATCACCTTGATGATCTTCTCAGCGTGGACTTCGCTTAAGCTGCCGCCCATCACCGTGAAATCCTGTGAGTACACATACACCAGACGCCCGTTGATCGTGCCCCAGCCCGTGACGACGCTGTCGCCGTAGACTTTCTGCT
>CALKIA010000367.1 GCA_937988705.1 uncultured Chloroflexota bacterium | reverse complement strand
TGCAGCAGCGCCGTCTCGAAGACCTGCTCGATCACCGCGTCGATGATCGGGTTCTGCGGGTCAGCGGCCAGCTTGCCGCTCAGGTTGTAGATCAGCGGGTGGCGCGGGTTGAGTTCCAGCGTCTTGACGGGCAGCTCGTAATCGCGATCCATCAGGCGGTTGATGCGGAACATGTTGCGCGATGGGTTGTGGTCGCTGCTGACCAGGCGCGCCGGACTGCCGACCAGATTCTTGCTCTCCTTCACATCGGTGACGCGCTCGCCGAGCACCGCCTTAAAGCGATCCTGCACGCCTGTGAATTGGTCATCAGGGAGGGCTTCGCGCGGCGGTTCTTCGTCCGCGCTGACCGCGCCGATGTTGCTCAGGTCGATGTCGGCTTCGTCGGCGCTGCGCACCTTGTGCCCACTGTACTCGGCCAAGCCCATGATCATCACCGGATCGACCGCATCGACGAAGTACAGCACTTCGATCCCGCGCTGGCGGAAGGCGTCGAGGTGCGGCGAACGCGTGGCGCTGGCATAGTCGTCACCGACCACATAGTAGATGTCGGTCTGGTTCTCGGCCATGCGCTCGACATACTGCGCCAGCGTAATCCATTCGTCCTCACTCGCCGTTTTGGTCGAGGGGAACATGAGCAGTGGTTCGATGTCTTCGCGTTCGGCGGGGCTGATGACCAGACCCTGCTTGATGTGTCGCCCAAACGCCCCGAAAATCTGGTGATAGACTTCTGGCTTGTTCTTTTGCAGGCGCTTGAGTTCGTTCAAGACCTTGTTGGTGATGGTCTTCTTGAGGTTGGCCATGACGCGCGTCGCCGCCACGGTTTCGCGGCTGACGCTGAGCGGCAAATCTTCGCTGTCGACCACACCCGCCACAAAGTTGAGGTAATCGGGCAGCAGTTCGGTCGTGTTCTCCTGAATCAACACCTTGCGCGCGTACAGCTTCAAGCCGGGTTCGCGCCGCCCCGTGAGCGGATTCGCTTCCGAGCTGGACGGGATGTACATCAGCGCGTAGAACTGGAGCGGCACATCGGCGCGCATGTGGATGTGATGCGCGGGCTTCTCCCAGTCAAACGTGAGCAGCTTATAGAACTCGTCGTACTGCTCGTCGGTGACCTCTTTGCTCTCCTGCCGCCAGATGGCCACCTGCTTATTGACCGCTTCCTGCTCCTCGCCCTCTTTAGGCCCGCCCACATAGATCGGGTAGGCGATGTAGTCGCTGTGACGGCGGATGATGTCGCTAATCTTCCACGTCTTGAGGAAGTCCTTGGCATCTTCTTTCAGCGTGATGATGATGTCCGTGCCGCGCGATTCGCGTTCGGCAGGTTCGAGCGTGTAGGTATCCGTGCCGGTCGATTCCCAGACGAAGGCTTCGGCTTCGGGATGCGCGGAACGCGAGATCACGCGCACTTTGTCCGCGACCATGAAGACCGAATAGAAGCCGACGCCGAACTGCCCGATCACGTCCTGACCGCCCGCCGACTGCTGCTCTTTGAGCTTTTGCACGAAGGCTTTCGCGCCGCTGTGCGCGATCACGCCGAGGTTTTCGACCATCTCCTCGCGCGTCATGCCAATGCCGCTGTCGCTGATAGTCAGCGTCCCGGCCTCTTCATCTGGCGTGATCTCGATGTAGAGTTCCGCGCCCGCGTCGACGAGGTTGCTGTTGGTCAGCGCTTCGAACTGCACGCGGGTCAGCGCGTCGGACGCATTGGAGATGAGTTCACGCAAGAAAATCTCCCGATCCGTGTACAGCGAATGGATCAGGATATCGAGTAACTGCTGGATTTCTGCTTTAAATGAGAATTGTTCGGCCATAGAGTCCACACCCCTGAAAATCAGCGCTTAATTGCGCTTACTGTTTTAACAGGGGTGTGTAAGAATCGGGTAAAAATTCTAAAAATCTCAACGGACTGGTCTGAACCCGTCCCTGTTCAAGCCGTCTGTTTCCGACCCCACCCCCAACCCCTAAGAAGGGTAGGTTTTTAAGGTCTATTCTTAGCCCGCTTGAATACGAACCGATTCAGAACGAGAAACCTGTAGGGACGAGGCATGCCTCGTCCTTGAATTTCATCGATCTAACGAGAGGACGAGACATGTCTCGTCCCTACAATTAAAAACCTACCCCTGTTAGCACCCCCACCCCCTCCCCGAATTCAAAGAGGGGAGCCAGCAAAACCGTGTTACCCATTCTCCCCGCGTGCGTGGGTGCGGTGTCCAGGGGGAGGCGGCGGCTTACCGCGTGATGCTGATGTCGTAGTCGCCGCCTGACCCGAAGGCGCTCACCACAATAAAATACGCCCCGGGCGTCAGGTTGAGCGTCAGACGCGAATTGAAGTTATTGTCGCTCAATGAGATATCATCGTTTTCGCCGACGAGCTCGCGGCTGGCGTTATACACATACAACTGCGGATCGAGGTCGCTGCCCCGTGCTGCGGTCACCTCGATGGTGATGCTGCCCCGCTCATTGACAGCCAGTGTGTAGTAGTCATCGTCAAGCGTATCGACGCTGCCCGACAGCGGCCGATCAATTTCGATTTTGCCGCGATCTGTGGCGCTGGCAGGATCAAACGTGCCGCTGCTGCTGCTGCCAAACTGGAAGTTGCCATCCGCTTGCAGCGTGGAGAACACGCTTTGCAGTTCCGGGTTAGCCGTTAAAGAACCGAGAAGCTCCGGAAACTGCGACGCGACCTGCTCGACGAGCGGCCCGGCGACGCGCGGCAGCACGAAGAAGGTCAACGCACAGCAGCCGATCACCAACGCGCCGACGACCGCCAGACAGGTGACAAACGGGTTGCGGCCGCTGCGCTGCGCGCGCGGCGGCTCGTAGGTGGCATAGGTGGGGCGAGCTGGCGGTTGGCTGCTGCCCCCGCGGCTGAACGGATCGCCGCTGCCCACGGGCGCGGCATCGCTGGCAAATGGATCGCTGCCTGCCAGATCGTCACGCGATGAGGAGTTCGGAAAGATGTCGTTCGAGGTGCGCGACGCACTGGAGAACGGATCATCATCTGAAACGGGGAAGGAGAAGGCATCCTCTTTCGCCCGCTGTTCCCCTTCGAGGCGTCCAAGCATCTTTTCGGCCCGTTGATCGTTCGGGCGCAGCTTCAACACCTGATTCAGCGCCTGAATCTGTTTCGCGGGATCGGTGAGCGCGTTCGCCAGCAGCCACCAGGCATCGGCATTGCCACGATCAGTTTTTAGGATGGGTTGGAGGATGGCGGCGGCTTCTTCTTTTTGCCCCTGGCGGATGAGGTCGTAGGCGCGACGCAGTTGGTCAGCGGACATAAAATCACTCCCGGTAATCAAAACGCTGATGCTATTCAGTATATGTCGCGATCTCAAGCTGTGCATCCGACCAAAGAGGGGTTTACAACGCTTTCGCCGTGCAGGAATGAAGCTATTTCAGAATCGGCAATCTGCACATTCACCCCACGCCCGGCCTCTCCCCGACTTCAGGAAGGGAGACAGCTT
>CALKIA010000366.1 GCA_937988705.1 uncultured Chloroflexota bacterium | reverse complement strand
GATCAGCCCGAACACCGGAATCCCCCACGCACCCCACGCCCCGACCATTTCATGGTTCGGATCAGAGAGGAGATCATACGGCAGATTCTTACTAGTCTTCCAATCCTTGAGCGTCGACTGCGAATCGCAGCTCAGTCCCAGCACCACGGCGTTCGCCGTGCGAAATTCTTCCATCTCGTCGCGGAAACCGCACGCCTGCGCGTTGCAGCCCGTCGTATTCGCTTTGGGAAACGCGAAAATCACGACTTTCTTGCCACGAAAATCACTCAGGTGAACGCTTTGTCCGTCTTGATTCGGGAGCGCGAAGTCCGGCGCTTTGTCGCCAATGGTCAGCATAGGGTACCTTTGTTACGATATTCCACTAAAGCGAGGTATAGCCCCGCGCCATGAGAACGGCGTTAGAGGCACATAAAGCTCCGACACATGTCGATTTGGTAATGAATACTAGAGACGCGCTGCGCGTCTACTCACGGAATGGCACATGAGCCGAAAACAACTGCTGACGCTGTTACCCTTCGCAGCGCTGCTGGTGATCTACGTCACCTCGTTGCAGACGATCCCCAACGGGTCGGAACACTACTTCATGATGGATGTTGGGGAAACGCAGATCGTCCTGAATACCTGGGGAACGCTGCACGCGACCGGCTATCCACTGTACGTCATGTCCGGCAACCTGACCGTCGCCGCGCTGCGCCTGATCGGCGTGAGCCCCGCTGCAGCGCCCGCCGTCGTGTCGCTGATCTGGCTGCTGGCGACGCTGGGGCTGATCTACACGCTCATGCGCCACCTCACCGGGCGCACGGTCGCCCCCGCGCTGATCGTGCTCGTCTACGGACTGACGCGCACCGTGTGGATTCACGGCGTCATTCCCGAAGTCTACAGTTTCACGCTGTTCCTCATGCTGCTGCTGCTGATTGTCGCCTTATGGCGCGGCGCGGTGCGTGGGCGGATACTGTGGCTGGCGTCGATTGGCGGGATCGGCATCGGCCAGCATCGAGCCATCGCCATGTTCATCCCCGGCCTGATCTACGCCGCATGGAGCGACGTGCACCCCGCGCTGCGCCGCCCACGCCTGCTGATCGCCGCCGTGCTGCTCGGTCTAGCCGGTCTGCTGCCTTACGCCTATCTCTATCTTCGGGCGCAGGCGGGCGGCGCGTGGGTCTACGGCGAACCGGGCACACTGTCCGGCCTGTGGGATCAATTTATAGGCAAGGAAGCCTCACGCTTCATCGGCTCGATCACGTCGCTGGACGGGCTGATCGCCAATTTCAAGCTTGTCAACGGCGTGCTGATCACCGATCTCACCCTGCCCGGCGTTCTGATCGGCGTGATCGGGCTGATCGGCGGCGCGCGCCGCCGGGAGACACGCCGCGCCGCCCTCACACTGCTGCTGGTCGGCGGGGTGTGCTACGCCTTCCATGTGTTCGCGTATACCGATGTACTCTCCGCACTGATTCTGCCTGTCACGCTGGCGCTGGCGTTCGGATGGTTGTTTGTGGCAGATTGGGTTCTAGGCTCAGCAACCTCACCCCAAACCCCTCTCCTAGAGGAGAGGGGCTTACGCACTCTCTCCCTCGCCTTTAGGAGAGGGGGACGGGGGGTGAGGTTTGTTTTGTTCCTCCTCGCCCTCGCCTGCGCCGCGATCTTGTACGCGCAAAATCAGCCCTTCATCCATGAACTCACTACTGACCCGACCGGATTGGAAACTATCGACCGTGTACAGTTGCTCCCGCCCAACGCCACCATTATGCTGCCGTGGGGCGTGCATCATGCCGCGGTCGGGTTTGCACGGGATGTGCTCGGCCTGCGCCCGGATATCGGCCTCGTCGATCACAAAGCCGATTACGCCGCCATCCTCCAGAGTAGGCGCCTGTTTACGCTCTCTGATGTGTTCTACAACCAGCCGATCAACTGGTGGGAGGAGCGCATCGGTCAACCGATCTATCTGAGCGCCGCCGCGCCGTATCTCGTAGAAATTGCCACGCGCCCGCGGCTCGCTCTGGTCGACGCGCAGGCCACCATCGAGGGCGTGATCGCATTGGATTACTTCCTCGTGTGCCATGAGCAGCGCTTCTCGCTGGCGGTCAACTGGTACACGCCGACCGTCCCTGAGCGCGATTTGAGCGTGTTCGTGCATGGCATCGATCTGGCGGGCAACCTCGTCACCGCCGACCAGAGCGCGCCTGTCTATGGCTGGCGACCGCTCACCACGTGGACACCGCGCGAGATCGTCTCCGATCATTATCTGCTGCCGCGCGTCGGCGGTTTGCAGTCAGTCCGCTTCGGTTTGTATGAACAGTTGCCAAGCGGTGAATTTCGCAATACGGTTGAGTATGTGCTCACCGATATCCCAGAGTGTTTGCCGTGACCCAAGCAAAGCGGATCAATTTAGGGACGAGGCAGGCCTCGTCTTCCTTGTGCCGAGTTCAATCTGATCTCAACCCGAATTCAGGGTGAGGAAATAACCCCATGTGCAGCCATCATGATCAAAAGATGAGGCAGGCCTCATCCCTCCAAACGTTGGTGATTTTGGTCAGCCTCGCCCTTTTCCTCGCGGCGTGTGCGGGGGAAAGCCCCGCCGCGTCAGCCGGAACGCCCATCGTAGAATACAAGCTGCTGGCGACGCTTTATCTCTCGCCGACACCCAATGACGAGGAGCGCGAAGCCACCCGCCTCGCCGTGCGCTCGCTGCCGCCGACGACCGTGCCCACGTCAACGCCCGCGCCGACTGCATATGTCGGGGTGTTTCTCGGCGAAAACGACAGCGTGGTCGATCCTGTGGTCGATCCGGCGCGCTATCAAGGCACGCTGTCAGCGGGCAACCTGCCGACGCCGCTCCCGGTCAACTGCCTGTACCCAACCGACTCGGTCTTCGGCACAGTGTGGATGACCAACGAATCAGCACGGGCGGCGCTCGGCTGCCCCGGCGAACCCGCGACGCCGTATGTCGGCACGGTTCAATTCTTCGAGCGCGGCGTGATGTATTGGCTGCCTACGGGCGAAATCTGGACGGTTGCGCCCGGTGGGGCGCTCGGTGGGGTGTATTGGTATGTGCCGATCGCGCCGCCCGATCAAGGCTGGCAGGCGCAAGCGCCGGATGGTCTGCGCGTGCCGGAGTTCAGCTTTGGGGCGCTGTGGCGTGCCAATGAACAAGTGCGGCAGACGCTCGGCTATGCGCGGGCGGACGAAAGCGCCGTGTCGATCACGGTACAGCGCTTTGACGGCGGCGCGCTGCTGTTCGACCAGACGTCAGCGCAGGTTTTCACGCTCGTCGGGCGCGCGGACGGCACCGCCTATGGGCCGTATTAAAGCACAGATTCAACGCAAAGGCGCGAAGGCGCCAGGCCGCCAAGGGTAAGGAAAAGTAGTGCAGCGGACGCGATAAATCGCGTCCGCAAAGTGATTATTCAGGGAATTTAGGTGACGCACAACGCCAGCAAACCGGGGATCTGATCCCGCAGTTCGAGGCGCTGCGCGGGATCATACGTCACAGTGAACACGCGGCGATTCTCATCGGGCGGCGTGCCGCGATCCGTATAATACAGGTCGAAGCCGTCGCGGATCAGCTTGTGATAGGCTTCTGCCTCGTAGAACGGGGCGGTGAACGGCAGCAGCTTTGAGCCGACGATGATCTGCGTCCCGCTGTCCTGCGCGACCGCCCACACGCCGATCACGGTGAGCGTCTTATAGCCGAAATAGCCCGCTGGACGGTGCCAGATCAAGCCTGCGACCCACGGCGTCGGCTGCAAACCGGAGAACGCTTTCGCGCCCCAGCTTAAATTCGGTGAGAAGCGTTTGCTGCGCAGCAGGTCGAGCGCGTCGAGCACATTCAGCCCATCGAGGATGCGTGCGAGGTTTTCCCGCTGGGCGCGCCCGCGAATCTCCGCAATCTGTTCGAGGATGGACTTCTTGCGCATTCGTTTCATAGTTCGATTATAAGCTAAAAATGGACGGGGCAGGCCTCGCCTCTACTTTGCATCTTCGCGTCTTTGCGCCTTTGCGTTAGGCATTTTCTTTACGCTACAATCTTCGGTGGAGGGAAACACTATGCAAATTCAAGCCGCAGTCCTGTATACGCCCAATACCCCGTTCATCCTCGAAACGCTCACACTCGACGAACCGCGCGCAGGCGAAGTCCGCGTGAAGATCGCCGCGTGTGGCGTGTGTCACAGCGATTACCATCTCGTCACCGGGACAACCCGCCATCCGCTGCCCGTCGTGTGCGGGCATGAAGGCGCGGGCGTGGTCGAAGCGGTCGGCGAAGGCGTCACGCGCGTGCAGCCCGGGGATCACGTCATCCTCAACTGGGCGCCCGCCTGCGGGGACTGCTGGTACTGCCGCCACGACAAGCCGAATCTATGCTTGACCTACACCGATCCGATCTGGGCGGGCGTGATGCTCGACGGCACGACACGCCTGCATCTGCCCAACGGCGAGCCGGTCTACGCCTACTGCGGCCTCGCCTCGTTTGCCGATCATGTGGTCGTGCCTGAACCGAGCTGCATCCCGATTCGCCGCGACGTGCCGCTGGCGGCGGCCTCACTGGTCGGCTGCGCGGTAGCGACGGGCGTCGGCGCGGCCTTCTACACGGCCAATGTGCGCCCCGGCGACAGCGTGGTTGTGATCGGCTGCGGCGGCGTCGGCCTGAACGTGCTGCAAGGCGCGGCGATCTGCGGCGCGAGCACCATCATCGCCGTGGACACCAACCCCGCGAAGATGCGCATCGCCCATGAGTTCGGCGCGACGCACACCCTCTATTCCGGTGACAACACGCTTGCCGAAATCCGTGCACTGACGGGCGGACGCGGTGCGGATCATGCGTTTGAGGCGGTCGGCTTGCCGAAGCTGCAAGAGATGGCGCTGGCCGCGGCGCGACCCGGCGGCAACGTGATCCTCGCGGGCTTGTCGCCGATGGGCTCTTCGACCAACCTGCCCGGTTCGATCATCACGCGCGAGGAAAAGTCCGTCAAAGGCAGCTACTACGGCTCGGTCGATTCGCAGCGCGATTTCCCGCTGCTGGTCGATTTATACGCAGCGGGCAAGCTGAAACTCGATGAATTGGTGTCGCAGGAGTATAGCCTTGAGGAGATCAACGAGGCATTCGAAGCGATGATGACGGGGAACGTCGCCCGCGGGGTGATTGTGTTCTAACCAAGATCATTGTACTCATCGTCTTCCAGAATTGGGTGTTGATTTGTGTTGCTGATGGTATCAAGCAAAAGTTGCATATTGATCCCAGCTTGCTCGCCATCAGCAACGAGTTTCTTTCTCTGCTCCATCGTTAACTCAGTCAGTTTCCTCAAATCTACAAGCAACAAAAGACGAAAAACCTCTGTTGCTTCTTCAACATTACATTCTGTTAAAAGTTTGTATGTACTAACGACTAAAGCAAGCCATTCCCACTTCTGTATTTCGTCTTCTACTGGGACATCCCGAAGAAAACTATCATAACTACGTTCAAATGAAAGAGAATTTACTTCTCTCAGTAATGTGTGAATGATCCGGATTCGCCTCATCTGACCATCTGATAATCTGTCTCTAAGTCTGCGCCCTCTCTTAAGTTCACTTAAGCGGCGAAGTTCAGGTGTAGCGTTAGCAACAATTTGATCAAACTTGAACTTTGCTTCAATGGTACCGAATATGTCGGGTCGCACTTGTCGAATCACCTTCAAAGTTGTGCGACCGATCCCTTCATTTGTATTAATTGCTACTATATCAGCCAAAGTTGGACTGAATCTCAAGACAGTCGCTTTATCCACATCGTGCCAGATTGGAATGATGACCTTTCTTTCTTCAACTTGACGAGCAATCAAACCTCTTAATTCATAATCCGTCCAGTTTTTTCGGATGAATGCCGGACTTATGACGATGATTCCAAACCTAGATTTAGTCAGTCCCTTGTCAATTGCTGAGGACAAACTATCTCCGAGGTTGAGCGAAAATTCGTCGTACCAAACCCGTACGCCTACATCGCTAAGTTTGGACGCGAAGGGGCGGACAAATATGTCTTTATCTTCACTTGCGTGGCTGATGAACACGTCGTACTCAAATCTCTCATCTGCATTAGCCATGATCACCCTTAAGATGCAGCACGGAATTTCTAATTCGCTCAGTGAAGTATATTCCTGATTGCGAACTAAGGTAACTCAGTCCTGTAGGGTCTAGCCGCTGTGCTTTCTGCCGGACAAGAGCTTGACCAAAATAAAAAGGACGCGCCGCAGCGCGTCCTCACTCCTACAATACCTCATCCTCGGCAGTCTTTTTCCGCCGCAGACTCAACCGCGGCAGGCGGCGTTTCGCCTTGCCTTCGACCACATCCGGCGTGCCGCGCTCAAAGCGGGCACGGATCTTCGCCCATGTCTCCGGCGTGAACAACTTGTCGGCGTTGTCGGTGACGCGTTTATGCAGCCCGGTGATCGCCTGCTCCACATCGCCGCTGCCCGACCAGTTATCGCGCAGCGCCTGCTTATCGACGCCGCCGATCCCGCTGATCCACATCAGCACCAGCGCCAGCACGCCGGCGTCTTCTGCCAGCCCGACGACACCGAGAATCGCTTCCGGCACCAGATCCACCGGGCTGATCACATAGGCCGCCGCCAGCAGAAGCTGCGCTTTCAGCAAAAACGGCACGCGCTTATCCCGCGCCAGCCGCACGACCAGCATCAGCATGTCGGGGACGAGCAGCACAATCTGCGCGACCTGTTCATCCGCGCCGCGCTGCACCCACTCACGGATGCGGGTGCGCCACTGGTCGTACCAGTCCGGCGCACGCCCGTGAATTTCAGCTTCCTTCAGTGGCTCAATCCCTAGATTGGGATCGGACGGGATCATGGCATTCTCAGACATGGCAAGCTTTCCTATAGCTAAACCTCACCCCTAACCCCTCTCCTAAAGGCGAGGGGAACAAGTCCCTCTCACTTGGGAGAGGGATTTAGGGTGAGGTTGGTGTTTACATTCTGAATACGCCAAACTGGGTCGGTGAGTTGCGCTGATTCAGACACGCGCTCAACGCCAAGCCAAGCACGCGCCGCGTTTGCGCGGGGTCGAGGATGCCATCGTCCCACAGGCGCGCCGTCGAATAGTATGGACTGCCTTCGGTTTCGTACTTCTCCAGAATCGGCGCTTTGAAGTCGGACTGCTCCTCTGGCGACAGATCGGGCTTGCCCTCGCGCGCCAGTTGATCGCGCTTGACGGTCAGCAGCACGTTCGCCGCCTGCTCGCCGCCCATCACGCTGATGCGGCTGTTCGGCCACATCCACAGGAAGCGCGGCTGATACGCCCGCCCGCACATGCCGTAATTGC
>CALKIA010000365.1 GCA_937988705.1 uncultured Chloroflexota bacterium | reverse complement strand
TGCCTGCGCTTGCGCCGTGCCGAAATGCTGGCTGATGAAGGATTCATTGTAGATGCAGCAAGCCCTCGAATGGGTCTTTGCTCAGGAACGCGCCGTAGCCCGGCTGCAGGTAGCGCGCGCGCAGGTACAGCAAGCCGTTGGGGTCGGTGAACTCGCCGGTGAAGCCGAGCGCTGAGGTTAGGCTGCCGCTCGTTTCGAACGGATTGCCGTAGGGGTCATAGTTGGCGGCGTAGTGCAGTTCGCCTAGAATGTCAGTGAGTTGTCGCACTGACCCTAAACCGTCGTAGCCGAAGTAGCGCCATGTGCCGTTCGTCTGCTGCCCGTGCTCGGTGAGCTGCTCCAGTCTCAGAAGGCTGGAGCAGCGTAGTCCTATGTGATCGCTGTGACGAAGACGCCTGACAAATGCCGCGAAATGGGAAACGCGAATGCAGCGGCGACCGATTACCTCGGGCAGCGGTTCACGCTTCGGCTAGGCCGCTTTGGTAAACGTCCACGGCCCACCTTCTAAACACTCGATCTGGCGGAAATTCTGGTCGAGCGGGTACACATACCAGCGATACGTCCCAGCAGCGGGCAGCTCGCCGAGGTCAATCGTTTCGTTTTGCCGGAGTTCCACTACTCGCTCGAACATACCCCCATCTGGCTTGTAGATGCGAATGAGGTTGCGCGGCGCGCGCGGCCCACGCCAGTTGAAGGTGATTGAACCCGTACCGCTCACGTTCAGCGTGCCGTTCATCGGCGTCAGCACCTCCCATGGCACGCACTCGACGCCCGAACCGCCCACATTTCCCGGCACATGCAGTTCGACTCCCACCGAGATGATGTTAATATCGCGCAGGCAGTTCGCCTCGGCGATCTCCTGCGCGGTCGTGTTGAAGCGCGCGGCGATATTCACCAGTATGTCGCCGGGTTGAATGGTATACCGTCCGCCCCAGTCGGCGCGGCGGCGGCACACAATCGTCGCCGTGGGTGATGGCGTTTCCAGCCCGTGAACGCCTTCCAGAGCTGTGTCGAGGTTGAGCGTCGGCGTTTCCGTCGGACGCAGTGTGTTCGTCGGGTAAGGCGTGAGCGTCGGCGGTTCGAAGGTCGGCGGTGGCAGCAGCGTGCGCGTTGGCGTCAGCGAGGCCAACGGTGTACTCGGCGGGATGACCTCGGGCGGCAACGTTTCGTTGGTGAGGATGAGTTCGGTCGCCTGGACTTGAAGCGCTTCGTCGCTGGGGCTCATGGTCAGGGTACAGGCCGTCGCCAAGAGGAACAGCAGAGACAACATCGGTAGTTTACGGGACATGGGACAACCTCACAATTTCGAATCGGGGCGTTTGACGGCTACCCCGTCGCGCAGGTCATAGACGGCATCAACGCGTGCCGCCAGTGCCGGATCATGCGAGACGATCAGGAAAGTTGCGCCCTGAGCCGCTGCCAGCGCGCGGAACAGGGCGAGAATCCGTCGGGCGGTCTGTGAATCGAGGCCGCTGGTCGGTTCATCGGCGAGAATGAGGAGCGGTTGAGCGGCCAAGGCACGCGCGATGGCGATGCGCTGCCGCTGCCCACCCGAAAGCTCAGCGGGCAGATGATCCGCCCACGCGCTCAAGCCCACCGATTCGAGCGCATGTGTGGTGCGTCGCCGCCGCTCCCCGTAGCTGATGCCGCGCAAACGCAGCAGCAGGTCAATGTTTTCGGCGGCGGTGTAGGTCGGCATGAGCGTATAGTTCTGGAAGATGAAGCCGATCTGCTGGCGGCGAAACTGGATGCGGCGGCGTTCACCCAAGTGGGTAATGTCCACGCCACTGATCGTGATGCTGCCCGCCGTCGGCACATCCAGCGCACCGATCAGGTTGAGCAGCGTGGTTTTGCCCGACCCGGACGCGCCAAATAACGCGATCAAATCACCCGCCTGCACGGTGAGGTCAACACCCCGCAGCACCTGCGCCGCCCCGTAACTCTTGGTCACGCCGCTCACCATCACGCTCATATTGACCGTCCCCGACGCAACAGGGAGAAGCGGCGCTGAGGTGGTGGCGCGTCCGCGGGGAGTGCGTCGTCGTCGCCGAGAGCGGCTTCGGGACGCAGCAGCACACCATCCGGGCGGATTTCGAGCGCGATGCGGGCGGCGCTGCTCAGGTAGTCGCGCGCCGTATCTGGCAGGCGAACACGCCCGCCTTCGTCCAGCACGGGCGTTTCGGTGTCGGTGACATCCTGTCCCAGTGCGCCATCGCGCAGCGTCAGCACGCGATCCGCGTGGCTGGCGATCTCCAGATCGTGTGTCACCATGAGCACGGTCAACCCCTGCTGGCGGCGCAGATCGGCGATCAGCGTCATGATCTGCGCGGAGGTGCTGCGGTCGAGCGCGCCCGTTGGCTCATCGGCGAGCAGCAGCGGCGGGTGATTCGCCAGCGCGACGGCCAGCGCGACCCGCTGCCCCTGCCCGCCGGAGAGTTCGCCGGGGTGTTGATGCAGGTGCTCACTTAAGCCAACTTGTTCGAGCAGCGTCCGCGCTCGCCGATTGCGTTCGCGTGGCGCCACACCGGCCAGCAGCAGCGGTAGGGTGACGTTGTGCAGCGCCGTGCGCTGACTGAGCAGATTTTTGTTCACCTGCTGCCAGATGAATCCCACGCGGCGCAGACGATAATCGGCCAACTGGCGGCGGGTGAGGGCCAGCAGATTCAACCCGTCCACGCTGACCGCGCCGGCCGTTGGGGTATCGAGCGCGCCGATCAGGTTGAGCAGCGAGCTTTTGCCCGCGCCGCTCGGCCCGACGATGGCGACCATTTCACCGCGCCGCATCGCGAAATCGATGCCGCGCAAGGCGACGAGTTCGTGCCCGCCCACACGATAGACTTTGACGACCCGCTGACACGTAATCATGTGCCCACCACCACCCCGCCTTCATTCACGCCGCTGAGAATTTCGACGCGCTCGTCAGTCTGCAAACCGATCTGGATATCGGCGCGGCGTTGACCTTCCGGCGTTTGCAGCACGACGAAGATGCGATTCTGGAATGTGCGAATCGCGGTCGGCGGCAGCCACAGCACATTTGTCCGCGTCTCCAGCGGCATGGCGATCTGGATGATCTGCCCGGATGGGACATCGGGTAGGGTCGCCGCCACGCGCACCGTTTGATCGGCGTCATTAGGCGTGAGCGGGACGCGCCGCACGATGCACTGCACGGCGGTTGCGGGCTGATTCAGCACGCTGCACACCCCCACCAGCCCGACCCCCATCTTCTGCGCATCGGTGTAGGTGACACTGGCAATCGCTTCCAGCGGCTGCAGGCGACCCACCGTGATGGCGAGTTTGTAGGCGGTCGCCTGATCGCCCGGCTGAATGGCGATCTCCAAAACCACCCCATCAATCGGCGCATACAGGGACGACCGGGCGATATCCGCCTGAATTTGATCGACGCGGAGCTGCGCGGTTTGCAGCGCCTGCGCATCTTCCGACGAACTCGCGCCTGCCCGGGCTCGCTCCAGCTTGATCTCGGCGTCGCGCACTGCATTTTCGGCCTGTTCCAACTGCACCTGATAGTTCGCCCACGCCTGCCCGGCGGAACCGAGACTGATCTGCGCGCTGCGCACGCCCTCCTGCGCGGAGATCAGTGCCTGATAGGCCGAATCAACCGCGCTCGCTGGGCTGTCCGGTCGGCTGATCACGTCGTCATAGGCGCGTTGGGCTTGCTCAAGCTGGCGCTGGGCGGTTTCGACTCCCAACCGCGCGGTCTGACCCTGCTGCCACGGGCTGGTGTTGCGCGTGGATTCCAAGGAGAGGTTCGCGTTCGCCAATGCCAGCTCCGCATCGACGATGCTGTTCACACTGCCGGATTCATCGGCGGCATCCGCTACCGCCGCGTCCAGCTGCAACTGCGCGTTCGCCAGCGATTCTTCGAGATCGGTGATGTCGAGATCGGCCAGAAGCTGCCCGGCGGTCACCGTATCACCGCGCCGCACGAGCACCCGCCGCACCGTGCCGCCGGTCTCAAAGCCGAGCGCATTCTGATCGCGCGGGAGCCAGCGGCCTTGAAACTCATACAGATCGGTGACATCACCGCGCTGCACCACGTAAGTCGTTGGAGCCAGCGCGGGCGGTGTCGGGATGGGCGTCGAGGTTGGCGGAATGTTCTGCGCCGCTGAATCCGCGCCGGGTAAAATCTGTCCAGTGCAGGCGGCGAGCAGTGAGCCAAACACCAGCATGACGAACGTTCTGCGCGTACAGGTCATAGGCTTAATCTCCGAGTTTGATGACGGTGCTCAGGCTCGCGCGGCTCAGCGTCAGCGTGGTGGTGAGGATGACCAGCAGCAGGCCACCGCCGAACGCCGCATAGACCAGCGTGATCTCTTCCCAGGCCACGCGGACGAAATAGGGCGGCAGCCCACCACTGAAATCGAGAATGGGCAGGTACAGCCGCGTAGTCGCTACGCCGATCAGTGTGCCGCCCCCGACCGCGCCGACCGCCGCCAGCCCCTGTACCGTGAAAATATAGGCGGAGGCGGCGGTACGTCCGAAACCCATCGCCCGCAGCATGCCTAACTGGGTGGCTTGTGCGCGGAAGGTGGCCGCGTTTTGAATGACCGTGCCAATCAAGGTGAGCCCAACCGCCGCGAGGAATCCCACCGAGAGAAAGCCGAGCACCCCACGACGCAGGGGCGCGAGCAGCGCGGCTTGCAGTTCCTGTTCCGGGTCGCGCCAGTCGAGAATCGGATAACCGAGCGCGGCAGCCTGAGCGCGAATAGCGTTCCGGTCGGCGTCCGCCGTGACCGCCAGCCAGTATTCGTAGGGGAGTTCGCTGCCCACCGTCTCGAACACCACGTCTAAACTCATCAGCCCGAAGAACGTGTTGGTCGCCGTGGGGTCGAGCGTCGGGAAATAATCGACGAGGCCGATTATGGGCACGGTGATCTCCGCCCACGAGTTGAGCGCGTTGATCTGCACGGTCAGCGCGCCGCCGACCGCCAAATTGTGGGCATGAGCGAAGGCGGCGCTGAGAATGATCCCCGTGCGCTGGGCAGCCAGTTGGTTGAATAAGTCCGCCAGCGGAACCGCGCTGAAATCCGCCCGGTAGCGTGTGACCGCCGCCATGGAGGCGCGATCAATGCCCAACACAGTCCCTTGCGGACGTTCGTTCGGCAGCACAATCTGCGCGGTATAGTGACCAACGCGCGACACCGCCGCAACGCCGGGGATGGTGGCGAGATCAGCGGCGGGCAGCACGTTGAAGCCCTGCACATCCACCCCCGTCTGCTGACCGGAACTGTTGCGTTCGGCTTCGGTTTCGGCGTCAGTCGGCGGCACAAGCACCACATCCGCGCCAATCTGGTAATCGATCGAGTCGCGCAGGCTGGCATCGAGGGTGCTCGCCAGCGAAGCCGTGAAGCCTGTCAGGCTGAGGGTGAAGCCCATCATGAGCAGCGTGCCGCGATAGCGATCCAGCGACCGGGTCAGTTCGCGCAAGGCCATAAGCAGGCTCAAGCTGCGGGTCAATGTGAGCAGGCGCGCCCCAAGCCCAAGGAGAAACGGATAGATGCGCAGAAACAGCAGCGTGAGCGCCAGCGAAAACAGCGTCGGCGCGCCCAATGTGAGCGGATCGCTGAACGGATCGGCCACCGCCGCGGTCAGCCCGCCGGAGCGGTTCAGCGTGATGAGGATGTAGGCCGCGGGGATGAACAGCAGCCCGTCGAGGTAGGCGCGCTGCCACCACGCGCGCGCCGCGCGCACCGGGGATGGACGCACAAGCCCGTGCCGGGTGGAACGCCACGAGAACCACAAACCGCCGCCCGCCGCGCAGAGCGCGGTCGCCGCGCCTATGAGCAGAGTCTGCGCGGTAATGACCACCGGAAGCCGTCCGTCGAGATTATCGAAGCGCAGAAAGGACGACGTCTGCCCAACCAACTGCACCACCGCCGGGCTAATCACCAGCGCGAGCCCGAGCGCCGTGCTTGCCAATACCAGCCAGCCCACGGCGTGGATGAACAGCACGACGCGGCGGCTCATCCCGCGCGCGGCCAGCACCGCATCTTCATCCGCCTGCCGACCGACGAGCAGCCCGGCGACCAGCATCACGAAGTAGATCGTCAAGCCGCCAACGGGCAAACTGGTGATCGCCAACTGCGCGGTCAAGCGCTCGACTTCGGCGTTGAAGGCGCGCAGCCCGGCGACCGGCGATACATCCGACCGGACGCCGGGAATCTGGTTACTGGCGTCGCGCTCGGTCGTCTCGATGCGGTTGAGCAGCGCGGACACAGCGCCCGTTTTCACACCGCCGCCGTCGAAGATCACGCCCCAATCGGCTTCTTCTACCGGCATCGGCAGCGCACTGGCAGCGCGCCAGAAGTCATCCCGCTTAACCAGCAGCGCCGTTTCGAAGAAGCGTGGCGGCAGCAGCCACGTCGGATCATCCGGGTCAACCGGACGCCACAACGCCGCGACCTGTACTTGAATCGTCCCCCCGCCGGGACGCGCCACGCTGAGTAGATCGTCCACCTGCACGCCCATGGTTTCGAACAGGCTGGCGGGCAGCAGCCCGGGGATGGTGTCTCCGGATGTCGGTGCATCATCCCACACGCCCGCCACGATTTCGATCAGCTTGTCTGCACCGGCGAGCGAACCCAGCGTCAGCCCGCCGAGGTTGTACCCCTCCGAACTGACCGTCCACACGCCTGCGCCGACATATTCGGTGAACTGCGCAGTCGGCAGGGCGATGGCCTCTGTGAAATCATGCTGCATATAGGCACTCGCCAATTCAAACTGGTTCTGGCTGATGTTGCCGTTCCACACGCCGAGGTAGCGATAGCGGAAGTTGAACGGCGGCTCGCCGAGCCGTGACGCCAGCAAGCCCGTATTGACCGCGTCGACATAGAGAAGCAAGCTGACGGCCAGCGTCACCGCCGTCGTCAATCCGATCAGCGTCCACAAGGCGAGACCGTGATGCTGCCACAGGCGTTCGAGCGCGAAGCGGATTAGGTCGAACGGGTAAATCAGGCTGCGGCGGGAATGAGCGATCATCCCGATGGCCGGCTCATTCAAACTCGTTTCCGCCGGGGATTGTGCTAAATGCATGCGTTCCATCCTCAAACTGACTGGGCTGAAATGGTCGGGATGAACTGGGCGCCAGCCTCCCGACCACTGGTGCGCGTTACTGACTGGACACCGGGCCAAACATCGACGCCATGTTAGGATCAACCGCGGTGGCGCAGGACTGCAAACCAGTCTGGTAATCCAGCAGGTTGGTCGGATCATAGGGCGGCAGCGCCGTGGCACAGGCCTGAAACGCTTCGACCTGTGCTTGCGCATCGCTCAGCACCGTGAGCAGATCGGCATCATGCAGTACATAATCATCGAATGCTGCGTCGAGCCAACGACGCGTGATGAAATCGCCCATTAACGCCAGCTCGCCCGTGAATGGCCAGGGAATGATCACCGTATTCGGGTCTTGCATGAGCGCGTCGAACTGCATGTAGAAGTCGAGGGCGCTCTGCCCCACGCTGGCCAGCAGCGCCGGGTTGCCGAACTGCGAACGCAGTGCGGGCATCCCGCCAAACAGTTCCGGGTGCTGGGTGAGGAACCCGAACAGGCGGTAACAGGCGTCCGGGTTCTGGCTCGTCGCGCTGATGTAGCCCGTGCCGATCTCGTAGGACACGGCGCTGTATGTTCCGGTCGGATACGTGGTCATGCGGTATGGGTTCTCGCCCATTTGGATATCACCGCCCACCAGCATGAGACCGCCGCCGCTGGCTTCGGCGTAGATCGGGTCCGGGTTTTCGCCATCGCCGATCATGATCATGAAACCATTGCCCGCGAGTTCCTGATAGGCGATCAACCCGGCCTTCGCCAGATCGAGTACGGTGCGGATGGCCTCGACCGTCGCCGCTTCGGTGAAGTTGAACACAGGTGGACTCGTCCGATAGTCGATGGGCAGGCCGCCGTACGCGGCGATCAACATGAGCAAACTGGAGTCGCCAAAGCCGCGATCCGTGAACGGTTTCTGGTCGGTGGGGATCACGGCATCCAGCGCGCGCAAAGCGTCGGCAAACGCGCTGATCGTCCAGCCGGTGCGCGGTTCGGCGATACCCGCCTGCG
>CALKIA010000364.1 GCA_937988705.1 uncultured Chloroflexota bacterium | reverse complement strand
ACGATTGAACTTCTGCGCGAGATAGTCTTCCGTCAGCGCAAAGCCGACCGCGTTCGCCGCACCCTTATCGAGCGGACCGGTCGTGACTTCGACCCCCGGCGTCACATGGTATTCGGGATGACCGGGCGTGATGCTCCCCCACTGGCGGAAGTTCTTGAGCTCGTCGAGCGGCAGATCATAACCCGTCAGATGCAGCAGCGCGTACAGGAGCATCGATCCGTGCCCCGCGCTCAGAATGAAGCGGTCGCGGTTCGCCCAATGGGGATTATGTGGGTTGTGGCGCAGGTGATTCTGCCACAGGGCATACGCCATCGGCGCAGCGCCCATCGGCAAACCGGGGTGTCCGCTGTTGGCTTTCTGCACGGCGTCGATCGCCAGGGTGCGGATGGTATTCACTGCAAGCGTTTGTAGGTCGGAGGACACGGTCTTATCTCCCGTCAAAAAATGCACATTAGGGCAGAATTGTAACACACCGTTGTGCTGGAGTTGACAACCTACCGCTAAACTTTTACGTATTAGATCCAGACAAGCGTACCTGTCCCCGCTCCTGGCGGCGGGGGACGGCGCAAGCTGTGCGCCGGGGTGCGCTTTCATCGATGATGAAGCAGAGAGTCGAGGCCTTTCGTGAGCTTATTACTGCTGGTGGCGGGCGCGCTGTTCGCCGTGATCTTCCTTCTCAACAATGTGTTCCAGACGCTGCGCGGGAATGGCAAGATCGGCTTTGGGGATATTCTGTTCGCGTTCCTCGCTACGCTGGTGAGTGCCGCCGCTGTACTGCTGAACTACTGGGGCGACGCGCCCGATCCGCAGTTGGATGTGTGGGCAATGGGTTTGGGCGGAGGACTCGCCGCGCTCAGCCTGATCCTGATGCTGATCGAAGTTTTCCGCCCGCAGCGGCTCAAAGGGTCGCGCGGGGTGCTCGGCCTGTTCAGCGGCCTGCTGATCGCGGCGTCGGGCTTGCTCGTGCCGTTCGCCGCCGCCTACTTCGCGCTGCAAAGCGATCAACCGACCCGTACGCCCACCCAAGTCGCGCAGGTCGACGCCACGGCGGAAGTGACCACCGAAGCGACCGCCGAGGTCAGCCGGGGCGCGCAGTTGTTCTACGCCATCCGTGACGCCATTCGGCATGAGATTCAAGTCGATGATCAGGTGATCACCGACGCGCTGGAAGCGGGCACGCCGCTGCGCCAAATCGTCGAAGCGTATGATGGCGATGTCGAAGTCGTGATCGATGAGATCGCGCTGGCGATGGCCGTCTGGGTGCGCGACGGGATCAGCATCGGCGAGATCGGTCAGCTGCAAGGCGCGCTGCTCCTGAGCCAGATGGAAAATATCGTACGGCTGGCCGTCAACAGTGATATCAATCGCTTCGCCGACAGTTTCGGTCGCGAGACGCCCGCCCCCGGCGAAACGGCCGGGAGCATCTTCGGCATGGTGTCGCCGCACCCGACGACGGGGACGCCGAACGGCGCCACACTCCCTGCGCCCGCGGCCACACAGCCCGCGACGGCCACGCCCACCCTGACCGCCACGCCGCGCCCCTCGCGGACACCGTCACCCTCGCGCACGCGCTTCGAGTTCAGTACGCGCACGCTCGCGCCGACGCTCACCCCGACCGAGGTAGTCATCTGTCAGGCGACGGTCACCAACAATCTGCGCTTGCGCGCGGAAGCTGATCAAGATGCTGAGACGCTGCTCACCATCCCCGCCGACTCGATCCTCTTTTTGAGCGGACGCACGGAGGACAGCACGTGGTGGCAAACCGAATATGAGGGTCAAGCGGGCTGGGTGGTGGGGGAATTCCTGCTGCTGAGCGCGGCGTGTCCGGAGCTGCCAGCGGTGGACGATTAGCCTCACCCCCTCACCCCCTCTCCGAGCGGAGAGGGGGAAGAGCATTACGCGCAGCAATCAGCTTCTTACCGAATGGCGGCGCTGAGCGCGGCGGCATCCGTGATGGTGACTGACGCCAATAAGGTATCGTACAGTGTGAGATCGGGCGCGAAGGCGCTGGCGGGCTGCGTATTCAAGGCTTGCGTAAACTGCGCGAGATAGTCGGCATAGGCGGTATCGTTCGCAAACGGATCGATCTCCGGCGGAATGGTCGCCAGCGGAATGTGCACGGGCAGGTGCGCGGCGATCAGGAACAGCCCATCTTCGCTGAGGCCGCGATAAAAGTACTCATAGGGCGTATCGCTGCTGAAGACGATAAAATTCTGCGCGAACACCGTCACGTAACGCAGACCGTTCCCATGCGCGAAGGGCTGATACTGCGGCACGCCGTAAAACAACGCGCCCGCCGCGCGCACGGGCATGTTGGTCAAACCTGACCGAGTCTGCGCTGCCGCCACGAGATCGGTTTTGCTGGTCAACAGTGCTTCGAGGTCGGCCGCGTCATAGTCGAAGAAAGCATACGACGCCTCGGAGTCGTGATAGTGGTAGACGTCGATACTGCCGTTCTCCGCGCTATCGTCGCCGGAGATGAGCGTATAGTGCAGCGAACTCGGCATGCCGCCCATCATATCCAGATCGAAAATCCCGACCTGTTCTTCCTCTAAGACCGCCGTGTAACCCAACTGCGCCGGGACGGTGAAGCTCAGGCCATGACTCTCAACCAGTAGATCGCCGGGCAGGAGCGCAGCGGCGACGGTCACAGGTGCCGGGGATTGGTAGGGTTGGAGGTAGTAGGTGGTGGCGTTGGCTTCGGCCGTCCAACCGTTGATCCCCAGCGCGGCGATGTGTCGCCAGAGGAAGCCCTCCGCGCACACGGCCTCCTCATAGACGATGTTGAACACGGTACCGGGGGCTAACTGCCCAATGAGGGCGGCATTGCGTGAGGGGAGCGCCCGCACATTGTTCGGGTCGCCGGGGGTGACGACGGCATTTTCCAGACCATCACCGCGAAACTGCGACGGTAAACACGCCGTTTGTCCGGTTGGAGCGGCGGCCAGAGGTGCTGTCCAGACCAGAATGAGCAGCACCACCATCGATTTGAAGCGCATGTTGGATTTTCCTTTGACGAGAGCGATTCGAGTGCAACGTGCGTCAACTATAGCCCGCTAGCGCTCAAAGGGGGCAGCTTACTACATCTCGACCAGCACTTCCCTCTGGGCTTTGGCGGCTTTGTCGGCGTAATCGGTCATGCCGAGCCGCGTGAAGATGAGCATCGCCTGCTGGAGCTTGCGCGCCGCCGCCAGGCCGTGCCCGCGCTGCGCCAGACTCAGCGCATGGGCGTACAGGGTGCGGGCGACTTCGCCATCCGCTTTCACGTCCTGAAACGCTTCGGTCGCCAACTGGAAATGCTCATCCGGATCAGCGGCGAGGGCTTTGGGCGCAGCGTCGGGCAGATAGCCGAGCGTCGTGAGCACCTGTCCAAGGGCGCGCCGCACCGTCCCGGTTTGCAGCGGCTGTTTGAGTTCACAGGCGAGGTTATAGGCCATAACGCCCTGCTTCCACGCCTCGTCGGGGTTGTTCAGACTGAGAAAAACGTCCACCAGCGCCGCCTGAATCTCCGCCGTGAGTTCGATGCGTTTGTCGAGTTGATCGGGCGGCAGATCCTTCGCCAGCAGCAGCGCCTTTTCAAACAGCGTTTTGGCGCTTTCGGGATGCCCCAGACTGACCAGCATCAACGCCTCGTTGCTGGCGGCGATTGCCTGCACCTCCAACGCGCCGGTATCGCGCGCGCCTTCAAAGGCCGTGCGGAACAACTGCCGCGCCCGCGTGAAGTTACCCTTCCAACGGTGGCTCTCGCCCAAATTAAGCAGCGCGCCAATCGCCCGCCGCCGATTCCCCGCCTGCTCAAAGCGGTCGCGCGCCCGTTCAAAATGGGCGATACTCGCGTCAAGGTTGGCGCGGTAGCCCTGCAAAATACCGAGCAGCAGTTCTGCCCGCCCTTCATCCACCAGATGCCCGCGGTCGACCGCTGCCCGCCCCAAAGCGCTCAGCTGATCGACCGCGTCCTTAAACGGTAATGCGCCACTTTCCCAGGCATCAAGAATGGTCATACAGTGAGCGTTGAATTCAGGAGTGGGTTCATTGTCCGGCTGCGTCATAATGGCTCCAGATATCCATCGGTTTTCGGGTCAAAGATCGCGTCATACTGTCTCTAGCAAACCATAAAACAACCCATTCCCCCATGCGGATTTCACTAAATATTTATGAAGACGCTGTACGCTCCGGTAAGACTGTGAAAGAATACGCAATTCAGCGTAAAGGGTAAACCTATGTGGCGGCTGTTTCTGGCAGGCGTGGTGATATTGGCCGTAGTGATCTTCGGCTTCAGTTTGATCGATTCGAGCGCCGCCGGGGATCTGGGCGCGAGCGCGCTGATCGTCGATACAGGCGCGGACACCAGCGGCTACGCGCGCGCCTTAGCGCCGCTCGACTGGCAGTTCCCGCGCGATTTCGGCGCGCATCCCGATTATCAGACGGAATGGTGGTACTACACCGGCAACCTGAGCGCTGCCTCCGGGCGGCGCTTCGGCTACCAGTTCACGATCTTCCGGCGCGCCATCACGCCGACGAGCACCACGGGCGGCTCGGAGTGGCGCTCGAATCAACTGTATATGGCGCACTTCGCCGTGACCGACGTGACGGGCGAGCGCTTCTATCATGAGGAACGTTTCAGTCGGGGGAGCGCGGGACTAGCCGGCGCCGAGATCGACCCGACCTACCGCGTGTGGCTGGAAGGCTGGCAGGTGAGCGGCGAAAACGCCGACGCCACCCGCACCCGCATCACGGCGGCCACCGAGCATGTAGCGCTCGATCTGGCGCTGGAACAGGTCGCGCCGCCCGCGCTGCACGGTGATCGCGGCCTGAGCGCCAAAAGCGCCGAACCCGGCAACGCCAGCCATTACTACTCGCTGACCGACTTGATCAGCACCGGGACGCTGACCATCGACGGCGAAACGTTCACGGTGAGCGGCGCGACGTGGAAGGATCACGAGTTCAGCACCAGTGCACTGGGCGGGGAGGCGCGCGGGTGGGATTGGTTCGGCTTGCAGTTCGACGACGACCGCGAACTGATGATCGGTCAGATCCGGCTGAATGACGGGGGGCGCGATCCCTTCTTCGGCGGTCTGCTGGTGAACGCCAACGGTTCGACGGTCTATCTCCCGGCGGACAGCTTCACCATCGAGCCAACCGCCACTTGGACGAGTCCGCACACGGGCGCGACCTATCCGGCGGGCTGGCGCATCACTGTGACGCCGCCGGCGGGCGATTCGTTCACGTTCACGGCGACGCCCCAGATCGCCGATCAAGAACTGCATGGCGGCGGCATCGCCTACTGGGAAGGAACGGTGCGCCTTGACGGTGATGTCAGCGGCTACGGCTATGCCGAACTCACGGGCTACGCGGATTCGATGACAGGGCGGTTCTGAGCAGCGCCCGGACGCCTCAACCGCCTTTAGCACACGCTGATGACCACTTTTCCACGTGAGTGACGCTGGCTGTAGTAATGGAACGCTGCCTGCGTCTGGCTTAGCGGATAGATTTTATCGATGACGGGCTTGACGCTTCCTGATTCAATCATCTCGGTCAGCAACGCCAAATCCTGATTGGTTGTCTTCATTACCAGCGCACCCAGACGACGCCCGCCGGGTTCTGAGAGGCGCTTTCCGAGCAGCAGTCCTTGGAAGGTTTGTCCCCATTGGCCACCCGTGGCGACGTAAACGCCCGACGGTGTTAGGGCGTTCTTATAAGTGAAGATCGAGCGATACCCGGCGGTGGCAATGATCACATCGTAGTGCTGCCCGCTCAGTGCGAAATCTTCTTTGGTGTAGTCAATGACGTGATCCGCACCGAGCGAGCGCACGAGATCGAGGTTGCGCGTGCTGCATACGCCGGTCACTTCCGCGCCGTAATACTTGGCGATCTGCACCACAAAGGTGCCGATCCCGCCGGACGCCCCATACACCAGTACCTTTTGCCCCTGTTTGACCGCGCCATCATCGCGGACGGCTTGCAGCGCAACGAGCGCCGTTTCCGGCACGGCGGCGGCTTCTATGTAAGACAAATTCGTTGGCTTCCGCGCCAGTCGCCATTCGGGCGCGCACACGTATTCGGCGAGACCGCCCTTACCCACATCGGCGATATCCCCGTAGACCTCGTCACCCGGCTTGTACTGTGTCACCTTGCTGCCCACCGCCACCACCCGCCCGGCAATATCACTGCCGGGAATCAGGCGCTTGGGTTTGAGAAAACCGCCTGCGACCGGACGCAGCAGGAACGGTTTACCGGATACGTACATCAGATTGGAAAAAGTAATAGATGAGGCGTGGATTTCGATCAGTACTTGGTCGTCATTTGGGATAGGTCTGTCAACC
The DNA here is from genome assembly GCA_937988705.1 of uncultured Chloroflexota bacterium. GTDB lineage: Bacteria > Chloroflexota > Anaerolineae > Aggregatilineales > Phototrophicaceae > Flexifilum. The sequence continues at coordinate 4,937 of CALKIA010000364.1, read as the reverse complement.
TCTTCCAAACGGAGCGCGTCGATGCCGAATTTGGTGCAAACAATCGCCTTCATGAGACCCCCAAACAGCATTTAGAGCACTGCATACAATCATGCTGTACGAAAATACGTCTCACGAAGTTGCATGATAATCACCCCTGAATCGCGCTGATCAGCCTGACCGCATTCCCAACCTATCCCTGATAGGTGGAATACTTTTCCGACCTCACCGCGAATTCAGGGAGGGAGCCGATCAATGTGCTGCTTGTCAACTTTCCCCGCTTGCGTAGGCGAAAAATTCACCTCTTGACTCTCAACTTACCTGAGACTGTAGAGTCAGATCATCTCTGCGCAGAGAGGAACAAACATGATCAGAATTGGCGATTTCGCCCGTCTCGGACAGGTATCCATTGTGACGCTGCGCCACTACGATGACATCGGCTTGCTCAAGCCGGTCAAGGTGGACAACTTCACAGGGTATCGCTACTACTCGGTCGCTCAACTACCCCGCCTCAACCGGATTCTGGCGCTGAAAGACCTCGGTTTTTCGCTGGAACAGATTGAGCAGGTGCTCAACGGCGGTCTGACGCTGGATCAACTACGCGGCATGCTCACCCTGAAACATGCCGAGCTGGAACAGCAGATCACCGCCGAACAAGCGCGGTTGACCCGCATAGCGGCTCGTCTGCGCCAAATTGAACTGGAGGATAGCATGTCCACTTATGATGTCGTACTCAAGACCATCCCGACGATGACCCTTGTTTCGCGCCAAGTCACCATTCCCACCAATGATGAGGTGCCCGCGTATCTGAATCCTGCCTTTGGCGAAGTGTGGGACTATGTCAAAACGCACAGCGCCAAACCCACGGGGTCGCATTTCGCCATCTGGCATCAGCCCGCCGAGGTGCTCGCGAACGAAGTCGCGGAGGCGGCTGTGCCCATTGATCGCCCGCTGCCGAGCACCGACCGTGTCCAGGTCTATGATCTGCCGGAAACACTGGTCGCCTCGGCGGTGCATCACGGTGCGTTCGAGGACTTCACGCAGCTCCACACCGAGATTCTGCAATGGGTCGAACGCAACGGTTACGACATCGTCGGGCCATACCGTGAGATTTACATCCAGCACAACCCGGATGACTACAGCGAATCGGCCACCGAAGTGCAGTACCCGGTCGAGAAGGCCTAACCCACGTCCCGTCCCCTCCCCGAATTCAGGGCTGAGGGGGCGACAGTTCGATACGCAGCAGGAAAATGTAGGGGAGGGGCAAGCCCCTCCCGTTAATGGGCGAGGCAAGCCTCGCCCCTACAGATGCAACCTATATCTCAAGTGTCGCCCCCTCCCTGAATTCGGGGCGTGGTGGGGCGCCCACCCCAAGCCCCAAACCAACTTGGTTTTCGTCGGCACGCGCTTGATCTGCGATCGGCTTATCCCTAATTCGTTCCCCATCTGGGCTGATTCTGATACAATCTCCGGATGAAACGCGATCTTGTCCCTCAGAAGGTCTGGCAACCCTATGCTGCGCATCTTCATCAACTATCGACGACAGGACAGCGAAGGCTACGCAGGCCGCCTGTTTGATCACCTGCTGCACCATGTCGAGCGCGAGCAGGTGTTCATTGATGTGGACGATATTCCCGCCGGGGTCGACTTTGTGGATGCGTTGGAGCAAGCGGTCTCGGCGTGCGATGTGCTGCTCGCCGTGATCGGCCCGCAGTGGGCGACCATGGCCGACGAGAACGGCGCGCGGCGTCTGCACCAGTGGAATGATTTCGTGCGGATTGAAATTGCCAGCGCCTTGCGCCTGGGCAAATTTGTCGTGCCAGTGCTGGTCGGGCGCGCGGCGATGCCCAGCCCGGGCGACCTACCCGAAGACCTGCTGGCGCTGGCTCGGCGTAATGCCATCGCACTCGGCCATCACAGTTTCGCCCGTGATGTCGAAAGGTTGGTCGCGGCGATCAAAGAGGCCGTGCCGGCCAATCCAGCGTTCAAGCCGCGCCCCAATTTCGAGACTTTGCAGCGCAAAGACGAGGCGCTGCGCACCATCCGGGCCGAAGTCATCAACGCGCAGACCTCGCCCCTGTACGCCAATCGCATCGAAAACGGCTACTTTCCGGTTTTCGGTGAGGGCAGCGCCGACGCAAATCTGATGTTCATCGGCGAAGCGCCCGGTAAAAACGAAGCCAAACAAGGACGCCCGTTCATTGGCCCTTCCGGCATGGTGCTGGATGAAATGCTGGCGGGTATCAACCTGAAGCGCGCTGACGTTTTCGTGACCAACCTGGTACTTGACTGCCCACCCGTCAAACGCGAACCCACACCTGAAGAAATCGCCTTCTATACACCGTTTGTGGATCGGATTATCGATATCGTGCAGCCCGCCGTGATTGCGCCGCTCGGTCGGTTTGCGACGGGCTACATCCTCAGAAAGCTCGGCTTAAGCGAACACAAGGGCAAGATCGGTGAGCTCCACGGGCGACTGATCCGCGCGGCCATGCCTTACGGGGACATTCACGTCGTGCCGCTCTATCACCCGGCGGTCGTCCTGTACAGCGCGAGCCAGAAAGAACTCCTGAGCAAAGACTTCGAAAAGCTCAAGGTCTTTGTCTGACGGGCGCTGCGGACGAGGCCGGCCGCACGCCTGCGCTGTACTGCCTGTCGGCGAACGGCCTTCCCGGTCATTGCGACCAATCCACAAGCGTCACGGCTTGTCACATTTCTCTAGTGCGCCGCCCCGGTTCAGAGGTATAATCAGCGGCCTTGTGAAAGCTGTCACTTCATTGAACCTAACCACGGGGTTCAGTGTAGTATCGTGGTAGTCGAGAGATACCTTGACATCCCCTTAGGGATCAGACAAACTTTACATAACAACTTTTAGAAAAGTCTGTTATTCTCCAGACTCAAAGATTTAGAGGAGGAATTACCGTTGGGTGTCTTAATGGAGGTCAAAAACCTCGTAACCCGGTTCTACACGCAAGAAGGGGTAGTTTACGCCGTCAATAATGTTTCGTACAAGCTGAACGAAGGCGAAACGTTAGGCGTCGTAGGGGAAAGCGGTTCGGGCAAGAGCGTCCACGCCTTGTCGATTATGCGGCTGATCCCGTCCCCTCCCGGCAAAATCGAGAACGGCGAAGTGATTTTTCACGGGCGCGATTTGCTGAAAATCCCGAATGATCAAATGCGGCTCGTGCGCGGCGCAGAGATCGCCATGATCTTCCAAGACCCCATGACCTCGCTCAACCCCGTTCTGACCATCGGCACGCAGATCACCGAAGCGTTGAAGCTGCACATGGGCATGAACGATAAGCAGGCCAACGAACGGGCCGCCGAACTGCTGACGATGGTCGGCATTCCGGATGCGTCCAAGCGCTTGGGTGCGTACCCGCACCAGTTTTCGGGCGGTATGCGTCAGCGCGTGATGATCGCGATGGCGCTCTCCTGCAATCCTAAGCTGTTGATCGCCGACGAACCGACCACGGCCCTCGACGTGACGATTCAGGCGCAGATCATCGAGCTGGTGAAGGGGCTGAAAGAAAAGCTGGGCATGGCGATGATTTGGATCAGTCACGACCTCGGCGTGGTGGCGGGCTTGTCCGACACGGTGCAGGTCATGTACGGCGGTCAAATCGTCGAACGCGGCCCGGTCACAGAAGTGTTCAAGGATACACGCCATCCGTACACCCTCGGTTTGCTGAAGTCGCTGCCGCGTCACGATGCGCGTTCCGGCGGTGAAAAGCTCACGCAGATCGAAGGCGCGCCGCCTGATATGCGCATCCCTCCGAAAGGCTGCCCATTCTTCGCGCGCTGCACCTACCGGATCCCCGGCAAATGCGATGAAGTTATGCCGCCGCTGATTCCCGGTCCCGAAAGCCTCGACAATCACTTGAAAGCCTGTTGGGTAGATGTCCGTAACGGTCAGCCGCTGCCCGATCAAGGAGTTGCACAACATGTTTAATCAGGCAGTCGCGCCCGCTGCGCCCTCGGCGTCGAAGGGCGGCAAAGAAGTTCTGCTGCAAGTTCGCAACCTGAAGAAATATTTCCCGATCACCGCCGGGCTGATTTTCCAGCGGCAGGTTGGCGCGGTCAAAGCGGTCGATGATGTGAGCTTTGACGTGTACAAGGGCGAAACACTCGGTGTCGTCGGTGAATCGGGCTGCGGTAAGTCAACCACGGGCCGGACGGTGCTCCAGCTGTACAAGCCGACCGAAGGCTCGGTCGTCTTCGAAGGCAAGGAACTGACCACGCTGCCCGCCAACGAGCTGCGCCAGATGCGCCGCCGGATGCAGATGATCTTTCAGGATCCGTTTGCCTCGCTGAACCCGCGTATGTCGGTCGGGAACATCGTCAGCGAACCGCTGCGCATCCACAACGTCATTCAGAACAAGACCGAGCTGCAAGAATACGTCGAACAGCTGCTGATCCGGGTGGGTTTGAACCCGTACTTCATCAATCGCTATCCGCACGAATTCTCGGGCGGCCAGCGGCAGCGTATCGGCATCGCCCGCGCGCTCGCGCTGCGGCCGTCGTTCATCGTCGCCGATGAACCGATCTCCGCGCTCGACGTATCGATTCAGGCGCAGGTCGTCAACTTGCTGGAAGAACTGCAGGATGAACTCAAGCTGACCTATCTGTTCATCGCGCACGATTTGAGCATGGTGCGGCACATCTGCGACCGCGTGGCCGTCATGTATCTGGGTAAAATCGTGGAAGTCGGCACGACCGACGATGTGTACGACAACCCGCTGCACCCGTACACGCAGGCGCTGCTCTCCGCCGTGCCCGTGCCGGACCCGCTGAAGGAACGCAATCGCCAGCGCATTCTGCTGCCCGGCGATGTCCCCAGCCCGGCGCGCCCGCCGATCGGCTGCAACTTCAATACGCGCTGCCCCGTCTCAGTAGCGGGCATCTGCTACGAAGAACCCGATCCGGTGCTGGAAGAAGTCACGCCCGGTCACTGGGTG
>CALKIA010000363.1 GCA_937988705.1 uncultured Chloroflexota bacterium | reverse complement strand
CCCATGAAGGCATCCGTCGAAGACAGCGGCACGGTGAGGAGCAGCAGGCAGGCGATCACATTGACGACGGTACGTATCAGTAATCGAGTTGGTTTAGTGTTCAGAAGTCACCCCAAAAAAATTCAGCTGTAGAGACGAGGCCGGCTGCTAGGTGTGCGGAATAGCGTAAGGTCCGTTTGGGAACAGCGGACGCGATAAAGCGCGTCCGCCAAACTCCAAAACCGAGAAAAAACCTTGTTTCACGGTCTTCTACGGTGCTACCGGCAGGCCTCTCGTGCGCAAATTAGCTGCAACGTGTTGTCGTGCGGATCACTGTCCAAACCCCAAATAGCAGTTAGTCGCCTGACCAAAAAGGACGAGGCAGGCCTCGTCCCTACATAACACGGCGAAAATCGTAGGGGCGGGGCAATGACCCCGCCCGCCGTCTGTGGGCGACCACATTGGGTCGCCCCTACAGCCAATCGATTACTGGAACTGCGTTTCGTATTCCCGATTCCAGTCGCGCACCGCGTCAAACACGGGGCGGAAAACGAAATTCGGCCCGATGATCGAATAGGGCACGTTGTCGTTATCAGCCGCCCAGCCCGCTTGCGGCCCGTAATTGAGATTCCACAGGAAGGCCAACTGCACAAAGTCGGACTGCTGCATGAACTCAATTGCTTGAACGGTGAAATCACGCTGTTCGGCCAGCGTGTTGTCACTGGCGAAGCCGAAACCTTCCGGCACGCCGTCTAACCCTTCTGCCGACGGCCAGCCGAATTCCGTCACGCACAGTCGCTGATCGCCACCCGCCAGCGCGATTTTATCCGCGTAGGTTTGCAGCGTCGACCGGAAGCTCCAACTGTGATGCGGGTTATCGAACGGGCCGCGGAAGGTCGCGCTTGGGTCGTTCGGCGCCGCGTCCCACGTATACTGCGGGCTGAGGTTGTAGCCGTTATGATGCGCGCCCACGCAGTCGGTGTAGTTAAGCATGCCCGCCGCGATCAGTTGATCCATGTATGCGAAATCATCCCACGCGCGCACGCCATCGCTCAAGCCTGTGGGGGAGAGCGCGCCGCTGACCACAATCACGCCGGGATCGACCGCTTTGACCGCCTGATAGGTCGCGCGCAGCAGTTCGACGTAGTTGGCCGCGCTCAGCCCTTCGACCGACGTCCATTCACGGTCGAGGTTCATTTCGTTCCACACTTCGACGGCATGCACCATGTTCGGGTAGCGTTCCAGAATGTCGGTGACGAACTGCGCGTACTCGTTGATATCGGCGGGCGGTCCGTGTGCCTCCAGGTTGACGCCGGGTTCGCGTGCCCAGGCGGGCGCGGTGACGACGGAGATCAGCACGTTCACGCCCTGCGCCTGCGCGGCAGGCAGATACGTGTCGAGATAGAACCAGTCGTAGGTGTCTTTTTCGGCTTCAATGTCTTCCCAGCGGACCTGCATCTTGACCCAGTTGACGCTCAGCTGGTTCGCCGCAACATCCATCCAGCCCGCCATGTTGTCGTAGCTGACCTGCACCTGTACACCCATCTGGAAGCGCGTAACGTCGACCGGAAGCGGCGTCGCCGGGATACTGGTGGCCGCGGGGGCGGCGACCTGCGCTTGCGTCTGCGGTTCAGTTGTTGCGCCGCGTGGGGTGACTGAAGGCAGAACGTAGGCGGTCGCGTCTTCGGTCGGCGTCTGGGTTGCCGTAGGCACCTGCACGACCCGGGTCTCGGCGGCCGTGGGGAGCGCCGCGCTGCTGCGCAGATCACCTCCGCCGGGATTGATCGATGGGTAGGTCATGTAGACGGCGGTGAACGTCACCGCGCCGATCACGACCGTCAGCCCGATCCACACCAGTACGAAATTGCGTACCTGCCGGCGAAATGCTGCTCGTGTAGTTGCTGCCATTTGTTTACTCCTTAGTCAGGCTGATAGCCGTTAGCTAAAAGCTGCTCTAGCGGTAGTAACGGATACGCTCAAACGTATCCCGACCGTATGTAGGGACGCGATTATGCAATTTAACTTATGAATACGGAGATCGTAGGGACAGCGCCCGCGCTGTCCGTTCACAGCGGACAAGGCAGGCCTTGTCCCTACAAACACCATGATCTTTTCGTAAACTGCATTATCGCGTCCGCTGCCCAATTACGCTCGTACCTACCTGTAGAGGCAAGGCGTGCCTTGCCCCTACAAGAAAAACTCTTGTCGCCTTCATCGCTCTAGGACGACGTTTCACATGTAGAACGCCTATGTAGGGGCGGGACTTGTCCCGCCCACGTTTATGGGCAAGATCCGCCTTGCTCCTACTACAGATTCTCTCGATCCCCCTCGCCTTTAGGAGAGGGGGGCTAGGGGTTGAGGTTAATTACCGCGCCCCCGCTAGCGCATCACACGCCGGACAGCCGCCGCCGGGGCGAATCAGTGCGTAACCGGCCATCGGATCCGCCCCGTAATTGCTGAAATCGACGTTCCAGATAATCATCAACCGGACTTTGCCGCTCTGCGAGGCGAGCGCCGCCGCTTCCGCCAACCACGCCGCCTGCTGTGCGACGCTCACATTCGACGCCCAGCCGAAATACGGATCGAGTGGCGGGTAGCCTTCGGGCGTCAGGTAGCCCAATTCGGTGAAGCAGATCGGGCGCGCGCCGCCGATGGCATTCCAGTAGGTGTCCAGCATGCCGAAGAAATAGCGCGTGTAGTAGCCGTCGCGTGGGTCGCCGTTGCGCTGCGAGGGGCCGACGATGCCTTCGTTGTAGTGGGCGCCGAGGCAGTCCATGTAGTTGGCTGCCCCTGCCGCTACCATGTCCCGCACGAAGCGATCATCGTTGACCACGCGCCCCGGATAAGCCGCCTCCGCCCCGGTCGGCGCGGGCGCGGCGCTGATGACCATCACGCCGCCGTTCGCGCCCTTGATCGCCTGATAGGCGAGGCGCAGCATTTCGGCATAGGATGCACCGCTGATCTGGCCTTCCGGCCATTCCCGATCGATATTCGGCTCATTCCACACTTCGATGGCATCTGGCCCCTGTGAGGCGACGCCGCCGAGGAACGAGGCGAACTGCTGCATGTAGCCCGCGCCGCCCGCCGCGAGATCGTTCGGGTAGCCGACGACGCCGAGCAGAATCTTGAA
>CALKIA010000362.1 GCA_937988705.1 uncultured Chloroflexota bacterium | reverse complement strand
ATTCATCGCCCAACCATTGCATGGGTTTGCCCGTTCCGCCACGCCGAAGCATGATGATCTCGGCCATGATGCTTAGCGCGATCTCTTTAGGAGTTTCTGCTTCCAATTCTAACCCGATCGGCGCGCGGACACGCTTGAGCAGATCAGCGCCTAGACCTCGTTCATGCAGCGCCTTAACGGTCAGCGCCCAGCGACGGCGGCTGCCGATCACGCCAATATAAGGCGCGTTCGTCTTCAAGAGCACAGGGATGAGATCAATGTCGATGGGTAAACCGCGGGTAACAGCCGCGACGTAGGTTTGACCATGAATGCGGATCTGCTGCGAGAGTTCACCCGGTTGGCACACCACATAGCCATCCATCCCCGGCAGAAAGTCGGCATTGCAGAACTCAGCGCGATCATCCGCGATGACCACGCGCAAGCCCAGCCACTTGCCCAATTCTGCCAACGCTTTGCCGACATGCCCGGCCCCGATCACCAGCAGCGTCGGCGGGACGGCGATCGGTTCGATGAAAACTTCGAGAGTGCCTCCACAGATCCCCGCATCACCCGCGCCGATGTCGTTGAGCTCGTAGCTCGGTCGCCGTGGCTGCCCATCGGCCAGCACATTCAGCGCCTCTGCGATCACACGGCTTTCCATCAGCCCACCGCCGACCGTCCCCACGAATGAAGCATCTGCCCGCACCAGCAGTTTACTCCCCACGTGGCGCGGCACCGACCCCGACACGGCGATCACGGTTGCCAGTACCGCAGGCTCACCCAACTTCTGCGCCTCAAGGATCGCTTCGTAGACCGCGCGTGTATCATCCATCGACCGTAAATTCCCCGATAACCAACCGTCCAAACTCGTCACCGCCAACGGGCATGAGCGACGTAATCGTCACCGCCTCGTATAACCCCATGACGATGGTGTAGCGTCCCGGCGGCGGTTGCCTAAATTCTAACGTAATTCTCTCACGAAACGAACCAGGTATCCAGTTGGCCGGTGGCAGCGCCCCAGCGCCAGGGTACATATCGGACTGCGTGACAATCTGCCCGCTTTCATCCAGCACATGCACGAACATCTTAAGGTTGCCCGTTGAGCGCCCGTCGGTGCGCCAATACCACACGGGTTCGAGCGCGTAATCGCCCGCTTCGCTCACCGAATAGCCTAACCCCGGATCAAACACTTCGATTGCGCCATCCTGATACGTTCCCAACGGCGCAGCGCTTAAGCTGATCGCAGGAGGTTCGCCTTGATATGCCCAGTGCATGTAGGGCATGTAGTCGCCTGCCGTGCGGGGCACAATGCGCACCCGCGTATTCTCGCTGACGTACTGCGCGGGGATTAGCGTCGGGATCTCCGTCCAACTCCCCGGCAGCGATGGAATCAGCCGTGTGGCGATCTTCGTATCGTCCACATACACATCGATCTCGCCCACGTTGGCAGCATGCACCCGCGTAATCAAGATTGCGCTTTGCCCCGCGGTCAGATGCAGCGTGAACGACTCTTCGCCGTTGATGTGCCGGCCGCCGTCCATCAGCGCGCACGGCGTCCCTATGAGTACCACGCAGCCGAGCGAGTCAAACTGATTGTATTCGGTCGGGAAACCGCCGAGCGGCGCGCTGCTGCTCCAGCGGTAATCGTGACGGCGTTCCGATTCCAAGTCAGCTACATCAACCGTTTCGATCATCTGCATGTTGGCGATATACGGCGTCACGAGATTGATGATGACGGGGTACGGCGTTTGGGTGGTGGTCTCCCAGTTGGGCCGATAGATGCCCTGCACTTCCGCCGCCAGTGCTACATTCGACGTGGGATCGAGCGTAACGGGAAAGCGGATTAGTGCTTCGGCGTACAAGTCGGTGTTTTCGAGATAACCTAAGCCGAGGCCATGACCCACCCCATACGACGCAATGTAGTCGGGGCGCACCTGCTCAAGAAACTCTCCGACCGAACCAGGCCCGTTGCGCCAGTAATCCGCCGCGCCGGGCGTCGTCAAGCCGACCATATCGACGGTCGTGCGCCCGCCCATGTAGCGCATCATGCCGACATCATGCACGGCGATTATGCTATCTTCGGGCGTGTTGTCGCGCAGCCAGTTCGCCATTTGCAGTGGCTGCGCCGCGACATAACCCGTGTTGAGACGATAGTGGCCAACGAACTGCAGCGTGGAGAGAGGCACGAACAGCAGCAGGGTCACCATTGCCAAAAGCGTAATCAAGCGGGAGGAGCGCGGGCGTCGCCGCAGCACATATGCGATGCCCCACGCTGCAAGTGGATACAGCAGCGCGATCAGCGGCATCTGGTAGCGCTTGAAATGCCAGAACGCCGTGTCGAGGGTGGCGATCGCTGCGAAACCGAGCAGCAGCCACGCGCTAAGCACCAGCGCGGCAAAACGCCGCCAGCGAAACAGCGCCAACAGGCCAAGCAACGCAGGCAAAAACAGGATCGGCGCGTAATAGCCGGGCTCACGCGCGGCACGCAGCCCGGTCAATTGCAACTCCATACGGGAGAAATTATCCCACAGCCGACCGCTGATCACGCCGAGGTCGAACGGGATCATGCCGAACAGCGATTTCGCCGCATTGCCAGACGCGACCGCTGTCCCGGTGATCAGGGCATTCACGAGCGGCTGCATGCCGAGCGCCAGCACGGGCAGGAGCAACCATAGCCATTCACGCCGCCACAACCACAGGCGGGGAATCCCGAGCCGGTTCTGGACGGGGATGGTCTGCATTGCCTGATACAGCACCACCGCCGCCGCGATCACCGCCAACATGCCACCTTCCGGGCGTATGAGCGCCAACAGCATTCCAGCGACAGCCGTTAAGCGCACATCGCGGCGCACCGTCGCGTATAACGTCCACAGCGTCAACGCGACGACGAGGGCGGTTTCCATCCCACTTACCGCGTGCCAGATGTATTCACCGCTCAAGATGAACACCACCGACATGAGCCACGCGATGCCTTCGGGAGCAAATTCCCGGCTCAGGCGATAGATCAGGTGGGCAGACGTCGCCAGCGCCAGCGCGCCGACTCCGGTCGCCCACCAGCCGAGATTTAAACCCGTGAAACCGATGAGGTAGCCGATGGCGAGAATGTACGGATATAGAAAACTCGTCGCACCGGAGGTTGGCGGCAAACCGGGGTTATAGGCGTAAGGCTGTCCCGTGGCGATGCTGCGCGCGTATTGAAAGTGAATATACGCATCGTCCAGTGGCATTATCGGCTGACCTTGCCATGATCCCGCCACCATAAAGGCGGCATACACGGCGAGTGCCACCCCACTGCACACCAGCGCATTATAAAGCGAGCGTCTCTGAGAGACGCTCGCCTGAATGCGCGTAATATCGTTTGTGCTAATGAGAGTAGCCATGTGCGAAGGCGTCGATCATCAGGCGCACATCATCACCAAGCGGGTAGAGGATCGGACACGTCGCGCCGTACTGCACATACTCGCGCACCTTCGCCCGCACTTCGTCCGGCGTCCCGGATGCGGTGATCATCTGCACGACATCATCCGGCACGAGCCGCATCGCCTGTTCGATCTGTTCTTCGGTCGCGGGCCAAGTCAGCACCTGCCCAATTTCGTCGAGCAGTTCCTGGCTTACGCCGCTGGCCTTCATAATGTGGGGCTGCTGACCGAGATACTGCGTTACCAGCTTGCGCGCATTGTCGAGCGCCTTCTTGCGGTCATTGTCGACCGAGCACACGACCAGCTGCGGACGGTCGATGTCATCAACGCGACGGCCAGCCTTCTTCGCGCCAATCTCCAGCTGTTCGAGTGCCCCCTGATTGTACTTGGGGGATACCAGATAGTTCAGTACCGCACCGTCGGCGATTTCGCCGGTGAGCGCCATCATCTGCGGCCCGGTCGCGCCGATGTAGATCGGTACATTCCGCGGTTCTTTGCGTCCGTGCACCACGTCCAGCTCAACATCATCGAGATTGACGAATTCTCCGTGGAACGTAACACGCTTGCGCGCCAGCAAATCGCGCACGACAGTCACGACTTCGCGCATCGCCAGTAGATGCTTTGAGCGATTGATGCCGACCTTCCGCGCCAGCGGATCCCACCAGGCGCCGATTCCGCAGATGATGCGGTCTTGCGCCAAATCATCCAGCGTCAGGTAGGTTGCCGCGATCACGGCCGGGTTGCGCGTCCAGTTATTGATCACGCCTGACCCGATCTTGATTTTGCTGGTCGTCGCCGCAAAGGCCGCCATCGGCACAATCGCGTCACGCACGAGCCGACTTTCTGCCTGCCACACTGCTTCGAAACCGCGTGATTCGGCATACTGAACATATTTGATCGCTTCTTGCAAAGAATGAGCGTCCTGCAAATAAAGTGCTACACGGTCTGCCATGCTTTATTCTCCCAGTGGGGTGCCGGTAGGAAACAATTGTCCCTTCGTCACACCGGTTAGCCGATAATAATCTTCCAAATCTGCGGGTGTATCAATATCTAATGCCAGCCGCTCAGAACGGTAAACCGTCACATCCGCACCGACATCCTGTGCCAAACCCATGTGTCGCGCAAAACTGCCCGCACCATACGCATACGGGATCAATCCCGGCGGGCGTGTCAGCATGGCATTCGTACCATCCTGATGAAAGTCCGTGGCGATGACCACGCTCATATCTTCCTTGCCGAGCGCAATGATTTCCATCACATCGGTCGCTGATACCAGCGGCAAATCCGCCGGGAGGACGAGCACGGCCTCGCCGCGCCAGCCTTTGACCACCTGTGTCGCCCGCATCAGCGCGTTATTGAGTTCGGGTGTCCCACTCTCCTGCACCGTGTTCACGCCGAGATCGCGCGCGATGCTCAACACCCGCGTATCACGGCTGATGACCAGCGTGCCCGCAATCGCCGGGACCGATTTCACCACGTTGACCACACGGCGAAACAGCGTCTCGGCCAGCACTTCACGCTCGTGGGGCGACAAAACTTCCGCTAACCGACTTTTGGCGCGGCTCAAAGGCTTGACCGGAATAATCGCCCAAATGCTCATTCTTTATTCCTCAGTGTCCATGCAAGAATATGACGCGCCAACGTCGCCCGGTCAGCTTCGGACTGCATCACGGTATCAAATGTTACCGCATCCAGACCGGCTATTCGCAAATCTGCGTCCGCTTCATCATATACGAATCCGTTGATCGCATTGCCATAAACTTGTGCGACCGTCTGGGCGGATACGGTATAGCCTAGTTCTGCCATCAGTTTGGCCGCTGGGCCTTTGATGGCCTTGCCGCCGACAATCGGGCTGACGGCCACGCGCGGAACATCCCGCGCAACCAGCAAATCGCGCATCGCCGGCACAGACAAAATCGGAGCAATCGACAGCCACGGGTTTGAAGGCCCGATCAGGATGACATCCGCTGCCAGCAGCGCCGCGCACGCCTCCGCGCTCACGCTCGCCGTCTCAATTCCGGCATAGCGAATTGCCGTCACGGTTGGCTGCCAGCGATAGCGGACAAAATACGGCTGGAATTCCAGTTCGCCGTGTTCCACAGTATCGAGCATGGTCGAAACTGGAGTATCGGTCATTGGCAAAACCGTACAACTTACGCCCAACGCTTTGTTCAATTTTCCCGTGATCGTCGTCAAACGCTCGCCTGCCTGCAGCCCATGGGTGCGCAGCAGATGCGTCGCGACATCCTGATCGCCTAAACGGAACCATGGCGTTTCCCCAAAGCGCCCCAACGCTTCGAGCATGCGCGTAGTATCGCCGCCCACGCCCCACCCGTTCGTCTTGTCGACCAGTCCGGAGAGCGTGTACATCACCGTATCGAGGTCAGGGCAGATTTTCAGGCCATAGTGCCAGAAATCATCTCCCGTGTTGACGATGACCGTCAGGTTTTCGGGCGGCAGAATTTGCGCGAGCCCGTGTGCCAGCTTCGCCCCGCCCACTCCACCGACGAGTACGACGACCTTTGCCGTCTCGATTAGCGCCACACGACCCCCGTTTCCAATGGTTTCCGCGTCTTTTCACGGATTTCAGCCGGATACCCCAGCGTGATGAGCGCCTGCGGCTGCCAATCTTCCGGCAAAGTCAGCGCCGCGCTCACCACGTCCGGGCAAAACAGCGGTGCGCACATCCAGCACGCACCCAACCCCTGATCATGCGCCGCCAACAGCAAATTCTGCCCCGCCATTGCCGTACTCTGCACCGCCATCACCCATTCTTTCTCATTGCGCTGAACGTCTGGATAGCGATCCATGTCAGCCAGCGACAGACAGAGCGCGATCAAGACCGGGGCGCTGGTGATTCGACTGTACGAGCGTTCGGTATCAGCCGCGATGACCGCTGCCGCTACGCCGTCCGCTTCGAGATCGCGGCGCAAGCGGTCACCCATGGCTCGCGCGAGCCGCTCTTTCTGTTCCGTCGACTGGACCACACAGAAGCGCCATGGTTGGCGGTTGTGCGCCGAAGCCGCCCAAGTCGCCGCGGTCAGCACCGTTTCGATCACAGGCTGTGGAACGGGGTCAGGTCGGTAACGCCGGATCGAGCGGCGGCTGAGAATGGCTTTAAATAAGGCGGAATCGCCCATTTTCTCTTCCAGTAACATCCCTCACGCTCGACTTTCTCTCTCAGAGATCAAGAGTCAGGGGTGAGGCTAACGATACAAATCGTGTTCCGCCGGGCGGTTGATCTGACTCGCGCGTCCGTCAGTTTCGGGATACTTCAAACCGCGCACCAGCACCACGGGCAGACCTTCCGCACCTTCCCCAGTGAGCAATCCCGCGGAGGACGCGACCATATCCGCGTAGCCCTGTATGCTGATCCGCAGGGTTCGTCGGAATAAATCGGGCTGGCCACGCAAATCGATGAGGGCGGGCATGCCCGCCACGCCAATCGCGACGTTGACATTTCCGAGGCGGAACGGTCGTCCATGTGAGTCGCTGATCACGACACCGATCGGCACGCCGGTCGCCTCGAATAGTCGTTGCCGGAGAGCATGGGCTGACTCATCGGGATCGAGGGGCAGCAGCAGCACGCGCTCGTCCCCGCCTTCGAGATTCGACTGGTCAATCCCCGCGTTCGCCGATACAAAGCCTAACCGATGCTCTACGACCAATACATTCGGCGCGACGCGCGAGATGCCGCGGCTTTCCTGCAGCACCAGTTCGACAACCCGCGGGTCTTTGCCGGTGCGTGCCGCCAGATCATACGCCCTCTCACTCGGCGTGACCTCGCGCAGAACGACGATCCGCCCCTCCGCTTTCGAGACGATCTTGGACGTGACGACGAGTGCATCGGTGGATTGGAGCGTGAGACCGTTCGCAGTGAGCGACTCGAGGATCAAGCGCGCGAGATCATCCCCCGGCTGAACCAGCGGAATCCCTCGCAGCGCGGTCAGTATAAGTTGTGTCACGCTTAAATGCCTGTGATGCGAATGCCCGTGCCCTTGACGCCGTACTTCTTATTGATATACAGCAGCACGGGACCCATGGCCTCAACCGCGACCGCGTTGGCCAGCGGCCCCGCATCGACGCCACGCATACCAGCCGCCTCGACGAGATGCATCACATCGACTTTGGCGTCGGCATCGTCGCCACACACCAGCACATCACAGTCGACCGTTTCATTCACTTTCTTGAGCTTGCTGGAGCTTACATGCTGAAACGCCGAAACGAGACGCACATCTGCGCCGAGGATCGCGCGCGCTTCAAGCGCTGCCGCTCGGCCTTCGGGCACATTCACAACGGTGATATTGGGCGGCAGGAGCGGCACGGTCACATCGACGACAATTTTGCCGGCGAGCTTATCCTTCACGCTTTCGAGCGTATCCTTGTGCGCGGCATAGGGCACGCTGACCACAATCAGATTGCCGAGAGTCGCCGCGGCCACATTATCCATACCTTCGATGTAATCCCCGCCGAGTTCCTGATTCAGTTCAACCGCGCGCTGCCTGGCTTTTTCCGCATCGCGCGAACCAATCACGACTTTGTAACCATTGAGTGCCCAGCGCATCGCCAGCGCCGAGCCTTCTTTGCCCGTGCCGCCTAGTACGGCGATACACAGCAGAATCGAATCTTTGTCCGTCATGTTATCTCCTTGCGTAAGCCGCGTAGCGTTCCCAGACGCCCGGTGCCAGTGCCAGTGCCGCTTCGGCAATCGCCCGTTCGTCGAGTGTGGTTAACTGCCGATCCCGCATCAATACTCGTCCATCGACAATGGTAGTCGTCACCATTGAGCTTTCAAAGCCGAATAGGACGTGCCACGGCAAATTCCCGACGGAGAGCGGTGTGAAGGGGTGATAGTCTACGAAAATCATATCCGCACGCGCGCCTTCGATCAACTGTCCAATCGGCGCGCCGCCGAAGAACTGGCTGGCCATGCGCGCATTATTGTTCACCGCCGCCTGCCAGATCGCTGAGCCGTTCGCCTGCCGCGGATCACGGCTCGTCACCTTGTGCAGCAGATACGCCGCTTTCCAATCTTCCCACATCGCATTGCTGAAACCGTCGTTGCCGATGCACAACTTGAAGCCTTCGCCGAACATCGTATCCCACGCCAGCGCGCCGACCGCGTTGTTCATATTCGAGCGCGGCTGATGCGTCACCCACACATTCTTTTCCCGCAGGAGTGCTCGCTCGGCCGCATCAATGTGGACACAGTGCGCGGTGATCGTCCACTCGTTTAGCAGGTCGAGATCGCTCAAGCGCTGCGCCACTCGCTTACCGTACTTGGCCAGGCTGTCGACTTCATCCGCTTCGTGCTCGGCCACATGAATGTGAAAGCCGCCGTTCGTGTGAGCATCCCGACACTGGCGTAAAGTTACATCGCTCAGACTTAGGCTTGCGTGCAGGCCAAAGGTGGCCCGGACACGCGACCTCTGCGCCTTCATAAAGCGCACGTTTTCAGCAATTCCAGCTTCCGCCTTGTCGAGCCCGTCGCGGTCAGTGACT
Organism: uncultured Chloroflexota bacterium; assembly: GCA_937988705.1. Taxonomy (GTDB): domain Bacteria; phylum Chloroflexota; class Anaerolineae; order Aggregatilineales; family Phototrophicaceae; genus Flexifilum. The sequence continues at coordinate 4,248 of CALKIA010000362.1, read as the reverse complement.
TCATAGCACAGCACCGCCCGCAGCCCTGCTTCATCGACCGCATCGGCGATCACATCCAGACTGCCCTCAATAAAATTGGGGCTGGCATGGTGATCGAACAGCGTGGTCGTGCCATGCTTAATCGCATCGACCAGGCAAACGAGCGCGCTGGCGCGCACCGCATCCTGATCCAGCGCCTTGTCGAGATTCCACCACAGGCGGGTGAGGATTTCGGGAAAATCCTTGGGTGGGTCGCCGGGAATCGCCATACCCCGCGCAAAAGCTCCGTAGAAATGCGTGTGGGCGCAGATGTTCCCCGCCATGACCAATTGGCCCCGTGCATCGATGGTTTCCGCGTCGGGGTAGCGTTCCCGCAGCTCGGCGGTGCGTCCAATGGCGGTGATGACGCCATTCGCGCTGTACAGCGCGTGGTCGGTGAGGATCGTTTCCGGAGTAACAATTCGTCCATTGATAATCAGCATGTGTCTATTCTCCCGACGGAATGTTGATGGTCACTGCGCCGCCGTTGCTGGCAATCTGCCTGAAGATCGCCTTCAAAATCTCATCATCGTTCGCGGCGGCATCCAGAAAATACGCGCCGCTCACCCGCCCGGTCGACGCGATCACGCTCGCGCCATTCTCACATAGAATCTTCAACCCCGGCGCAAACGGATCGCTTCGATTCTCTGCTGCCCACAGTCGCACCGGGTTCACCCCGTGATCACGTAAGGCGTAGTAGATGCGATCTACGAAGAAATCATCGGTGCTGTATAGGTCAGCCACCGTGTGCGCGTGGAAAAACCTGTCCCACGTGGTGTAGATAAAGCTGATCGGGCGGCGCGTGGGGTTGGTGATGGGCGGCGTTTTCGCCTCCAGTTCACCGAGCGCCACCCGATAATAGACATTGTTTGCGCGCGGATGTTTGGCGTCCGGAATCAGGTCTTTACGGTAGACCAGTTCCAACCCCCGCATCGGCGCGTAGTACTGAATTGCTTTGCTGTGCTCCCCGAAGACCTTACCGCTCAGGAAAAATGCGAGATATTCGGTCGTGATGCCGCGCGGCATCTGCGCCTGCGGGATGCGATACCAATGATCGTCCCGTGCGAACGCCAGATCGCGCTTGGTTTGGATAACGCCCACGAGTACGCGATCTTCGGGAAACATAGTCTAGGCAAACAGCGATTCCTGCGCGCGCAGTGCTGTCAAGCGGGCGTCGATTTCCTGCACCAGCGCCTGATGGCCTTCCCACCACGCAGGATCACGCTGCGCATCGAGTTCTTGCACGGACTTGCCCTGTTGTTCCACCCACGTGTAATACTTCAGGTTGTGCCAGCGCTGCCGCGCTTCCGGCGTCCCGGCTTGCACCCAGTCGGTGCGCTGCGCATGGAACACGCCTTCGACGCGCCCGACCGCTTTCGCCTCATCGAGCGGACCGTAGCATTCCGCCATACTCTCCATGACCGACGGGTAGCGATCCATACCATCCGTTGCCACGGTGACAATCACATCATCCTTGCCGTAGCCGTAATACTTCGCCGTCTTAATTGCGCCGAGCACGTTGCAGATGCCGCTGATGCCGAATAACTCCGCCATATGTTCGACCAATCCCGCATCCAAACCATAGCGATTGACGAGCGTCGCACGGCCAGTTTCCTCCGCAAGGAGCTGCAAACCGAGCTTGCTTTCAATATCGTCGATGCACATGATCGCGTCCATGTTGAGGACGTTGTGAATCCACGTCACGTGCTTATCGCCGATGCCCTGAATATCGTGCGAACCGTAGCCATTGTTATAGAGTGTCGGGCACTGGATCGGTTCGAGGCCAACGATTTTGTGATCCGGCCAGACCTGCTTGAGGCGATCGCCCGCCGCAATCGTCCCGGCGCTGCCCATGGCGGACACATACGCTGAAATCTTGCCCGTGCCGACACCCTGAGCCGCCAGTTCCGCCGCCAACTCGACAATCGTGTTGCCGGTGACGTGGTAGTGGAAACGATAGTTGCCCATCACCTCAAACTGGTTGAGGATGCGAATGTTCGGGTCACGACGGAGGCGATGCGTCTCGTCGTAAATCTCCTTGACATTGCTTTCCGAGCCAACCGTCTTGTTGACGGTCGCGCCGTAGCTGGCGATGCGCTCGAAGCGTTCGCGGCTCATGCCTTCCGGCAGCACGACGATGCTCTTGCAGCCCATCCGCCCGCCCACCCACGCGCCACCAATGCCGTAGTTGCCGGTCGACGGCCACACGAGCGTGTTGACCGCGGGGTCAACTTCACCGAACAGTTCTTTCTCCAGCAGCACCGAATAGGCGGCGCCGACCTTATGGCTACCCGACGGAAACTGATTCCCGTAGATCACCACGATATTCGCGTCCACACCCGTCAGAGCCTTGGGCAGCACGATGTAATAGATCTGATCGTGCTCGTTGCGCCACGTGATGTTGAACAGGTTGATTGGATCCAGCGGATTGTCGCGCTTCGCAGCCAGTGCCTTCTGGCGGATGTGCGGCGCGATTTTCTGTGGGTGGAGCATTTCTTCAAACAGGGGTCCCGTAATCATGATTGTCTCAACTTGATTATTCGTCGTCCGAAAGTAAAAGCTGTCCTAACGCGCGCATTTCGTTGTAGAGTTCGTCGCGCTGCCGCGCCAGAGTCCGATAACGCGCGTGATCTTCAGGCGACATACGGTCACTGCGGCCTTGATGCGCCATGAGCAAATTGTCGATCTCCTCGTCAAGCTGTTCATACTGCAAGACGACCCGCTGATAATCTTCGACGCGCTGCTTCTGATCACTATCGCTATCGTTCATAAGTCTATTCCGTTTCCGGGTGTTCACGCGCATGCTGTGGTGACGGCGGCTGATCGTCAAAATTACGTCGCAGCGCCACCACGTACAGGGGGCGATTGCGCGCCTCATCATACACCCGTGCTACATACTGTCCAAGAATGAACAAGAAGAACAACTGGAACGCGCTGAGGAACAACAGAAGTGCGATTGTCGTCGCCTGTCCCCCTAAGAACGCGACGCCAAGCGTCGCCCGAAAGAAGGCGATGACCGGAATCGCCAACAGCGACAGCACGCCCAGCACCAGTGCCACATACACCATCACTTGCAGCGGGAAATAGCTGAAGCCGGTCACCGCGTCCATCGCAAAACGGAGCATCTTCTTCAGCGGGTATTTCGTCTCGCCGGAATGCCGTGCTTCGCGCACATAGTTGACGCCCGTCTGTTTGAAACCGACCCAACTCGTCATCCCGCGAATGAAGCGGTTGTGCTCGCGCATCTGCCGCATCACATCGACCACACGCCGATCCATCAAACGGAAGTCTCCGGTATCCAGCGGAATGTCGATTTCAGTGATGCGGTAGATGATGCGGTAGAACAACTTCGCCGTGAATACTTTAAACCAGCTTTCGCCTTTGCGCTGTTCGCGCACCGCATACACGACTTGATACCCGGCTTTCCAACGTTCGATCAGTTCGAGGATGAGTTCTGGCGGGTCTTGCAGATCAGCGTCGATCAGCACAACCGCATCACCGCTGGCATGATCCATTCCAGCCGTGACCGCCGTCTGATGGCCGAAGTTGCGCGCAAAATGCAGTACCCGTACACGGGGATCGCGCTCGGCCAGCTCATCGATCAGTTCCGGCGACCGATCCCGGCTGCCATCGTTCACCAGAACGAGTTCCCAGGGTTCGCCCGAGGAATCCAGCACCTGCGAGATGCGGTCGTACAACAGCGCGATATTGCCCTCTTCGTTGTAGATGGGGGCGACAATCGAATACCGGGGTTGAATGCTCATGAAACCTCAAGTTGCAAAGCGTGTCGAACCGAATCAAGGTTGGGAGCGACCCGCAGTCCACCGCTGACCGATTGCTGCGCGCGTTTAATGTCCTTCAAACCGTTACCGGTGAGGAGAAATGCTACCCGCTCGTCTGCTCGAATCAGTCCTAATTGTACCGCACGTCTCACCCCGGCGTAAACCGCCGCGCACGAAGGCTCGCAGAAAACGCCCGTCAGCCGCGCCAGCGCTGGAATGGCCGCAATGATCTCGTCATCGGGCACGGCGATGAAAGCGCCATTCGTCTGGCGCACTGCTCGCAGAGCCCGTGACCGGTCACGTGGCAACCCCGCCGAAATGCTGTCGGCGATGGTGTCAACCTCGACAGGCTGCATATCTGCAGCGCTCGTGCCCTGTTCCCACGCGCTGACCAGGGGTGAACTTCCCAATGCTTGTACACCGATCAGGCGCGGAATCCGCTGTATCC
>CALKIA010000361.1 GCA_937988705.1 uncultured Chloroflexota bacterium | reverse complement strand
CCTTCCGTCTTTAGTTCACCTGACCGTTTTCCTGCTGATTCCGCTCGTATTCAGCTTGTTTCTGTCGTTCCGCGACTGGAGCCGCCCCACCATCACCGATGCCCCCTATATTGGGTTGGAAAACTACCAGTTCCTGCTCGGTGATCGGCGTTTCTGGCAGGCCATGCTCAATACCGCCTACTATACAGCGCTGGCCGTGCCCTTTGGAATGGCGGTCAGCCTCGGCATCGCTCTGATCATGAACCAGAAACTAAAGGGGTCGAATATCTTTCGCACCTTCTTCTTCATGCCTGTGATTTCATCATGGGTAGCCGTCTCCATCATCTGGTTGACCCTCCTCGACCCCAACGTCGGCATTGTCAATTACGTGCTGGGATTGGTGGGATTGCCCGCGATCAACTGGCTAGGCGATCCGAAAACAGCGATGCCCGCACTCGTATTGATCGCCGTCTGGAAAAGCGCGGGCTTTAACATGGTGATCTGGCTAGCCGGGCTGCAATCTATTCCCGGCGAACTCTACGAAGTCGCATCGATTGATGGCGCGAACCGCTTGCAGTCCTTCCTGCGCATCACCATCCCCTTGCTGGCGCCGACCACCTTTTTCCTCGCGATTACCGGCGTGATCGGCTCGTTTCAGGTATTTTCGCCCGTTTACGTGCTGACCAAAGGCGGTCCGCTCGGGGCGACCGATGTCGCTGTCTTCCACATTTACCGCCGGGCGTTTGACGAATTCGACTTCGGTTATGCCTCATCGCAAGCGTGGGTGTTATTCGCCGTAATTTTCATCGCCACGCTGTTTCAACTGTGGTATATGCGCCGCCGCAGCGACGAGATTCTGTACTAAGGGGTGATGTTATGGTTTACAAGCGCACGCCGCTGCAAGTCATTTTGAGCATTCTTGGCTATATTGTCTTGATTCTGTTCGCACTGACGATGGTTGTCCCGTTTATCTGGATGATCTCGACTTCACTCAAAACTCCCGGCAGCGAATTTGCTTATCCACCACAAATTTTGCCAACCGAGTTCAATTTCACCGCTTACGTCACTCTGTTCACTGAGCTGCCCTTTCTGCGCTTCTTTCTCAATACGCTGTTTATCACCGCCTGCACGGTGATCGGTCAATTGATGATCTGTTCGCTGGCGGCCTACGGTTTTGCTCGTTTGAACTTCATCGGACGTGACAAGCTGTTTATGCTGTATCTGGCGACCATGATGATCCCCTTCCAGATCACGCTGATTCCGCTGTTTCTGATCATCGCGGGACTCGGGTGGGTCAATACTTATCAGGGACTGATCATCCCCGGCATTTCCAGCGCATTCGGCATTTTCTTGCTGCGACAGTCGTTCCTCGGCGTGCCGCGCGACTATCAGGATGCGGCCCGTATCGATGGCGCAAGCGAGTGGACGATCTTCCTGCGTGTGTTCCTGCCGTTGAACGGTCCTGCGCTGGCGACGCTCGGCGTGTTCACTTTCATGGGTACGTGGACGGAGCTGCTCTGGCCGCTGTTGATCTCGCGACAGGAAAACATGCGCACGCTCGAACTCGGCCTCGCCTATTTCAACGCGCGCCCGAACGCCTTCTTGCAGCCCAACTGGCCGCTGTTAATGGCGGGCGCAGTCGTCGTGATGCTGCCTGTGCTCATCATCTACATCTTCACGCAGCGTTACTTCGTGCGCGGCATTTCGCTGTCCGGCGTCAAAGGTTAAGCGGCGATGCTGGAAAATCAGTTAAGCGAAACCCTGTCGCTGAACGGCACATGGCAGTTTGAAACACCCAGCCACTCGGGAACGATCACGATTCCCGGCGCGTGGGAAGCGCAAGGCTATGTGACCGACGTCGCTACCTACCGCCGGACAGTCGAAATTCCCGCCGAGTGGTCAGGTGCGCGTATCTACATCCGCTTTGACGCTGTGAGTTATCTGTCTACTGTCACGGTGAATGGACAGCCTGTCGGCGATCATGAGGGGCTGTGGGCAGCGCACGAATTCGATATCACGGACGCTGCCCGCTGCGGTGAGGCAAACGAGATCGCGGTCGCCGTTCGCAAACCGCTGGCGCAAGACAGCGGCGAGGGATCGTACCGGACGACACTCGTCGGCTTTATACCCTATGTGGCAACGACCTTTGGCGGGCTGTGGCAGGATGTGACCCTGATCGCCCATCGCGCCCCAGCCATCGACGCAGTCCATGTCGAGGCAGAAGTGTTCTTCACTGAATCGGGTACAGTTTCCGGCTGCCAAATCAGCTATGCGGCGCAGATTGTTGACTTGGGCTCTGATCTCCAAGGCTGCAATCTACTGACAGAAATCATCGCGCCAACCGGAGCGATTCTGCGGGAGGGGCGAAGCCCATGTTGGCATCCGGGTTCAACTCGCGGTGAAGTTGAACTAGCGCCTTCGGAGACTCAACTCTGGCATCCTGCCAGCCCGGTGCTGTATACGGTACGGCTTTCCCTCATCCGCGAGGGACAAGTGATTGCACAGACAGTTCGTCAGATCGGCTTTCGTCAGCTTCGAGCCGAAGCCGATCGCTTATTTTTGAACAGCGAGCCGTTCTGCGTGCGGGGCGTTCTACATTGGGGCTGGAATCCCGAGATGCTTGCCCCGATCTTCACGGATGAGCAGATTCGCGCTGAGTTTGCTCGCGTACGGGCACTCGGCTTCAACCTGATTAAGCTGTGCCTGTTCGTGCCATCGCAGCGCTTCTTCGAGATCGCCGATGAGGAAGGCTTGCTGTTATGGTTGGAGCTTCCGCTCTGGTGGCAGCGCCTGACCGACCATCTGCGCGCACAGGTAGTACGCGAGTACACAGATATTTTGCAGCAGATACACTCTCACCCCTCCGTCGTGATTTACAGCCTCGGCTGTGAGCTGGACGCGCACATGCTGCCCGCGGACTTAGCCGCGGCGCTCAGCCAGATAGTTCGTTCGCAGACGACCGGCTGTCTGCTGTGTGACAACAGTGGGTCGGGCGAAGCCTATGGCGGGCTGAAGCTCGACCTCGCGGATTTCGCCGACTATCATTTCTACGCTGACATTCAGTACTTCACCCCATTGTGCGATCACTTTCACCGCGACTGGACATCACCCCAACCGTGGATATTCGGGGAATACTGCGATGCTGACGATTACCGCGACTTGACCGAACTCGGCGGTCGCCCAGCATGGCTCAAATATCAAGGCGTGGAAGGCAATCCGACCCGCTGGGCGTACAACGAACAAGCCGAACGCATGGCGGCGCTGCATTTGCCCTTCACCGACGCGCAGTTGCAGCATATTTCTCGTCAGCAGTCTTTAGCCGTACGCAAGAACATCATTGAAAAAACGCGCGCGCGGCGCGGCAGCGGCGGCTATGTGCTAACCGGACTTCGGGATACGCCAATCAGCACCTCTGGCATCTTTGATGATCTGAACCGCCCCAAATATGCAGCAGAGGACTTTCGCGCCTTCAACGTCGACACAGTTCTGCTGTTGGAACGGGGGCGCAGTCGCCAGTGGACGCACGGAGGCGACCGCCCTGCCCCGCTGGATCGCTACAATATCCGCTCCGGCCAGGTGAACCCCTTCAAACTCGTGGCCGCGCACGCCGGCCCGCCCTTGACTGACAAGCGCGTGCGCTGGCAGTTGGTCGATTCGGCGGGTGCCATCGTGTTAACCGATGAAAGCGTAGTGCACGGCTCGATCCTCGGGGGTATCCCGCGCGAAATCGCCTCTCTGGATCTAGTGGTGCCCACGGTTGACCAACCGCACATGTATAGATTGCGCGCGGAGCTGGATAGCATGACGGCCAACGAATGGCACATTTGGATCTATCCACCGGCAGCCGCCGAACCGCCAGCACGCGTCACCATCCACAGTCCGCGCCTGCGCAGCCTGGGCCTACCGTTTCCGGCCTATGAGCACCCCATTGCGCCCTTTGGCGACGTTATCATCACGGACACACTCGATCCGGTTATTCACTCGGCGCTCGACCAAGGCGCGAAGGTCATTCTGCTGGCGCTGGATGCCAACAGCCCGCTGCCCACGCAGACCATGCCCTTCTGGCGCGAGTCGCTCAAGCTGATCCACGCCGATCATCCAGCGTGGGGCGATTTCCCGCATGCGGGCTACGTCGATATGCAGTTCTATCAGCTCGCAACTGATCGTGTTCTGGTTCCGACGATGCTACCCGGCGCACCGGTAATCACACCGCTTCTTAGTCGACTCGATGCACGCCTGTTCACGCTGCACCACTACGCCGTGGAATACCAGTTCCGTCATGGTCACATGATCGCTTCAACGCTCAATCTGTTTGGCGGTACGGGCGATCAAGTTCTGGGCTACGCGCCTAACATCGCCGCACAGCATTTACTTGAACAGTGGGTGCAGTATTTATTGAGTAAATGACAATCTTTGAAAGGTCGATTATGTCTGAACCCTTGGGCGTTGGAGTTATTGGGCTGCACGAAGGGCGGACGCTGCTCGTCGCCCTCAACCATCCGGTACCGCGCATCGTCGGCGACGGTCAGGATGCGCCGCGTACACTTTATGCGCGCGCCGTCGCAGGCTGTGACGTGCGTGTCGAGAAAGTTGACGCCGCACGCGCTGACTGCCCCGATCTCTACTACACCGCCGACTATGCGGACATGCTGAGGCGCGATGACGTTCATATCGTTGCTATTTACACACCCGACCAGTACCACGCGGAGCACATCGTACAAGCGTTTGAAGCGGGTAAAGACGTGATCTGCACTAAGCCGCTCGTCAACTCACTGGAAGATGCGCGGCGCGTCTGGCAAGCGGCGCAGCGCACCGGGCGTCAGCTCCTCGTCGGGCAAAGCACGCGTTTTTTCGAATCCTTTGACCGCCAGCGTCAAGCGTATGAGCGCGGCGAACTCGGCCAATTGGAACTCGCAGATGCGCACTACATCCACCGGATGGACTGGTTCTATGACAAGAGCGCGTGGGCGATCGACACGACTGACTGGGTTTACCTCGGTTTGAGCCACCCCATTGACCTCATCCGCTGGTATCTCGGACGCATCGACGAAGTGAGCGCCTACGGATCCACCTCAAAGCTTGGCCAACAGTACGGCCTACGTACGTTTGACATCTACTCGGTGAACTTACGCGCGAACGACGGGCGGATGGGTCGGGTGATGGGAAACTATGGTCTCCACGAGCTCCCATCCGCGCGCAATTGCATCGAATTGATGCTCTACGGCTCGGCAGGCAGCAGTCTCGCGCAGTACCATGACATGCGCTATCTGCATACCGCGGCGGATGGCACGGAAATCAAAGAGGATGCGCTCTACGCCCGCCGCGCCTACTATTTCAATAATGAGGTTCACGGGATGCACTACGGCGAATTCGCTAAATATACGGGCTATTTCGCGCAGGCGTTGTTGGAGAAACGCCCGTATTCGCCCAATCTCGCCGAAGGCTTGGAAACATTCTGCGTGATGGAAGCTGTCCGCCAATCCGCGCAAACGCGCGAACCAGTTCACGTTGCGCCGTTGCTCAAGGCGATTGGACTATAGGAATTAAGCGAAGACTTCGCTGATAGTGACTTGAGTACGAAGCCTGTTGACATCGTCCCATTGCAGTCGACCAGCGCCAAGCATCAGCGTGTTAGCCGTACCACAGGCCACGCCCATCTGTAAGGCCTCTGGTAGGCTGCTGCTGCTTACCAGAGATCCCACAAAGCCAGCGACCAGCGCGTCGCCGGAACCGACGGCGCTCAACGCCTTAACCGGGGGCGGCATAGCTTGCCACATCTGCTGGCCATCCGCTAACAATGCGCCCTGCTTGCCGAGTGACAAGATCACCGTGGTGTGATAGCGCCGCGCCACTTCCATTGCAGCCGCACGCTGTTTCTCAACGCTATCGAGCGCCGTCTGCAAGAGTTCGGCCAATTCCGTCTGATTCGGCTTGACAAAGGTGGGCTGCGCCAGCAAACCGAGCTGCAGTGCATCTTTGCTGGCATCCAGCAGCACAGGAACGCCCGCTGAATGCGCCTGTTCGATCAGTTGGGCGTAGATGTTACGGGGTGCGCCGGGTGGCAAACTGCCGCTCAAGACGAGAAAACGAACTCCGCCTAAGCGCTCCCTGACAACATCATGCAGCTGTTGCACTTCCACGGGCTGAACCGGCACCCCCGCTTCATAGATTTCGGTGACGGTGTGATTACTGACATCCACCACCGACGTACACATCCGCGACTCGACCGCCGTTTGTATGAATGCCGTCCGCATCCCATCCTGCTGGAGCTGCGCCTCGATAAATTGTCCCGCAAAGCCACCAACCCAACCCGTGACCACGGCCTCGTGCTTGAGGGTCTGCAGAACACGCGCCACATTGCAGCCCTTGCCACCAGCCAGCGACAACACCGATTGCGGTCGATGAATCTGTCCGAGGTCAAAATGATCGACGACGATCGTCTTGTCGATAGCAGCGTTCAAATTCACACAAAGAATCATGATCTCAACTCGATGGATTAGGGAAGGTGATTGCTGTCGCGGTAGGTGCGCCAGACGGTGATCAATTGCAGATAAATTGTGCCCCTGACAGGATTCGAACCTACAACCTCAGACTTAGAAGGTCTTTGCTCTGTCCATTGAGCTACAGGGGCAGACATCTTTTGCGATTCTAGGGGTCTTCCGCCTGTCTGTCAAGGCAGATACAGGCTTATCTATAGAACACCTGTTTTTTCTCGATTGAACTATTCCCCAACGTGGGATATAATTAATGAAAGGACGTAACCATTTTCACCATAAAATCTCGCGTATAGGAGTTGGAATGGCGGACAAAGTCACTGCCCCCGTGTATAACGAGGATAGCATTCAGGCGCTCGATCCATTAGCGCATATTCGACTGCGCCCCGGTATGTATGTTGGGGGGACAGATATACGCGCAATTCATCATCTCATCTACGAAGTGGTGGACAATGCCGTAGATGAAGCCCTCGCTGGACGCTGCGATCGAATTGTCGTGACTTTATATGACGACAATGTGGTATCGATCTCAGATAACGGGGTCGGTATCCCGATCGGGCGCCATAAGCAGTACCCCAATATCTCGGCACTCCAGGTCGTCTTGACGATGGTCGGCGCGGGCGGCAAGTTTAACAACAGCGCGTATAAAGTCAGTGGTGGTTTGCACGGCGTGGGTGTGACGGCGGTGAATGCGCTGTCTGAGCAGTTGATGGCCCAGATTTATCGGGATGGCTATCTGTGGCAGCAAACCTACCGGGCGGGTAAGCCGGTTTCCGATGTTGAACGAGTGCGCCCCATGTACGAAGGTGAAAGCACTGGGACGACGATCACGTTTAAGCCGGACTTTCAGGTACTCGAACACAACGAATTCAGCTTCTCAATGCTCGCGCAGCGTTTCCGCGAAATGGCGTTTGTGACCCGGCGCGTAACCATCACGCTGCGCGACGAACGTATTCAGCCAATTCCCAAGGAAACGACCTTCTACTTCGAGGGTGGCCTCGAAGCCTTCGTGCGCTACATCAATCGCACGCGGGATGCGGTTCATCCGGTCGTCTATATCGACCGTGAAATCCAAATTACGCCGCCAGAGAAAGCTCCTTATAATGTCGGCGTGGAAGTGGCTTTCCAATATACTGATACCGCGGCAATTACGGAACTGGCGTTTGCCAATACGATTAACACGCCCGATGGTGGTATGCACCTCACCGGCCTGCGTTCAGCGATCACGGGCGTCATCAACCGCTATGCCCGCAAAGCGAATTTGCTCAAGGAGAAGGACAGCAATTTCTCCGGTTCAGACACGCTAGAAGGCATTACCGCAATCGTCAGCATCAAACATCCACATCCTTCGTTTGAAAGCCAGACGAAGGTGAAGCTGATCAATCCCGAAGTCCAGGGTGCGGTATCCTCCGTGGTGACGGAAGCTTTCAATGAGTTTCTTGAGTTGAACCCCCGGGAAGCGCGCAAGATCGTCGAGAAGTGCATGACCAGCATGCGCGCCCGCGAAGCCGCCCGTAAAGCGCGCGACCTCGTCCGCAGCGGCCCCAGCCTGCTCGAAAGCTCAACGCTGCCGGGCAAACTCGCAGATTGTTCCTCGCATGGCGAAAATGCCGAAGTTTACATCGTAGAAGGTGACAGCGCCGGTGGCTCTGCCAAGCAAGGCCGTGACCGCCATTTTCAGGCGATTCTCCCGTTGCGTGGCAAGATTCTCAATACGGAACGCGCCCGACTCGACAAGATGCTGGATAACAACGAAATCAAATCCTTGATCAGCGCGCTCGGTACTGGGATCAGCGAAGATTTCACGATCAACACGCTGCGCTATGGGCGCGTGATTATCATGACCGATGCCGATGTCGACGGCAGTCACATCCGGACGCTGCTGTTGACCTTCTTCTTCCGCCACATGACCGCGCTGATTACTGAAGGTCATCTCTACATCGCGCAACCGCCGATCTTCCGCCTGCAATCCGGCAAAGACATCGAATACCTGTACATGGAAGCCGGTATGGGCGAAAACGAAATTTTGGCCCGGGCTCTCCATCGCTACAAAGATCCCGATAAGGTCAAGGTGAGCCGCTACAAGGGTCTCGGTGAAATGAACCCGGAGCAGCTTTGGGAAACAACCATGGATCCGGCACGGCGCACGCTGCTGCAGGTCAACATTGAAGATGCTGTCGAAGCCGACCGCGTTTTCGACATGTTGATGGGCACCAGCGTTCCCGAACGCCGCCGCTTCATCCAAACGCATGCCAAGACGGTACGTAACCTCGACATATAGTCAGTGATCCTTCGTGGATGCAAACAGGGCAGACAATTTCTGCCCTGTTTGTTGTCACTTTCCGACAAAAATCAGCTAAAATCGAATCCATACGTGCTATCTAAACTCGACAAGTGTTGATTGAGGAGCATTCCCCTATGGTCTTGCAAGCCCTGCGCCAAATGCACACGTTCGACGGCGTTTCGGACGAAGACCTGCTGGAACTCCTCCCAGCGGCGCAAGAGCTTAATCTGGAAGAAAACGCGATCCTTTTCAACGAAGGCGATCCGGCTTCGGGACTCTATGTTCTGCTCGAAGGCGAACTCGAAATTAGCAAGCTGATCGGTGGCCGTCCCGTAGTGCTGGAACTGTATCAGCCGGGCGTATTCGTCGGGGAAATTTCCATTTTGACCGGGCTGGACCATACCGCGACCGGTCGGGCCGTGACTCGCAGCCGCTTCCTGCGCTTTGCCCCTGCCCTCTTCGCTGATCTGAACACCTCGCCCGTAGCGCGCCTGCTCCTCATTACGATGGTGACGCGTGTCCGCGATACCGAGTCGGTGCTTCAACAGAACGAGAAGCTCTCCGCGCTCGGTCGATTCTCAGCCGGACTCGCTCACGAGCTGAACAATCCCGCCGCGGCTAGCCTCCGTGCAGCTAAACAGCTCCCAGAAGCCTTGTCGATTCTCCAATCGCTCCTGTTGAATCTGTCGCGACTCAACCTCTCCGCCGAACAGATCGGCTCAGTAACCAGCTTGTTGAACACGTTGAACGACCGCAGCCAGCGGTCAGCCCCGTTGAATGCGATCGAACAGAGCGATCTTGAAGAAACCCTCAGCCAGTGGTTGGATGACCAGAGCATCGAGAATGCGTGGGAAGTGGCTCCCGGTCTGGCGCAAGGGCGCGCTGAAGTTGCCGATCTGGAGTCGCTCGCCAGCGCGGTCGGCCACGATGCGCTCGACGAAGCCATCATCTGGATTGACGGCATGCTGACCATGCGCAGCATCCTCGCGACGCTGGAACAAAGCACACTGCGCATCTCCGAAATGATCAATGCGGTGACCGCCTACTCCGCGCTCGATCAGAGTCCCTTGCAGACTGTGAATCTTCATCAAAGCCTTGATAACACGCTTGTGATCTTCGGTCATGCACTCAAGAATGTCACCATCAGGCGCGAATACGGGCCTGATTTGCCGCTCATCCCGGTGTATGCGGGTGAAATTGAGCAAGTCTGGGCCAACCTCATCGACAACGCCGTCGACGCAACCAATGGTCGCGGGCATCTCTGGATTCGCACTGAAGTCGAAGGGAATTGCGCTGTAGTCGAAATTGCCGATGATGGGGTTGGCATTCCGTCAGATATCTTGCCACGCATTTTCGAGCCCTTCTTCACCACTAAAAACGTCGGCGAAGGTGCTGGGCTCGGACTCGATATCGCCTACCGGATCGTTGTCAATCGACATGGAGGTGATATTCGTGTGACATCGAAGGCGGGCGATACGCGTTTTCGCATCTTCTTGCCACTCGCGCAAAACAAAGCGGACGGGCCGGCCTAGCCAAACGCCGGGAATCAAACGGGGCGCTTGCTTAGCGCCCCGCTGCGCAGATCAGCCTATCGAGCGCCTAGGCCTTAGGCGCGCGCCGTGCGGCCACCATTGTGATGTCGTCAAACTGAATAGCATCGGCGATATGATTGTAGAGTGCATTATCGACGCGATCCATCAACCCCTTCGCGGAATCCAGCGGCGGAGTGATCAGCGAAATCAACCCTGCCTCGTGAAACAGCTTCCCAGCCGGGTTGCGCGCATCGGTTACGCCGTCGGTGAAACCGTAGAAAATATCCCCGTAATCGAGCTGAGCATCCGCGATTTCAAACTCGGCGCCGGGGAACATACCAACGGCTGGCCCGGTCGGTTCGAGGCGCGCTTTGATCTCGCCGGTCGGACTAATGATCATCGGCGGGCAGTGCCCCCCATTGATATACAGCAGCGTCCCAGTCACCGGATCGAGCATGCCAAAGAACAGCGTCGCGAACATGTTGAGGTCGAGGTGATGGGTGGTGATATATTCGTTCGTATCCACCACCGCCGTCTTGAGCGCATTGGCGCGGATCGCGACGCGACTGGATTTGCTGCGTCCAAACGTCGACGCCCCCCCGCCCTCTTCAAATAGATTTTCCGCCCAGTTAACGTTGTGGTTCATCATGGCGAACGCGCGGAGGAGGCTGCGCGTCAGTGACATAAACAGCGCGGCGCCCACGCCTTTGTCGCACACATCTGCAATGATGATGCCCAAACGGCGATCATTCATCATCAGGAAGAAATCGTAGAAGTCACCAGCGACTTCACGAGCGGGTTGGAAGCGACCACCAATTTCCCAACCGGGTACGACCGGGAGTTGATTCGGCAGGAAGTTATTCTGAATCCGGCGTGCGATTTCGATGTCGTTCTCAATCTTCGCCATTTTCTGCTGCTGCTGCACCAACAGGTGATTGTTCATGACGATCGCCGCCTGCGAAGACAGCGACTCCACCACCAGGCGGTTGTATTCGTCGAAGGCGGCAATCTTGGCCTCTTCGTCGCGCGCATTGATCAACTGCAGCACGCCAATCACCTCGCCCTTGTTATCCTTGAGCGGAACGGTCAGGCTGGAAACGGTGCGGTAGTTATTCTGCTTGTCGAAGATTTTGGTCGATGCGAAGTCGAAGCCGTCCGCCTCGTACACATCCGGGATATTGATCGACTTACCTGTCAGCGCGACATAGGTCGCCACATTGTGATGATTCGGCTCACCAGTGGCGCGGTTATACATCGGCAAAGGCGAAAACGCGATTGGACGTCCACTCGTACCGCCCACATGCACGCCCAGCGATTCGGTGATGGCAATCGCGAAGCGCAGGTTATCGTCATGGGTACGGATGTAGAGCGTCCCGGCGTCGGCGTTACAGATCTGTTTCGCTTCCATCAGAATGCGCTCGGTGAGACGGTCGAAATTCGACTCGGTCGATAGCGCTACGCCGACGGGCAGAATCACCTTCTCCATCAGCTCCGCCATACGTTCCGAGCGTTTCATGTGGAGCTCCTGGCTTTTCTGGAGCAGTACCTTTTCCATCAGAATGTGCAGCCGGATATCCAGCATTTCGGGGGAATAGGGTTCGTGGATATAGTCATCTGCGCCGAGCTGGAGCAACCGGGTGACGGACTGCATGTCAGAGACCGCTGAAATGATGATGACCGGAAGATTCTTCAGATCCGGATGATTATTCATCTGTTCCAGTAATTCGAAGCCATTTAGCTTGGGCAGATTAATCCCCGTCAAAATCAGGTCGAAGCCATGGGCATACAGCATGTCCAAACCTTCTTGTCCATCGCCCGCGACTTGGACGAGATGGCCCTTGGTCTTGAGGTGATTTTCCAGTTGTTTACGGTTATCGATGTTATCGTCAATGACCAGCACGCGATAAATGGCGTTGGACATAAGTTGTTGACCCTTTGAGAAATTACGACTGTCCCGGGCGTTTCATCATGAAGATATTGCAGTTGCGTCCGTTATGGTATTCGTAGCGAAACGCATCGACGTTATCGATCGCCAGTTTGATGCCTAAGCCGCCGGGAATCCGTTCATCAATGGGGACTTCAAGATCAAATTCCGCGGATTTTAGGTGTTCTACGGGATCAAAGGCGGGAGCACTGTCTTCAAGCCGAACCGTCAACAGTCCATCATTGATCAGCCCTTCGATGCCGATTTTCGCATCGGGGACGGTATCACGATAACCGTAGATAAAGATGTTGGCGGCGATTTCATCGACCGCCAATGTTAACTTGTAGACCGCTTGTTTGTCCAGCCCAGCCTGCTGGGAAGCACTGCTGACAAATTGACGGATCGCGCTGAGAGATTCGCCCATATCCGCCGATTTTCCAGAAACAACAACTGCGGGTATTTTTTGATCGGACATCGTTTTGCCTGCTGTTAGGAACACTACTTCTGCGGAGAGAGAAAGGGGCGTTGGAAATCCAACGCCCCTGTGCGGTCGCGTAGAAGCCCTTCTAGCCTTCGATTACCGTCGGATCGTAGGTATCCAGCATGATGACACTGTAGTGGAAGCCCGTCTGCCGAATCGGTTCGACGACCTGTTCCTGCGTGCCGATCAGATAGATTTTCACCTGTGCGCCCATCTTCTGCTTGGCGAACACCAATGTGCGCAGCCCCGCGCTCGACATATAGCTCAGGCCTTGCAGCAGCAGAACAAGTTTCTGAGCGTGCGCGTTGGCCGCTTCTTGAATCTTCTCCTGAAACTGCGGGGCGACGCTCGCGTCCAGTTCCCCGACCAGCGTAATCTTCGCGATGCCGTTTTCCAAGTTCAGCGTTGCTTCAAAAGCCATTGCTCACATTCTCCTTTGAGTTAGCGACCTACCAAGACGATGAC
>CALKIA010000360.1 GCA_937988705.1 uncultured Chloroflexota bacterium | reverse complement strand
CGGCTGGCACTCCTATTTGGCTTCAATCTGCTCCTCGGCGTAGGGTGCAGCGTGACACTGGCGCTCGTCCAGGCAGAAATTTCGCTTGTGCCGCTCATTCTGGCATGGCTCGCCCCCATGACCGCGCTCTCGGCGCTGACCTTCCTCATGAGTGTATTAGTGTTCGATCCCCTCGTGAGCGTGCTGATTTGCATGGCGATCTGGGCATCGCAAGTCGCCCGGCGCGCCGAAGTGGTTGTGCCCGCAGTGCGCCACCTACCGGATCTGCTGCGGGTAGAACTCTATCCGCTGATGTTCCTCGTGGCCGCGATCGCAATTGCGATCGCGCTGTGGCTGGCTGACCGCGAAAATCGCTGGTCGGCGTGAAAGGGAAGGCAATTTTGAACCATTGGCAGTTAGCCTGGCGGCGCGGGTTCCGCTCCGTCGGCTGGTTCCTCCCGCTCATCGGCGCCGGGATTATCTTTGGCGCAATTCTTACCAGCCTCGGCGGCTTTCAAATCGCCTTCTTGCGCTTCAATGCTCTGGAGGTGGTGCTGCCGCTGTTCGTGGGGGTGCAGGCGGCGCTCCTGTTCGCGCCCGACGACGAACCACCGCTCGAACTCATGCTGGCCAAACCGCGCCCGCTGCCATGGGTGCTGTTCGAACGCACCGCGGCTTTGATCGTGATCTATGGTTTGATCGCGGGCGTGGCCTCGCTGTTGGTGCTGACGCTGCCGAACGCGGAGTCGTTGGCGCAGACGTTCGTCCGCTGGCTGCCGCCGACCATCGGCATGATCGGGATCGGCGTGTGGATCAGCGTGAGCAGCCGCAAGGCGAGCAGCGGCGTCTTCGCGGCAGTCATGCTGTGCGGGGCGATGGCGGTCGGACAAACCGTGCTGCTGCCCCGCTATGAGTTCATGTCTTGGGTGATGTTCTATGTGCAACCGTGGGACGTGTCCGCCGAACGCTATCTGGCCAACCGTCTCATCCTCACCCTGATCGGTCTGCTCACTTTTGCTTCCGCACTCGGTCTTCTGCGAGACAGCGAACGGATGCTCGGTACAAATCAGGCGGTGGCGCAATGAATCAACTGCGCGGCATCATCCGTTACGAACTGCTCATGAGCTGGCGGCGCCGGGCCCTGCCGATGTTGATGCTGACGTTCCTCGCGGCGCTGGTTCTCATCGGACTGATGATCGAACAAGTCAGCGCAACTGTAGACAGGGGCGTTATCTCGGTTCAAGTTCAAGACGGCGTGACCACCATCACCCAGCGCATTGAGGACGGGAGCATCATCGAAGAGCCGCTCGACGCTGAAGCGGCGAGTCGACTGCCTCCATGGATGATCGGCCTCGACCTCAGCCAAGCGGCCAACACGATCCGCGGCATCAATGTCCTCATCCCCGCCCTCATGGTGCTGGTTGTCGGCAGCATCCCCCTATTGAGCGACGTGATCCCGCTGGATCGGCAGTACAGAATCCGCGAACTGCTGGATGCGACACCGCTCCACCGTTCCCTTTACCTAATCGGCAAAGTCCTCAGTGTTTGGGTCGGCTTGCTGATCGGTCTTGCCCTATGCTTCGGCATCTTTCAAAGTGTCCTTTACCTGCGGTATGGCGCCTATGACCTGCTGCCGCTGCTGCTCGACTGGCTGGTGTTCGCAATTCCGCTCACCCTGATGACCTCGTTCGGCACCCTTCTATTCACCTCGTGGGCGGGCACACGCCGCGTCGGGCTGCTGGTTGGCATTGGACTAATCCCAGTTGGGGTATATCTGTATTTTGTCTCCGCGATGACGCTCAGCGGGGTTGGTAGGCTCGTGAATCCGGTCTACGGGTTCGGCACAATGGGCGCGTCCCTAAATGGTATCAATGACCAGACGATTGCTCTAGAGTCGGTGATTGGGATGCTGCTGATCTATGCGGTGGCTTTTGCAGCAGTCTGGATGTTCGGTTGGGGCGTCGCCCGCTGGCGGGAAGCGCGGTAAGGAGCGCAATCATGATTGAAATCGAGAACCTGAGCAAAACGTATCGCGGTGGGGTCAAAGCGCTGTCCAACCTCACGCTGAACATCGACACCGGCATGTTCGGCTTGGTGGGGCCAAACGGAGCAGGCAAAACGACGCTCATGCGCATCCTCGCCGGTCTGCTGCGCCCGTCGGGAGGACGAGTCACCGCCTTCGGACACGATCTCGCCACCTATGCCGGACGCCACACCGTGAAGATGAACCTCGGCTACCTGCCACAAGAACTCGGCCTCTATCCCAATCTCAATGCCTATGAGTTTCTCGACTACATGGCGATCCTCAAAGGCATCACCGACGCAGGCGAGCGGAAGCGCCAGATTGGAAATCTGCTGGAAACGGTGCGTCTCACCGACTCTGCCAAGCGCCCCCTTAAAACCTATTCGGGCGGCATGAAGCGGCGGATCGGCATCGCGCAGGCACTGCTCGGCCATCCCCGCCTGCTGATCGTCGACGAGCCGACCGCCGGGCTCGATCCGGAAGAGCGCGTCCGCTTTCGCAACCTCCTCGCAGATATGGCCGTGGAACGTACCATTATCCTCTCCACACATATCGTCGAAGATATCAGCCAGAGCTGCAACGACCTCGCGGTGATGCGGGCGGGTACGGTCGTCTTTCGCGGCGCACCCGCCGATCTCATTCAGCGCGCGCGCGGCCATGTCTGGACGCTGACGGGTCAACGACCCGCCGAGAGTCTCACACTCGTGTCGACGCTGCACTTGCAGCAAGGGGTACAGTACCGCGTCCTAGGGGATCCCGGGGGTGATGCGCTGCCCGCCGAACCGACGCTGGAAGACGGCTACATGTGGTTAATGCAGAGCGCAGAATTAAGCAAGACAGCTAAGTGAGAGCGTTGCGGTGGAGGGGCGACTGGCTGAGTCGCCGCTCCGTTCGCCTTCGCATGCAGACCATTCGGAGACTGGGCCAGAATGCAGTAAAATCCCCGTGCGCAACTTCTGAGCTTAAAAGGTTACTCATGGAAAAACATTTCGAACTCACCCGCCGTCGGGTCAAGGCTTTTTTGCAGGATACCCGACTCGGCGGGAAGATTTACGCCGCCACCCAGCCGATCACGCTGACCAGCTATGCCGCGCCCGGCCGCATCGCCTATGCTGAAGCCATGCGGGGTGAGTACCGTCCGGTCGCCGTCGGGGAGCAGTTCGCGCCGATCTGGTCGACCCACTGGGTGAAGGTCGAATACACAATTCCCGCTGACTGGCGCGGTGGCGAAGTCTACTTACTCTGGAATTCGAGCTGCGAAGGGTGCGTCTGGATCGATGGACAGCCGCAGCAGGGCTTGATCGGCACGAACGACAACTGGGGCGAAATCAAACCGCAGCGGGTACGTTTCCGGCTGACGCCGACGGCCAAAGGCGGCGAAAGCGGCACACTGTATATCGAAGTGGCAGTCAACACGCTGTTCGGCGCAGTGAGCGAACGCTTCCATCAGGTCGGGCTGCTGCGTCAAGCCGAAATCGTGCTCTTCGACCGCGAAGCGTGGGATTTGTACTGGGATATGTGGGTGATCGTGGACATGGCGCACCAGCTCCCCAAGGACAGTCCACGCGCCTTCCAAGCTCTCGACACCGCCAATGAAATGGTCAACGCCATTCAGCTCGATGACCGCGCTACATGGGCAACAGGCCGCGCACTGGCACAAGCGTTCCTCGCGGAGAAAAACGGCGACTCGCAGCATCAGGTCTATGCACTCGGACACGCGCACATCGACACGGCGTGGCTGTGGCCGCTCGCCGAAACCAAGCGCAAAGTCGTGCGCAGTGTAACCAACGCACTCCAGAATATCGACCAGTACCCCGATTTTGTCTACGTGTTCTCGCAAGCGCAGCAGTATGCATGGATCAAAGAGGAACGCCCGGAGCTCTATGAACGGCTCAAAGCGGCGGTGAAAGCCAAGCGGATCATCCCCGTCGGCGGCACATGGATCGAACAGGACGGCAACATCCCCTCGGGCGAAGCCCACATCCGCCAATTCCTCTATGGTCAGCGCTTCTTTGAGCAGGAGTTCGGCATCCGCTGTGCTGAATTTTGGCTGCCGGATACGTTTGGCTATCCGGCCGCGCTGCCACAAATCATGCGCGGGGCGGGGATCAAGTATTTCCTCACGCAAAAATTATCGTGGAATCAGTTTAACAAGCCGGATCGCTCAACCTTCATCTGGGAAGGTCAGGACGGCAGTCAGGTCTTGACGCATTTCCCGCCCAGCGACACCTACAACGGCGTGTGCACGGCGCATGATCTGCTGTTCGGCCTACAGAACTTCCGCGATCACGAGCGGGCGCGGGAAAGCATGTATGTCTTCGGCTTTGGTGACGGCGGCGGCGGCCCCAATGAAGAAATGTTGGAACGGCTGGCCCGGATGCACGATCTGGATGGACTGCCTAAAGTCACACAGGCCGCGCCGATCGAGTTCTTCAAGAAGGCGGAGGAACGATGGGATCGGTATACCAAATGGGTCGGCGAACTGTACTTCGAACTGCATCGCGGCACATACACTTCGCAGGCACGCAACAAGAAGAACAACCGCGCGGCGGAAAATCTGCTGCGTGATGTCGAAATGCTCTCGGCCATCGCCTCATGGCAGGTCGGCTACACTTATCCGCAAGCCGAACTCGACCGCCTGTGGAAACTACTGCTGCTCAACCAGTTCCACGACATTCTGCCGGGATCATCGATCACTGAGGTTTATCAGGACTCGGCGGCGCAGTATGTCGAACTGCTGGCCAGCGGCGAGCAGCTGCGGCAGGCAGCGCTTGATGCACTCATTCCGCCCTGCGCGCCGGGCGCAAACTGCACGATTGGCGTCGTCAATACAACCGGTATCCGGCGGCAGGAAGTCGTCGAGGCCGACATGGTCGGCAGCCTGCAAACCGCCGCCAATGGCAAGGGTCTGGTACTAGTCGAGGCCCAGCCGTTCGGGTTCGCCAGCTATCAGCTGCCGGAGGAAGTCTGGGAAGTCAGCGGCTATCAGGACGGCGACTCGTTTGTCCTCGAGAATAGTGCGCTGCGCGCCACCTTCCGCGCCGATGGTCGCCTGATCAGCCTGTATTCGCACCTCATCGAACGCGAGGCCATCGTTGGCGAGGGTGGCAACCAGTTCGTGCTCTATGACGACGATCCGGTCAACTGGGATGCATGGGATGTTGATGTGTTCCATCAGGAGAAGAAAAGCGCGCCTCTCACAGCGACCTCGGTCGAGCTGATCGAAACGGGCAAACTGCGCGCAGCACTCCGCTTCACCTATGCGACGGCGAACAGCCGCATCACGCAGACCATATCGCTGACCTGCACGGGGCAAATCCTTGAATTCGCGCATGAGGTCGATTGGCACGAGGCGCACAAGATGCTGCGCCTCGAATTCCCGGTCGATGTGCGCGCCGAAAATGCGACCTACGAGATGCAGCACGGCATCGTGCGCCGCCCCACGCACTACAACACGCCGTATGACCTCGCCCGCTTTGAAGTGCCTGCCCACCGCTGGGCCGACCTCTCCGAGCCGGGTTTCGGCGTGGCGCTGCTCAACGACTGCAAGTACGGCTACCGCATCCATGAAAATGTGATCGCGCTGTCGCTGCTGCGCGCGCCTCATGAGCCCGACCCGGTCGCGGATATGGGTCTCCACACGTTCAAGTGCGCGCTGTATGTGCACCACTATTCAGTCGATTACAGCGAGGTCATCCGCGAGGCGACCGCCTTCAACATTCCGCTGCTCATCCGCGCCAGCACGCAGCATCTGCGTGAATCATTCTTCGAGGTGGAGAACGCCGAGCTGATCGTCGATGCGCTCAAGAAGGCGGAAGATTCGGATGATTTGATCATGCGCCTGTACGAGCCGGAAGGCTTCCGCGGGACGGCGCTGCTTGGCTTGGGCTTGCCCGTGCGCCGCATCGCCCTGTGCAACCTGCTCGAAGAAGAAATCGCCGAACTGGACATCAGCGATGGCGTGCTCGATCTGGAATTCACGCCGTTCCAGGTGATTACGCTCAAGCTCAGCCGCTAGGCCACCTTGACAACCCTTCAATCCGTGATTACGTTTTACATTACATCAGTGGATTGGAGGGTTGAATCATGCCTTATCGGACGATCAACGACTTGCCGGAGAGCGTGCGCGATAACGTGCCCGAACACGCGCAGGAGATTTACCTCGCGGCCTTCAACAGCGCGTGGGAGCAGTACGACCAACCGAGTGAGCGGCGCGGCGATGACACCCGCGAAGAAACTGCGCATCAGGTGGCATGGGCGGCGGTCAAACGCAAGTATCAGAAAGACGAGAAGTCGGGCAAGTGGCGTCCTCGTACGGACGACTAACTATTCGGGAGCACATGACTACCAAGATCCTGTGCTCCCTAAGATAAGGTTTGTTTATGCTACGAATCGCTACCTATAACATTCATTTTGGTGGAGTTGGTCGGGAGTCAAAGATCGCTCAGGTGCTCAAGGAGATCGATCCCGACATGGTCCTGCTGGTGGAGGCAAGTAACGATGCGGTTGTCGATGAAGTCGCTGCCACATTGAAGATGTCGATCACACGCAGCAAAGGGAAACACGCGCAGTTAGCGCTATTGAGTAAAAGCAAACCCAGTGCATGGGAGATCTACTGCCCACATAAGTCAGAGCATCCACTGCTGGCGGCTGAATTCAAAACACAGGTTGGGACAACTATCACTGTGTACGGTTGTCACCTGCAATGCCATTATTTCCGTTGGAACGAGGCACAACGGCTTACAGATATTGAAGCGTATTTGCGCTTCCTCGGGGAGCGCGGCCGCCATGTTCACCTGCTGCTTGGCGATTTTAACGCCATTGCGCCCAATGATCTGTTTGACAAAAGCGCACTGCCCTTGAAAGAAAAGCTGATGGTCACCTTTGAACGCGGACACATTTACCGTGATGCCATCCGGCGCCTGCTCGATGCTGGTTATGTGGATTGTTTCCGCGCTGTACACCCGGTTGAAGCGGGATTTACACTGCCGACACATGCGCCGCATGTCCGTTTGGACTATGTGTTCGCGAGTTCGGCACTGTCCCCGACGTTGCGCGACTGTTCCGTTGTAGTTTCGCCGCTCACAACCGCAACATCGGATCATTATCCGGTGGTCGCAGACTTCGAGTTTTAGACGGGAAACAAAAAGCGCGTGAGCAAGTTAGCTCACGCGCTTTGTTAAGTCACAACTGAAATTGTCACAGCGTTCAAAAGTACCTGTATCCGCGCAATACAGA
>CALKIA010000359.1 GCA_937988705.1 uncultured Chloroflexota bacterium | reverse complement strand
CCTCAGACCAGCGCCTTAATGCTGCTCAATATTAAAACTGTCCCGCCTTCAACTCCCGGGGGAGAGGGGCATTGAAAGCACCGATCTGGTTCCCCCTCTCCGCTCGGAGAGGGGGCTAGGGGGTGAGGTTGATTTACTGCGTCATGAACGCGGGCAGCCCCGTGACCGGTGTGCTCGGCGTCGTCCAGATCAGCGACCACGCCGCGCCGGAATTGTCCGACTGGCCGCTGAACAGCGTCTGGGTCTGACCGCCCACCCGGTATTCGAGCGTCACCGTGTTGCCAACCTCCGGGTTCGACCCGTACAGATAGACATAGCCGCCGGGCGCGTTGACGATCTGTGAGTAGCCGGTGTTGGTGGCCAGCTCGGTCACATTCCCGGACCGATCCAGCGCAATCCAGCGTACCGCGTTAGAGTCGCTCGGGTTGCTCTCGTCAAACGGTTCGAGCAGCGACAGCGCCAACCGCTGCCCATCCTCGATGAATTCGCTGTCCAGCAAAATCCAGTCAGGGCTGTGGAAGATGGTCTGAACCTCGCCCGCCGTGTCGCGCATGCGCACGACGTTGCTCGCGGGGACGGGGCCGCCGGGGTTGCCGACTGGCAGCGTCGGGTCGTTGTCCAGCCACACGACTTCCGGGCCGCTCACCGACAAGCCCCAGCGCCACCAATCGTCGAACGGCAGGAGCGCGGATGAGTTCAAATCCCACAGGAACGCAGGTTCAATCGGCGCGCCTTCCGATCCCCAGATCACGCCCGTGAAGATCACCTGATTATTGTCGAAGTAGCGCACATCCGGCATGATGGCGAAGTCGTTGAGCAAGCCGAGATTGGTCGCATCCGGATCAAAGGGGCTCATGATCGCCATCTGATTGCCGCTGTCCGCATCCAGAATGCGCAGTTCCCAGATGGGGCGGGCCACATCGGCGGCGGGATCCCCCCCGAAGTAGTTGACGGTGCTCACCGTCAGCATCGAATTATCCGCGCTGTAGGCCACCCAGCACCCCAGCGTCTGCCCCATACTCTGCTGATAAAGCGGCATTCCGCTGGTCGCATCGATGACGTTGAGCGTTGCAACAGCGTTGGGCTGGCTGTAGTCGATCGCACAGTACGCCATGCGATTGCCGTCGTTGGTGAAGGCTGTATCCGCTTCGCCGAGGTACGTCCCTTCGGGCAGGTTCAAGTTGATCGGCACCTGCGTTCCATCGAGACTCACGCGCACCAGTTGACGCGTCACGTTGTTGAACAGGTACGCCGACCACCCGGTCGACTGCGCCGCTGCCGCGCCGACGGTTAGCAGCAGCACCATGCTCAGACCCAGCCATTTCAGTACTCGCATACAACCTCCTTAAAGAGAGAAAAGAGTTCACAATGCCGTCTGTTACGTTGCAAGTTAATGACAACCCCACCCCCGACCCCTCCCCGAATTCAGGGAGGGGATCCAGCACAAGCGCGCATTTCTCCCCTCTCCCCGCTGGCGTGGGAGAGGGGTTGGGGGTGAGGGGTAGATCGAAAATGGCTTGGCTTGGTTTCTAGCTGCCTTCCAGCAGGGATTTTTGCGTCGGAAGTTTGTGTTTCGCCAGCTCCCGGAGCCAGCGCGCCGAATCGGCTTTGCGCCGATCATTCGCCTTCTCAAACAGGTCGTTCGCCGCGTACATGCGGTCGGCGGCGCTCGCGTATTCCTCACGCTGATAGTGCGTCAGTGCCAGATAATAGAGCGTCTCCGGGCGATCGGTGCGGGCATGATAGGCCTTCGTGAAGTGTTCGAGCGCCTCATCCCACTTCTTCTGTTTATAGGCGATCACGCCCCGACCATAGTGCGCCAGCATCTCATACGGAAACAGGCGCAGCGCCTCGACAAAGTCGGCTTCAGCCTGCTCATATTCGGCATCTTCGAGGAAGACCAGGCCGCGCGCCGCATAGTATTCGCTGTTCCCCGGCAGCGCTTCGATGGCCTTACCCAATTGATCGGCGGCGTTATCGAAATCACCCTTCTTATACGCGTCGAGCGCCTGCTTGTACGCTTCGTCAGCCTCGTAGCGCGTCAGCCCCAGCCGTTGATTCAGTCGTGGCATACCGTCCCTCCCGTCAGGTATACTATATTACAGAATGTCGTACATTTCGACCAACAGACATCTGAATTTGGACAAAAAATCATGGATTTTGAACTGAATCAAGAACAAAAAATGTGGCAGCGCATCGTACGCGAATTTTGCGAGTCTGAAGTCAAACCGTATGCCGCCGAAGTCGACGAGACCGGTCAGCTCCACTGGGACGCCATCCGCAAAATGCAGGGTATCGGCTTGATCAGCCTCGAAGCGCCGGAAACCCTCGGGGGCACGGAAGTCGATACGATCAGCATCGCCATCGCCATGGAAGAACTGGGGCGCGCGTGCGGCTCGACCGCTCTGTCGATTGCCGCGCATAACGGCCTCGGCTGCGCGCCGCTCAAACGCTGGGGCACGCCCGCGCAGCAGGAGCAGTGGTTCCCCAAGCTGATTTCTGGCGAGGTGCTGGGCGCGCTCGCACTGACCGAACCCGGCGCGGGGTCGGACTTACTCAATGGCGTGCAGACCTTCGCGCGGCAGGACGGTGACGCGTGGGTGATCGATGGGTCGAAGGCGTGGATCACCAATGCGGGCATCGCGCCCGTGATCACCGTGTTATGTCGCACCGACAAGGACGGCGGCGCGCGCGGTTTCAGCATGATCCTCGTGGACACGAAGTCGGCGGGGCTGACGATTCATCCGCCGGAAAAGAAAATGGGCTTGAAAGGCTCACCCACGCACATGCTGAGCTTTGACGCTGTGCGCGTCCCCGGCGACGCCGTGCTCGGTCCGGTGGGGCGCGGCTTCCATCAGACGATGGCGACGCTCGACAATGGGCGCATCGGCATCGGCGCGTTGAGCATTGGCCTCGCGCAAGCGGCGTTCGAAGCGGCGGTCAAATACGCCAAACAGCGGCGCGCCTTCGGCAAAACGATCAGCGAGCATCAGGCGATTCAGTGGATGATCGCGGATGCCGCCCTAGAGATCGATGCCGCGCGCCTGCTGGTCTACCGCTCGGCATGGCTCAAAGATCAGGGCAAGGACTTCACGAAACAGGCGGCGATGGGCAAATTGCTGGCGACCGAAGTCGCGGAGCGCGTGTGTAAGAACTCAATCCAGATTCACGGCAGCTACGGGTACAGTCGTGAATTCCCGGTTGAGCGAATCTATCGCGATCAACGCCTGATGAGCATCGGCGAAGGCACGAGCGAAATTCAACGCATGGTAATCGCCCGCCGCGTCCTTCAGGAATTCGATTAAGTTTGTAACATAAAAAAACATACTCCTATTGGCCACTGGCAGTCGTCCATTCGGGCCATGTATGTGAATTGTAATTTCCTCTATACTCAGACTAAGATCGAGCTGTAGAGGGGGGCAGGATGGCGAAGACCGTTCTCGTTACGGGCGCTACGGGGTTTACTGGCGGACATCTGGCGCGCCGCTTGATCGCAGATGGCTATCAGGTGCGCGCACTGGTCCGCCGCCCCACCAGCGATCTGGTGGGCGCGGAGTGCGTGATCGGCGATGTGCGCGATCAGACTTCGGTCCAGCAGGCGCTGCAGGGCGTCGATACGGTCTACCATATTGCCGCGTTGTACCGGCAGACGAATGTGTCGGATCAGGAAATGCGTGATATCAACGCCTGCGGCACGCAGAATCTGCTGGAAGCCGCCACCCAGGCAGGCGTCCAGCGTTTCGTTCACTGTTCGACCGTCGGCGTGCATGGGGATGTGCAGGAAATTCCCGCCAACGAAGACTCGCCGTATAACCCCGGCGACATCTACCAGCAGACCAAGCTGGAAGGCGAACTGATCGCGCAGAGTTTTCGTGATCGGCTGCCGGTGGTCATCTTTCGTCCGGCGGGCATCTATGGCCCCGGCGATCTCCGTTTTCTGAAGTTGTTCAAAGGCATCCAGACGGGGCGCTTCGCCATGATCGGATCGGGGGAAACGCTCTACCAGATGGTGTATATCGACGACTTGATCGCGGGGATTTTGCTGTGTGGCTCGCAGCCGGACGCGGTCGGAGGCACCTACATTCTAGCCGGACACGAGATCATCACGCTGAATACGCTCGTCAGCTACATCGCCGAGGTGCTGGGCGTACCGGTCCCCCGGCTGCGGCTGCCGCTTGCCCCCGTGTATCTGGCGTCGTACGCGGTCGAACTGGCGTTCAAACCGTTTAAGGTCGAGCCACCGCTGTTCCGCCGCCGCATTGACTTCTTCCGCAAGGCGCGCGCCTTTGACATCTCCCGTGCCACCCGCGAACTCGGTTTCGCACCGCAAATCGATTTGCGCGAAGGTCTGATGCGTACAGCCCAGTGGTACATAGCCAACGGGCATCTGTGAGTAACCTCAGTTTTGGATTGATCCCTGTCCCCACAGCGAGTTCGGAGGCGGGTTGGGCTGCGAGAAATGAAGAAAAAGCTATCCGAAACTCAGATTAAGTCCAACAGTTGATGCTAAAGTAGGTTCTCGAAACAAATCCACGAATGGATGTAGGGGCGCACCTGTGT
>CALKIA010000358.1 GCA_937988705.1 uncultured Chloroflexota bacterium | reverse complement strand
ATGCCGCGCTCGATGGGCGCGCTCTACTGGCAGTTGAACGACATGTGGCCGGCGCCGAGCTGGTCATCGCTGGATTGGAAGGGTAACTGGAAGGCGCTGCACTACATGGCGCGGCGGTTCTTCGCGCCGCTGCTGCTGACGGGCGTGGAAGATGAGGCGGGCGGTACGGTGCAGATTCACGCGACGAACGATCAGCGTGTGGAAGGCGTCGGCGAGGCCGAATATGTCCTCACCACCGCCCAGGGCAGCACGCTCGAACATGGTACGTTCCCGGTGCGCGTCACCGCCGGGACGACTACGGTCGTCGGCACAGTCGATGTGCGGCGCTGGCTCGAGATGTACTCGCCGCGTGACGTGCTGATGTGGGTCAGTCTGCGCGTCGATGGCACGGTCATCTCAGAGGATCTGGTCACGTTCTGCCGCCCGAAGCATCTCGAACTAACACAGCCGAGCATCAGGATGGATGTGCACACCGTGGCAGATGGCGAGTTCGATGTGCTGCTGACTACCGATGCGGCAGCGCTCTATGTGTGGCTGGAACTCTCCGGCGCGACCTTTGCCGATAACTTCGTGCATCTGCGTCCCGGCGCGACGAAGACGATCCGCGTGCGTGCGGCGGATGTCACCGACCTCAAGGTACGGTCGCTGGTGGATACGTACTGAGCGACCCCACGCCCGGCCCTCCCCGAATTCGGGGAAGGGCCGGGCGATAACGTAACTCGCCAAGCTGAATTTGTTTTCGTAGGGACGCGATTTATCGCGTCCGCTTTTGTTTATGGCGACACGTGAAAGTGACCATGTCTAGATGTCACCGTGTTCCCCAGTTTCTGGTAGTCGTTTTCTGACTGGATCATTCCCCTCCAACCGCCGTGATCATGCTATAGTTTCATGAATGAGTGACAGCATTGAGCAGGGGAGTATCGCATGGATAATCCGCAGAGAGGCGCGGCCTGGTTGATTAAAGAGCTGTGGGGGTTCGGTCAAGTCCCGCCGGAAGACAATGCGCTGACGTTCGCGAAGGCGATTCTCGTGTGCGCTTACGGGGATGGCGGGCTGGCCCCGGAGGAACACGCCTGGGTGATCGGGTATTTCGCCGCGCTGGGCTACTCGGAAGCATTTTTGTGTGAGCTGGAACTCTACAGTCCGGCGGCGGATGCCCAGAATTTCGCCGCGCTGGTCGGTCATTTGGCGCTCACCGCGCAGCCGGACACGCGCCTGTCGCTGATTTATGATGGCATTCGCGCGGCGTCCGCTGACAGAATTCTTGATGAGGGCGAAGTCGCGGCGATCAAGCGACTGGCGGCGCTGATCGGCGTGTCCGAGGAAACGGTCAATGACATCATTGACGCGTATATCACCGAGGCGAACGCGAAGATGGCGCGGATCATGCTGTGTTTCCCGGCGGGAATGCCGTTCTAACAGCGCTTCACCCCACCCCCGACCCCTCCCCGAATTCAGGGAGGGGAGACAGATGGTTAGGCTTTAGGGGCGACGAAGCTTAGAGTAGCTTTTTGCCAGTTTCGTGCGGGTTGTGTCTACTTCCCGGATGGTGTCATAGCCTATTTGCAGCTTTGTATGGTATCCGATCCAATTATTGGGCACGTCCTTCGGTAGTTCGGCTTTCAATTCGTGATATCGTTTGAGCCAATTTGGATTGTGCTCAATGGCCACGAATACATCCTCGATGATATCCTCACCATAGGGCTTTGGCAGAGTTTGCAGAATCACTCGAACAAGCTCCGCGACACCGTCCGTTTTTCCTGCCATGTGACACTACACCTTCACCACGATGATTTCGGTTTGCGGCTGGCCGAGCCACTCGTTGCCGTTGGCGGTGACGAGCACATCTTCTTCCAGTGAAACCAGACCGTATCCGGGTACGTGCACGCCGAGTTCCAGCGTGAAGCAGTTGCCCACTTCCACAATCCCGAACGGCGTTTGACCGTAGCGTTCCCAGCGCGGGCCGAGCAGCGTTGACCCATCGTGTACAGTTCGGCCAATGTGATGGCCGACGGCGTGCTGATATTCGGGGTAGCCCGCCGCGACAATGAAATTGCGGGCGGCGTCATCCACGACTGCGCCCTGCACACCCGGCTTGAGGGCGTCCCACGCCGCCATAATCGCGCCGCGCACGGAGTCGAAGGCGTGCTGGACAGGCTGCGGAATGCTCGTTTCGCTTGCGGGCTGGAGATACCACACGCGCTGAATATCCGAGATGTAATCGTTGAGCACGACACCCTGATCAATGCGCACAGTTTGCCCCGGCGCAGTGATGTACTGCGCGGAGGGCGACACATGGCCCTGCGGCGAGTCCGGGCCAGCGGTGACGGTCGGACAGTAGGCCGTATCCCATGACGGAATCACGCCTTCTTTGGCGTATTCACCGTGCACATAATTGGCGATGTCGAGTTCGCTCAAGCCGGGTTTGAGATAGGTCGTGATGCGGTCGATGATGTTGTCGGTGAGCGCGACGGCGCTGCGAATGCGCGCAATTTCGGCGGACGTTTTGCGACCGCGCAGCGAATTGAGAATGCCATCCGCCGAAATGAGCTGGTATGGCTTACCCGCGAGATAGCGCTGGAGCGTCAGGAACATGCCATGCGACAGCCCATCGGCGGCAGTATCGCTCTCCGAGTAGTTGACGGCGATCTGTTGGGGTGCGAGCCGATCCAGCACTTCGACCAGCGCGGGCTGAATACTCTGGTCATACTTGATGCATTCGTCCCAGCAGCCCATGCGCTCGAAGTTGACGATCTCGTAGCGTCCGGCGATGGCCACCTTGTAGCCGCTCTTGGTGATGATGAGTGCGGTGTGCCACGTGACATTGACGGGGCAGATCAGCGGCAACGCGGGGTCGGCGTTGTGCTCGGTTTCGCGCACAAACGTCAGCCACAGGTCGACGTTTTTCTCTTGCAGAATGCCGATCGCCTGCTGAATCTTTTCAAGTTGAATTGTGTAATCCATGAG
>CALKIA010000357.1 GCA_937988705.1 uncultured Chloroflexota bacterium | reverse complement strand
ATCTCACCTTCGAGATCGCTGTTGAGGAGGTCATAGACTTCCGGGTTCATATAGCCGCTGTATTGATCTTCGAGCGCATCGACCATGCCGCTGATCGCGCCATCCACCAGCACGCTGGTATCGATCTCGTCGAGATAATCGCTCTTGATCAGGTTGAAGACCTGCCAGAAGGGTTCAAAGGCCTCATCGGCTTCCGCCGGGGGGTGGGTATCGCTGCCTTGCGCCAGGGTCAAACTACGTCCGTTGCCCAGCGCGAAACCAGTGGTGAATACCAGCGCGAGGATGACGACTGCCGTCAGATGCTGCAAACGTCCGCGCACTTGATAAGACAATTTCATGGGTAACTCCGCTCAACTCTCAGACTTCGATTATACGGTGTTTGGTACACCTGTGCGGGTAAATGTGTTGTGAGAGATGCGTAGATTGTACGCTAAAACGGCGGAGAGTGGATCAACCGGGGCGGCTGCATCAGCCGCCCGGTATGGCTTTAGAGGGTGAGGAGGTACGCGGTGAGGTCGCTGATGTCCTGTTCAGACAGGTAATCGCCAAAGGTGGGCGGCATGATCGGGCGGAAACCCACGACCAGATAGGCTTCGGGCGTAAGAATGCTCTGGTGGATGTAGTCCGCGGCGCTCAGGCCATCTACGCGCTGCCCGGCGCGTTCGCTGATGCCGACCATATTCGGCCCCAACTGAAAGATATTGCGACCGGAGGTTGTCCCGTGGCACGAAGAACAGGGCGGCGCGCCGTTGATACCCTGCGTGAAAATCTGCTGGCCGCGCGCGCTATCGCCGACGAGAGCGGCGGGCGTTGGTTCGGCGGTGGGCGCAATGGTCGCGGACGGTCGCGGCGTAACGCTGGCATACTGCGCGGGCTGAGAGACACCGCCGACGGCGCTGAAGGCGCCGACCGTGAACACTAATCCGGCAAGTACCACTGCAAAGATGACTCGCGACATGATCGTTCTTCCCTAGTGCATAAATCCAAGGGCAACTATACGCTCATTTGAGCGGCGACACATCCAACGGAGAGCCAACACCGCGCTCCTATTTCAGGGGGAAGTTTGATCTCCGCCCGAAGTCGGAGGAGTGGTATCCAAGCGGGTAACTCAATCTGTTGAGTTACGGCGGGTTGATGTATCGTAATTGGACTGGCGGTGTGCATGGCGCACAGAAGTAGTGAGGAAGACCTGTGGCAGAGTGGATTTCAGTGGATGATGCGGCGCTGCTCATCCCGGATGGGGCGACGCTCGCGCTCGGTGGCATGACTGTGTATCGCCGTCCGGTGGCCTTTGTGAAGGCGCTGCTGCGGCGCACGCCGCGCCCCACCGACCTGACGTTGCTGTGCTTTACGGCGGGCATTGAAAGTGATTTGCTGGTGGGCGCGGGCTGTGTCTCGACCGTGCGCTCGGCCTATTTTGGGCTGGAATCGTTCGGTTTAGCGCCGATGTTCACCGAGCGGGCGAATCGTGGTGAAGTGCGCGTGATCGAGGAGACGGAGCAGAGCCTCGCCCTGGGGATGCGCGCGCACATGGCCGGTGTCGGCTTTATGCCCTCCACGGGCTGGATCGGCACGGATTTGCCCCGCCTGCGCCCCGATGTGAAAACCGTGATCGACCCGTACAGCGGCGAAGAACTGATGGCGTTTCCGGCGATTCACTGTGATGTGGTGGTCATTCACGCGCTGGAAGGCGACGCGCGCGGCAATTTCAAGCTCAACCACAACCTCGGCGTAGACATGGAACTGATCTATCTGGCCGAGAAAGTGATCGTCACCGTCGAGAATATTGTCGACCGGGTCGAGCGCAGCACAGACAGTCTGCTCATGCCCGCTCCGGCGGCGACGCATCTCGTCCATGCGCCGCGCGGCGCTTATCCGACCTCGTGCTACCCGTTGTATCCCATCGGGGGCGGCGAGTTCATGCGCTACGTCGATGCGTGTAACGCGGGCAAGTTCGAAGAATACGTCGCAGAACAGATCAAAGATAGTTAACCACTGAGAACGCAAAGAGCGCAGAGTAAAGACTCAACGCCAAGGCGCAAGGATGCGGAGTCGCAAAGTACAGAGTAGGTTGAACCCTGTCTTTGCGTCTTTCCGACTTCGCGCCTTGGCGTTGAAGCCCTTGTTTTCAGTCTTTCAGTGGCAGGATGTGCGCCGGGTTGACCGCCAACTGGATTAGCTCGCCGGGGCGGGGTGGCTGGCTGACCTGCCGCGAATCGCACTTGAACGCCAGCGGAATACCGTTCGCCGTTAAGCTGATCTGCACCGAGTCGCCTTGAAACACAGCTTCGGTCACTGTTCCGCTGATCTCACCGTTCGCGTCGAGTGTGAGGCCGTCAGGGTGGAGCAGCAAAGCGGGCGCGCTCTGGTCGAGTGGAAAGTCACCTACTGCGGTGATCGCTTGGCCAGCATGCCAGTTGGTGACTGGAATCACGTTGCCTAAACCGAGCAGCCGCGCGGCAAAGATCGTCGTCGGACGGTGATAGATGTCCGCAGGCGTGCCCATTTGCACAATCACCCCGGACTCCATGATCGCCAGCCGATCCGCAACGGCGAAGGCTTCTCGGCGGTCGTGCGTCACGTAAATCGCCGTCAAGCCGACAGCTTTGATGATATCGCGCAGTTCGAGGATCAGTCGTTCCCGTAGCACCGCATCCAGTGCGCCCAGCGGCTCATCGAGCATGAGCAGACGCGGATTCGGGGCGAGGCTGCGCGCCAACGCGACGCGCTGCCGTTCACCGCCGGAGAGCCGCACCACGTCGCGCCGCTCAAAGCCGCTCAGGTTGACCAGCGCGAGCACCTCGCTCACGCGGCGCTGGCGCTCTTTCACGCCGATGTGCTGCATGCGCAGGCCGAATTCGATGTTCTGCGCGACGTTCAGATGCGGGAACAGGGCGAAATCCTGAAACATCAGGCCGAAGTCGCGGGTGTGGACGGGCTGATTGAGGATCGAGGTGCCTTCGAGCTGTACATCGCCCGCATCCGGTCGATCCAGACCCGCGATGATACGCAGCAGCGTCGATTTGCCCGAGCCACTCGCACCCAACAGACACACAATTTCGCCGCGTTCGACTTCCAGATCAACGCCGCGCAGCACGGGGGTTGAGTCGAATGAGCGCGTAATCCCGATGATCGACAGCATTAAAATTCCCCGATTCCTAGTACGCGCGCGCGTTCGATGAGTACGAAGCTGATCGCGCACACGACCATCAAAATAGCGCTCATGGCGAGCGCCTGACCGTAATTGAGCGCTCCCGGCTGACCCAGTAGGCGGAAGATCACCAGCGGCATGGTCGGCGTGTCGGGACGCGCCACAAACAAAGATGCGCCAAACTCGCCCATGCTCACCGTGAAGGCGAAGGTCGCGCCGACGATCAAGCCGCGCCCGATCAAGGGCAGGTCGATCAAGCGCAGAATCGTCGTGGGGGACGCGCCTAACAGCGCCGCTGCGCCGCGTACATTCGGCGAAATGCTGCGCAGCGCGGGCAGCACGCTGCGCACGACGAAAGGCATGGCGACGAGGGTGTGCGCAATCACGATCAGCGCGCGCGAGGTGCGCAAATTGAGCGGCGGTTCGTCCAACGCGATGATGAAGCCGAAACCGAGGGTGACCGCGCTCGTCGCCAGCGGCAGCATATAAATCGGATCGAGCAGGGTGGAGAGGCGACCCCGTCGCGCCAGTCCATAGGCGGCGATTAAGCCGAGAAACAGCGAGAGCACGGTCGTCAGCAGCGCATACAGCACGGAATTGCCGACTGCTTCGAGCGGCGGCACGAACAACACCGATCCCCGGGCGTTGGTGGCAAGCGCCGCGTAGTATTGCAGCGTCCAACCGTTAGGCGACCAGAACGAGCGCACGAGCAGCGCGAGCAGCGGCGCGAACAGCAAGACCGCCATCAGCGCGAGGTTGCCGCCTACGAACAGCTTTTCCCGCGGTGTCTTTGGCGGGCGCGCGACCGTTTGTGCCGCCTGAATATCCGTGCCCGTTTGCGCTTGTAGGCGCGTGTAGACCAACATGAGCGCGAACATCAAGGCTAGTTGAAAGATCGACAGAGCGGCGGCGATCTGCAAATTGAGCAGGCTGTTCGCCTGCCGATAGATTTCGACCTCGATAGTCGCGAAGCGGATGCCGCCGAGAATCAGCATGACGCCGAATGATGTGAAGCAGAAGATGAAAATCAGCGCGGAGGAGGCGAGGATCGCCGGACGGATGGCCGCGAGACGAATCTCCCACCACAAGCGCCACCCGTGCGCACCGAGCACGCGCGCCGCTTCTTCGATGCGCGGGCTTTGCGTCGCCCAGTAACTGCTGATCATGCGCAGCGCCAGCGCGTAATTGTAGAAAACGTGCGCGATCAGGATGATCGTCAGTGTGCCTTCGAGGTTGAGCGGTAGGATTCCGCGTTCGCCGATCAACGCGCTGAAGGCGGCCGCCACGACGACGGTTGGCAGGACGAACGGCAGCGTCGACACGGAGAGCAGCAGCGACTTGCCGGGAAAGTCGAAGCGGGCGAAGGCATACGCGCCCGGGAGCGCCAGCCCGACCGTGAGCAGTGTCGAGAGTGCTGCTTGCCCCGTGGTGAACAGAAAGATCCGCACGTAGTAATCGTCGGTGAGGATTTTGCTGAACCCGCTCAGATCGAGCACGCCGTCCGGCAAAAGGCTGACGGCGAACAGGCTGAGCAGGGGATAGAAAAAGAAGATGAGGAGGAAGGCGGGCGGAAGCAGGATCAACCCGCTCCGCCCCAGCCAACTCAGCGCAGAACGGTTTCCGTCCACGCCTCAATCCATTCCTCACGCCCCGCGTCGATGTCCGCCGGGTCAAGGATGACCGGGTTGGCGGGAATCTGGGCGTAGTCAGTGAATACGGCGGGAAGTTCGACTGCGCCATTCACGGGGAAGACGAACATCTGCGTGGGCATATCGGCCTGAAATTCTGCGCTCAGCAGAAAATCGATGAACTGCTGCGCCGCTGCGGGGTTGTCCGTGCCTTGCAGGATGCCCGCGAATTCGATTTGCCGGAAACACATCCCATCAGCGGTGAGGGAGGCGGTCGGCGCAACATCGGTCGGCGGGTCGGCGAACAGGACTTCGGCGGGCGGGCTGCTGGCATAGCTGACGACCAACGGCCGCGAACCGCCATAACGGGTGAATTCGCCGTAATAGGCGTCCGTCCAGCCTTCGGTAATCGCAACGTCGTTGGCGACCAGATCCGTCCAGTAGTCGAGATAGGTGTAGTCACCCTCGGCACCGAACGCCGCGACGGTCGCCATGAGGAAGGCCAGCCCCGGCGATGAGGTCGCTGGATTTTCCACGACGAGCAAGCCGCTGTATTCCGGCTTGGTCAGGTCGGCCAGCGCTTCGGGCAGCGCGAGTTCGTTTTCTTCGAAGTAGGCGATGTCGTAGTTCAGGCAGACATCGCCGTAGTCGACCGGGGTCACAAAGTGATCCGGATCAACGCGGAACGCCTCGTCGACCATCTCCAGTGCGGGGGACTCGTAAGCGATGAACAAGTCTTCGTCCAGCGCGCGGCTCAGGAACGTGTTGTCCACGCCGAATACGACATCGCCGAGCGGGTTTTCTTTGCTCAGGATGAGCTGGTTGAGCATCGCGCCCGCGTCACCTAAGCGCAGGACTTCAACGGTGATGCCGGTTTCCTCCTGGAACTGCGCCATGAGGTCTTCGCTGTAGGCGAAGCTGTCGTGCGCCACGACCGTGAGCGTATTTTCCTGCGCGGACACGGCGACCACGCCGAGCAGCAGCAGTACTACTGTGCACCAAATGACTTTCGTCATCGTACCTCCTCTAAGCAAGCGCCTCAACGTATAGCGCAAACCGGGGCAGAGTGCAATTGAAAAAGATAGGTTGTCACGATCGGCTAACGATCGGATGATTGCCGGGTGGTCAGCCGAGCGCTACGTCGAGAAACATCATCACGGCGAAACCGACCATCGCGCCGAGCGTGCCCCGGTCGGTGTTGCCGTTCCCCTGGGATTCGGGGATCACTTCTTCGACCACGACGAAGATCATCGCGCCGGCGGCAAAGCTCAGCGCGTAGGGGAGAATGGGGCGGGCGTACAGCACCGCGACCGCGCCGATCACCCCGGCGATGGGTTCGACCACCGCGGAGAGCTGGCCGTACCAGAAGCTTTTAAGGCGGCTCATCCCTGCGCGCCGCAGCGGCACGGCGACGGCGATACCTTCGGGGAAGTTTTGCAGACCGATGCCAATGGCGAGGGCGACCGCGCCCGCCAGCGTCGCCGACGACAGACCGTGCGCCACCGCGCCGAAAGCCACACCGACCGCCAGCCCTTCGGGGATGTTGTGCAGGGTGATGGCCAGCACCAGCAGAATCGACTTCTGCCACTCTGTCTTGATGCCTTCCGGCTGATCGGCTTCGACATGCTGATGGGGCAGCACATAGTCCAGCCCGCGCAAGAACACGCCGCCGAGGATGAACCCGGTCACCGCCGGAAACCACGCTGGCAGCAGACCGCCGTCGCCCATTTCGATCGCGGGGGCGAGTAAGGACCAGAAGCTGGCGGCGATCATCACGCCGCCCGCGAAACCGAGCATGGTATCGAGGGTGCGGCGGCTGATTTGCCCAGTGAGAAAGACAGTGGACGCGCCGAGTGCCGTCACGCCCCAGGTGAACAGCGTGGCGAGCAGGGCTTGCAGATACGGGGGGAAAGTTTGCAGAAATTCGACCATGATACCCTACGATGTTTTTAGACTCACCTTATTCTCGCATTAGGGAGGCCAAAAAGCGATGCAGGGTGTCATGGTCAGCAGCGGATAAAGATCATGGGGAGGGTGACAGCCTCACGGGCGCACAACCAGCACCACATCATCCACGAGCGCGGCAGGCGCGCTATCCGCGGGATTGATAAGGAACATCAGGCGGACGGTTGCCCACGAGTCGGGCGCGGTCAGCGTGAGCGTATAGGGCTGCAAAGGGGTGTTCGCCGCCAGCAGAATCTCCGTCCATACGCCCTCCTGCCCGTTGGTCAAACCGACGCTCACCGTTTTGTCGATAGCGCTATCATTGCCGAGATGCAGTGTGAGATCGAAGGTGGTATTGGCCCACACACCACCGGCCAGTGTCTGATAGAAACCGCCCCAATCCGGCGTTTCAGCAGAGCGCAACCGGGTCGCGCGCATGCTGCCGTCGCGCACCGCCCAATTGACCCACCCCGACGGCGTCCAATCGTCCGTCCCGGCGGCAAAATCGCCATTGCGGATCAGGTTGGCGCTGCTCGTCGCTATGGGGTGGTGAACCGCTTGCAGCACCATGCCATACGGCCAGCGTGCTGCTTCGTCCGCGCTGTACCCGCTGATGGGGACGTTCTGCTCGCCATACACATACCCGCCGTAGATTGGCTCCAGGCGGTCACCGTCGCGATCCGCGTCCAGTACATCCAGGTAGGCGGCGACGGCATATTCCTGCCCGAATTCGACATGTAGATGCGGGGCGGATGAGGAGCCGGTGCTGCCTTCACGCGCGATCACGTCACCCGCGCGGACGGGGACGGCGCAGTTGACGGCATGGTGGTCGTCCGTACACTGATTTTTAATCCACGCTGGGATACTCTCGGGAGCGAGATGCCCGTAGAGCGAGTACTCGTGTGGCGCATGCTGGATGATAATCACATTCCAGTACCACCACGCGCCCGCCGAGTAGCCGTTCACAGTGGCGGTATCGTTCGCATAGATGATCTGACCATCGTGCGCCGCCGTCACATCCAGCCCCGTCAGGTCGAAGTCGATCTGCCCGCGACCGTGCGCATCGAAGCTGCGCGTGACCGTGCCATAAGCCCCGTTGGCAAAGGGCAGCGCATACGGACTGGTCGGCGCATAGGCGGGATCTGCCGCAGGCTTGTAGGGCGTAGAATCGGCGGCGAGCCGGATGCTCAATGGTAGTTGTTCAAAGGCCGCGGCATATCCGGCATCGCCGGGTAAGAAAACCTGCCATGACCCGTTCTGATGGATCCCGATGATCCAATCAATTAAGCCGGGGTACGCTTGCCCCGTCGCACGATCCACGGTTTCGGCGTAGACGACCGCGCCGTCTGCGTTGGCGGTGCGCCCCACTTCGCGGTGAAACGACGGGCTGTCTGCGGGCACTGCCGCCAGTCGTTGAGCGAGAGCCGCCTCTAAAGTTGGTGACGGTTGTGTTAGAGAAAGGGTATAAAATAGTAGAATCGCGGTTACAATGGCT
>CALKIA010000356.1 GCA_937988705.1 uncultured Chloroflexota bacterium | reverse complement strand
TTCTATCTTTTTGTCGTAGTCTAACCGATCTAACCCTACGTCGTGTGACACAGGCGCTGTCCCTACTTACCGGATGAAGCTGAATATACGCAAATAAAACGGCCGCTCATATGAGCGGCCGTTTTGCTGCCTTCCGTCCCGGTTGTCGCCTAGTCACCTAGACCGGGGGCGGGGGAATATTCAGAAGCTTCAGCACTCTTGTTCTTGCGGCGGCTCCACGGCGTCCCTACCAGCGGGAGCAGGAAGTAGTCGGCACCGAGGTAACCAGCGGTCTTCCAGGCGAGCACCAACGTGATGGCACCGATGAGGAGCAGACCGTTCGTGCTGGCCGAACCCGCCATGATGAAGTTCCAGTTCATGAGCGCGGCGAACAGGGCGGCAATGCCGACAAACGCGCCGACAATCAAGCCGATACCGATCAGAATTTCACCGAACGCGATCAACTTCGCAAACCATGTGTAGGCGCCAGTGTCCAGCATGCCCTGCAGGAAACTACGATACCAGTCAAACGCAATGGCGGGACGACCACCTTCAGGGATAGCAACCGCATTCGTCCAGAAGCCTTGCAGCGCCGCGCCCGTTTCCATCCAGGCCGGGTTGCTGAACTTACCCAGACCCGACTGCAGCCAGCTCAGACCGATGAGCACGCGGATGATGGTGAACAGCGGAGCGAGACGAGTATCGCTGAACAGGAATTTGGCGAACGGCGGGTCTTCGATGATGCGACCGGATTTGCGAATGCTGAGTAGATTTGTCATTTGAACACCTCTATGTGTGTATGTGTTTTCGTTTGATGTCCTTATGATAGGCCGGGTCAAGAAAACGGTGTAGCGGGCAAACTCCGCATCTTGTGAGGGGGAAAACGCGCGTCTTAGTGTCGGGGAAAACCTGACAGCCTGGAGTGAGCCGTCCCGTCCTTGAACTTATAGTTCACCTTTTCACAATACACTCACCTAGCCCTCAAGCATCCGCGCTAGCCTTGGTGCCAATAGTGACTCGCTGTGACATCGGCTTGAGCGAAAGACAAACCATGGAAACACCCACCCAAAACCGAACGAACGATAAGACAAACCTTGTCCAGACCCTCTTCCGGCTGCTTCTCGGCGTAAGCCTGTTGTTTGCGGGCATCAGCCATCTGACGTTTGCGCGGGCTGAGTTTCTCGCGCAGGTACCGACGTGGCTGCCGCTCGACGGCGATTTTGTGGTTGTTGCCTCCGGTATTGTGGAGATCCTGCTCGGTCTGGCGCTGCTGTTCCCGGGTAAGTATCGCATCTGGGCGGGCTGGGCCGCGGCGCTCTTTTTCGTGCTGGTCTTTCCGGGGAACATCTCGCAGTACGTGAACGGAATTGACGGTTTCGGCCTCAACACCGACCAGGCGCGCCTCACGCGGCTGTTCTTCCAGCCCGTGCTGGTGCTGTGGGCGTTGTGGTCAACGGGGGCGTGGCAGGCGTGGTGGCAGCGGCAGATGCGCAAACGTGTGTCGGCGCGGTAGGTTCAAACATACACAGCCTAAAGTAGATTACCGAATGTGTTCGGAAGGGCGCACCTGCGTGTGCGCCCACGATTGGGCAGACACCTAGGTCTGCCCCTACAGTGACTTCGTGGATTTCTTTCGAGAATCGACTTGAGGGACACAGCGGACGCGCTAAATCGCGTCCCTACGAGAAAATCGTGCTTGTGTAAGGACGCCATTCTGCAATTTACGAAAAGATCACGAATTACCCTTCACCCCACCCTTTTCCCACGCCAGCTGGGAGAGGGGAGACGTGGCGCGGGAGGTTGATCTTTCTCCCCTCCCTGAATTCGGGGAGGGGCCGGGGGTGGGGTCTGTAGAGCGTAATCTTCGCGTAAATTACATCATCGCGTCCTTACACCGCTCTACTCCAGCAGCCCCTTTTCCAACGCCGCCTTGACCAACTGCGCGCGCGTCTGGAAATTGAGTTTCTCCATGCCGCGCATGCGGTACGTTTCCACCGTTTTGACGCTCAAAAACAACTCACTGGCAACTTCGGCGTTGGTGTAGCCGAGCGCGACCAACCGCAGCACATCGCGCTCCCGGTCGGAGAGTGTCGCCCACGGGTCAGCTTCGGGGGCAGGTTTGGCCGCCTGCTGATCAATCTTCTGCAACAGCTTTTGCGTCATGGCAGAATGGATGTATGTCTCGCCGCGCACCACGGTGCGAATTGCCGTGATCAGGTCGCTGTCGACCGCCTTCTTGAGGATGTAACCGGAGGCTCCCGTGCGCAGCGCCTCTTGCAAATAGCTCACGTCGTCATGCATGGTGAGAATCAAAATGCGGCTGTCCGGCGACTCTCTGAGGATCGTGGGCAGCGCCGCTAAGCCGTCCAATTCGGGCATGTTCAGATCGAGGAGAATGACGTTCGGGCGCAGTTCGCGGGCCTTCGCGATCGCCTCTTTGCCCGTCCCTGCTTCGCCCACCACCTTGAAATCCGGCTGGCCTTCAACCAGCAGCCGCAGCCCGGATCGTAAAATGGCGTGATCATCCGCCAGCAAAAGGGTCGTGCTGTCGCTCATGCGCTTGTCTCTTTCGATTCCGTCAGCGGAATCTCAATGAATAAACTAGTTCCTTGCCCCGGTTGGGATTCGATCACGAGTGTACCGTTCAGCAGCGCGACGCGCTCCCGAATACCCTGTAAGCCGAGACTTTTCTGGCT
Source organism: uncultured Chloroflexota bacterium (assembly GCA_937988705.1). Taxonomy (GTDB): domain Bacteria; phylum Chloroflexota; class Anaerolineae; order Aggregatilineales; family Phototrophicaceae; genus Flexifilum. The sequence continues at coordinate 2,173 of CALKIA010000356.1, read as the reverse complement.
GTACGTCACGGCGTCCGCGTCAAAGCCGACGCCGTTGTCTTCGAGGATGACGCGCACGGAGGCGGCGCGTTGTTCCAGCAGAATGCTGGCGTTGTGCGCTTTGGCGTGCCGCGCGATGTTGGTCAACCCTTCCTGAATCACGCGGTAGAGCGTGGTTTCGACCTCAATGGGTAGGCGTTCTGCGAGGTTGCGAAAGACAAAATCGACCTGAAGGGCATAGCGCGTCTGGTAGTCGCCAATGTAGCGCTGGAGCGCCGCCGCCAAGCCGAGATCATCCAGCACGCTGGGACGGAGCTGCCACGCCAGCGCGTGCACTTCGTCGAGGGTACTGTTCACCGTCTTGCGAATCTCCGCGAGGCGGGTTTTGGCCGCCTCCGGATCGGTCGCTTCTTCCAGATGCCGCAGTCCGACGAGCAGCGAGGTCAGCGACTGGCTGGTGCTGTCGTGCAGTTCGCGGGCGATGCGCTTGCGCTCATCCTCTTGCGCTGTGATCACGCGGCGGATGTAGTTAGCGCGCAGATGTTCGCGCTCGGCGCGTTCGCGTTCGGCCTGTGCCAGCGACCGCGTCATCGCGTTGAACGCCTCTGACAGGTCGCCGATCTCGTCATTGGCCCAGCGCGGCACCTGCCGGCTGAAATCGCCCTGGGCGACGGTGCGCGTCGCGTCGAGCAGGCTGAGCAGCGGGCGCGTCAAAATCCACGTGAGGAAGAAAGCGGCGACAAACCCTATCACCACCATGACCAAGGTGAGCGAAATGATCTGGGTGGTCACCACCATCACGATCTCTTCGATATTGTCCTCGGCCAAGCCGATGCGAAATTGGCCGCCGCTCAGCGGCAGATCCAGCGTGATGTCGATCACATCGCCCTGCGCGGTCACGAGATGCCGCACCTGGGGCGCGGAGAACGGGACGGTCGGGCGGATCATCTCGGGCGTGATGGCGTCAGCGTCGCTGGCGGCGAGCAGCGCGCCGTCCGGGTCGGTGACAAACAGGTAGTCGACCAGCGTGTTATGGCCATTGCCCGAATAATGCTCTTGCAACCCGTCCAGCACATCCGTGACCATATCCGGCTCACAGCACAGGAGCGCATCATCGACGCGCCCGCCGACGAAGTGTGCCAGATCAATCCCCTGAGCTTGCAACGCGGATTCCAGCGTGTCATACAACGCCTGCCGCATCTGCACCATGACGAACAGCCCCAGCAGCACGATCACACCCAACACAATGCCCAGCACCTTGACGCGCACGCTCGCCGCGCCAACGATGCCCCAAAAACGCTGAAACCAGCGGGATTCCCACACGTTGAATTGATTGCCTCACCCTTTTTCGAGATATCCATGATACTAACATAAATGCCGTGGGTAACAGCCCGCGCCTTACCTGATACGAGGATGAGAATGCCTGAAACAAAAGATCGGCTCGCCGCGCAGCCGTTAGCGGGTTATGCCGCGCCGTTGGCCACCGCGCTGTGGCGTCTGCAAGATGGCCGCGCCCGGACGCTCAAGGCGCTGCAAACGGTGAGCGAGGCGGAGGTTGACTGGTTGGCTCCCGGCCTGCAAAACCGGATCGGCACGCTGCTGTATCACATTGCGGCGATTGAAATCGATTGGCTGCACGAGGAGATCTTGCAGCAGCCGTGGGGGGGCGAAGTCGAGGCGCTGTTTCCGTATCCGGTGCGCGACGCCGACGGACAATTACACCCGGTGCTCCAGCTCCCATTGAGCGCGCATCTGGAACGCTTGGAGCAAACCCGCGCCTATTTTCTGAAAAGCCTGCAAGCGGTGAGTGAGGCTGATTATCAGCGGTTACGCGAGTTCCCGCGCTATGACGTGTCGCCCGAGTGGATTCTGCATCATCTCGCGCAGCACGAGGCCGAGCATCGCGGGGAAATCCTGACGATTCGTACGCTGTACAAGGCGTCAGGTTTGGCTTGATAGAGATGGAATGAAGGAGTGACACGGGGAATGTAGGGGCGCACCTACATGTGCACCCCAAATTGGGCAGACACAGAGGTCTGCCCCTACACAAACCCTTTCGACGACCCTGCCTAGAACAGTGACTCCAGCCGTTCGATGACCTGTTCGAGCACGCCGAACGTCTCCTCGACGGCCTGCGGCGTGGTCATATCGACGCCTGCCACCTTGAGCGCGTCCAACGGATAGAGCGCGTTGC
>CALKIA010000355.1 GCA_937988705.1 uncultured Chloroflexota bacterium | reverse complement strand
CATATGGCATGACAATTACTATATCAGTTTTTTTTCAGTTTGTCTACAACTTTAGGCGGATTTTTCCCACGAATCTGGGAGATCTTTTGGGTCAATTAGCCCAATAAGGGTGGCCGATCAGCCTGTCGCGCTTTTGGCCCCGGAATCTGACGCCAAAGCGCGGGCGAAAAGATCGCCAGAGCCGGCGAATTGTGGGATAGTCTGCGGTGCGGGGCTACGGTCGTCGTCCGCGCTCGTGAGGCATTACTCGAGGATCGCTTATGAAGACGTTCAACTACTATGATCTACTGGAGGCGTTTAAGCTGTCCGGTTGTCCGATTTGCCGCCTGCTCAAAGGCGACGCGCACCGCTTTCTTGACACCCTGCTCTACGAGTTCGTGGCCGACCGCACAATTCAGGCGGAATTTCGCCAGAGCCGGGGGCTGTGCAATGTTCACGCGTGGGAATTGACCGAACTGCGTGGCGGCAATGTCGGCACGGCTATTCTCTGTCAGGTGGTGCTGGATGAAGTCAGTACGCTGCTGGGGTCGGCGGTGAAAAAGGCCTCGTCACCCCTCAATCGCCTGTTCGGGCAGCAAACGGAAGGCGCGCTGCTCGCGGAACGGCTCGAACCGGCTGAACACTGTATGTGCTGTGTGGCGGTCAATGCCAGCGAAAAGCGCTACCTCGAAACGCTGGCAGAATCGCTCGCCGAACCGGAGGTGCATGCCGCATTTACGGGATCAGCGGGCTTCTGCCTGCCCCATTTTCGGATGCTGCTCAAAGAGGTCAGCCGCGACGAAGTGCGTGAAGTGTTGATCGATGGGCAAACGGTGATCTGGAAGGCGTTGATCGCGGAGCTGGAACTATTTCGCTACAAGGTTGATCCCCGCTGGGCGGGCGATCCAATGGGCGTGGAAGGTAACAGTTGGCTGCGTGCTACCGAGATGATCGCGGGTGGCGAACGGGTCTTCCCGTCGCAGCGGGAGTAAGCAGCACCTCATTCGGCGGCAGCTCGGCGCCGTGTGCTGTTCGCGGTGCGGGAGGTGGCCACTTACAGCTAGACCTCCCACACCGAATCCCCGTTCAGAATACGGCTCAACTGCTTGGGAAACTGTTCGACGCTCAGCGGCTTGCCGAGAAAACCCTGAAAGCCTGCCGTGCGCACCCGGTCGATTTGGCTGGTGTGCACGGAATACGCGATGATCGGGATCGCGTCATAGCGCGGGTCGGCGCGCAGCACGGTAAATACGCTGTAACCATCGCCGTAGGGAAACTCAAGGTCCAGAAAAATTACGTCAACGCGTTCGAGCTGTTCGATAGCACTGGCGACTTGCCGGGGCGAACGGACATTCGTACTGTTTACGCCCTGTAGTTCGAGCAGGATGGCGAGAACTTCACTGTTGTTGCTGTTGTCTTCGATGATGAGTGCGTGCAGCGGTGACATAAGGTACTCCTGGTGCTTATCCGGCGTACCAGACCGATCCCCCCTTGAGGATGGTGTCAAGCTGATCGGGGAACAGGTACGGATCGAGCGGTTTGGCAATATAGCCATCAAAACCGTAGGTTCTGGCTTTTGGAATCTCGGTCGCGGCATCGGCAGCCGACACGGCGACGATCGGGACATCGTGAAATTTCGGCTCACGTCGAATGATCTGCAGCAGGTCATACCCGGTCTTCTGATGCGCAAAGTACAAGTCGAGCAGGATGATCTGCGGGTGAAAACGGTGGAGTTTGTGCACCGCGATTTCTGGGAAGCCCCATTGTTCATAGTCGAAGACGCCGCCCGATCGTTCCGTCAGCATGCGCACGACGGTGCGATTATTCATATCGTCTTCGATATAGAACACCCGTATTCCTTGAAGTAACATGATAATCGACGTTTCTCCGCTGTTAGTTAGTCTGTCCGTGCTTCGAGCTGCTGTAGGGCCATGCGCGCGTGTTTGGCGACATGACTGTTTTCGTGATTGATGTACGCCCGAATGCTGTTGATGGCTTCCGGGTCACCGAGCACGCCGAGCGCCCGAATTGTGGTGTAGAGCAGCACCTGCTGTTCGATCACTTGCAGAAACTTCACGAGCGGCACAACCGCGCGGCGATCACCAATGCGTTCCAGTGCGCCGATGATGGCGATCTGTGTCAGATAGGTGCAGTTCGGCAGTGCGTCGATCAGGGTATCGAGAAACCGCGAGCCATAGCCCGTCAGCGCCTCCGCCGCGACCTGCCCCAGCACCGGATGCCGCGATGTGAGCATCTGGATCATCGCTCCGATGGCCCGCTCATCCCGCCGTTCCGTCAGAATAATGGCCGCTTCCCACGAACGACGCCCCTGCTGTTCGAACATGATGTTGATCATCAGTTCGCTGATGTCCCCATCATAGGCGATCAAACTGCGCCGTGCGATCTGACGCACATTGATGTCAGCTTTATCGAGATCGTCTACCCAATGCAGAATTTGACTATCCATTGTTCTTTCACCTAGGCACTGTGCCATTTGTCTTTACCTTTGACCACCAACCGAGGGTGGCTAGGACTTAGGTCGATACGAAGCGGCGCGGTGACTTCCGTACGCGTCACGCTTGCCGTAAGCGCGATCACTCTGGTGGCTGCGTCAGCTGCTGGGGTGCGGTGCGGCATCGTCGCTGCCGGAAAATCGCGGCCACTGACGACACTGAAGATCTGCTGCGGTCGAGCTTGTAAACGCGTTTGGAAAATGCGGCTGTCCCTAGTTCTGGTATTCATGAGACGGCCACCCGGTTAATCAACTTCAGTAATTCGGGCGAGCGCACCGGCAGTCGCACATGGAAAGCTGCGCCTTTATCGGGTGCGCTTTCCACCCACAACCGGCCGTAATGTGCTTCGACCAACCGCAGCGAAATTGGCAGTCCCAACCCGGTGCCTCCCGCATGTTGAATGCCCATCACTGTCTGTTTAAACGGTTCAAAAATCAGGCTTTGATCTTCGGTGGCGATGCCCGGTCCCGTATCCACCACACTGAACAGGATCGTGCTGCCTTCGTTTTTGACGTGCAGACGCACGCTGCCCTCTTCGGTGAACTTGCAGGCGTTCGCCAGCAAATTGAGGAGCACCTGCCGGATGCGCCGTTTGTCGCCGGTGATGCGCGGCAAGTTCACGTCCACCTGACTGATGAACTGTACCGGCTTGTTTTTGAGCAGGCTTTGCGCCGTCGTCACGCCGCTGTTGATGATGTCGAGGAAATCGATATCCTCTTCCACGAACAGGGTCATCATGTCGGACTCGATCTTCGTGATATCGAGCACATCGTTGATGAGCATGAGCAGGTGGCGACCGCTGTCCAGGGCTTTGGTCAGCGCGTCATGCTGGCGTTCGTTGACCGGGCCGAGCATCCCCATGTTGACGAACTCGGTGAAGT
>CALKIA010000354.1 GCA_937988705.1 uncultured Chloroflexota bacterium | reverse complement strand
CTTGCCCCTACGAAAATCTTCTCTCAAATTGGCAACTAGCACCAATGGTTACTAGATGAGAGGGGCGGAGTGAGGTCAGTGCTTACTTCCCGATCAACACTATGACCGAGCGCGACTTAAGCGTGATCTTGTCCTTTTGGGTGATCAGCTTCTCTTGACCCGGTTCGGCAATGTCGTCGGGCGACGCCGCGGCCGTATCGACAGCCAGGTGCCACTTGCGTGCGAACGGCAGCTTGGGTAGGTCAAATGTCTGATCCTCCCAGTGCATGTTCATGAGCACGTAAATGTCATTGTCTTGCGCGAGGCCGCCTTTGGCGTAAGCGCCCCCGAGGAAGAACGCGATCGTCAGACGTTCGTCAGGCTTGCCGGTCTCGAATTTCTCCGTGCTGAACCACGCCATGTCCGGCACGCCGACCTTGTTATAGTCGGTGAAGCGCGGGTGATAACTATCGCGCAGCACGGGGTGCGCCTTGCGAAACTCGATCATGCGTTGGCAGAAGCGGTACAGATCGCCATGCTGCTCGCGGGCACCGTAGTCCAACCAGTTGAGTTCGGTATCCTGACAGTAGGTGTTGTTGTTGCCCTTCTGCGAACGCGCGACCTCGTCGCCCATCAGGAACATGGGAATACCCCGGCTGACCATCAGCAGGGTGAAGGCGTTCTTCATCTGGCGGCGGCGCAGCTCGTTGATCGCCGGGTCGTCGGTGTCGCCCTCGACGCCGCAGTTCCAACTGTTGTTATCGTTGAAACCGTCCTGATTGTCTTCAAGGTTGGCCTCGTTGTGCTTGTCGTTGTAAGCGACCATGTCCGCCAGCGTGAAACCGTCATGGGCGGTGACGAAGTTGATCGACGCCAGCGCGCCGCGATCCGGGTAGAGATCGGGTGAGCCCATCAGCCGCTGGATCATCTCTTCGACCTGACCCTCATCCCCTTTGAGGAATTTGCGTATGCAGTCCCGGTACTTGCCATTCCATTCCGACCAGCGGCCATACGACGGAAACTCGCCCACGTGATACAGACCACCCGCATCCCATGGTTCGGCGATCAGCTTGGTGCGACCGAGAATTGGATCATGCGCCAGAATCTTGAGCAGGGGTGGGTCGCCGAGGGGCGCGCCGTTCGTGTCACGCGCGAGAATCGAAGCGAGGTCGAAGCGGAAACCATCGACGTGATATTCGGTCACCCAATAGCGCAGGCTGTCGAGGATGAACTGGGTTACGACCGGATGATTGCAATTGAAAGTATTGCCCGTGCCGCTGAAGTTGTAGTAATAGCCTTCCGGCGTGAGCATGTAGTAGGTCTGGTTGTCGATGCCGCGGAACGAAATCGTCGGGCCGTTCTCGTTGCCTTCCCCGGTGTGATTGTAGACGACATCGAGGATCACCTCGATGCCGTTCTCATGCAGCGCCTTGACGAGATTTTTCAGCTCGTTGACTTCTCCGCCATCATGCGCGACCGCGAACCCGGCTTTGGGCGCGAAGAAGCCGACCGTACTGTACCCCCAGTAATTCACGAGCATCTCGCCCGTGTCCGGGTTTTCGCGCCAGTGTTCCCATTCGTCAAAGTCGAAGATCGGCATCAATTCGACGCAGTTGATGCCGAGTTCCTTGAGGTAGCCGATCTTTTCGATCATGCCCGCGTAGGTGCCGGGGTGTCGGACGCCGGATGACGGGTGCGCGGTAAAACTGCGCACATGCATCTCGTAGATGATCAGGTCTTCCAAGGGTGTGTGCAGCGGGGTATCGCCGTGCCAGTCGAAGTTTGACTGGACGATGCGCGCACGGTGGGGATACAGGGTTTGTTTGAGCGGACTATCGCCGCGCCACTCGTCCCGCCCGCTGATGGATTTGGCATAGGGATCGAGCAGAATTCGCGCGTGGTCAAAGCGGTGTCCGTGTTCGGGATCATTTGGGCCGTCCAGGCGATACCCATATTCAAGCGCCGCCGGGTCAACATCATAGACCTGCACGGTGAAGGCGTTGCCGACCCGGAATTCTGGCGGGAATGGGATCTCGGTGAATGGCTCTGGTTCGCCAGGACGAAATAGAACGAGGGTCGCATGTTCCGCATGGTTGGAAAAGACTGAGAAATTCACGCCATTGGCGATTGGAGTTGCGCCATAGGGGAGGGGAAAACCTGCTCCGACGGACAGCTGTGTGTTTGTTGGTGTGTCGTGTGTGCTGACTGCGTTTACCATCACCTAACCTCGATATAACGATTGTTATAAATGACAGGCGTATTATAGGAGGTTTTTATGATAGGCGCATGAGTGCAAATGGAAACTCAGCCTTTCGACCCACAAGCAAGTACGCCATTGGCATACGCGCAAATTCCACCGGAGGTCGTCTACCCATCAACCCGGAAACGCCCTATGCTTATGTTCAATCGTATTTCGCTCGCCAATGGTGGGCGGTGAAACGGAGATTATTTCAAAATGACTCGTCTCGAACCTGAAGATAAAGACTCCGCCAATATTCATCGCCACTGGGATAGCCGTTCCGAACGCTATACCGGGGGAGACGCACTCGTGACCGCTCTGGACGATGGGTGGACAATTCTCGGGGTAGTTTTCCGCCAGGAACACTGGTTAGCGGGTGTGCGCCGGGTGACGGTGTATCACATCGATCTCGTTCGCGATGGTCTGCGCCGCAAGATGCTTGTGCTGCAGAACCCGTATGTGACCAAAATGCTCTACGGTATGGAATCGCAGGTTGTCCTGATCAACCAGCGCAAAGAGACCGCTTTCCATCCTCAATCGTAACTTCTAACCGTCCCCGGTACACCGCCTGTGCCGGGGACGCTGGTTTAAGCCGCTTCCGCCAGCTGCTCGCTGGCAAACTCCGCAATCAACTGGCTGAGCAAATTCGGCTGCTCCAACAGGATCATGTGCCCGGATGGGACGAGCGTGACCTCGGCGTTCGGCAGCAGTTCCGGCACATGCACGGCCTGTTTCGCCGGGAAGACTGTATCGTATTCCCCCCACACGATTTTTACGCGCAGCGTGAGATTTTCCAGTTCGGCGCGCTCAAATAGCAGCGTTTGCCCGGTGATGTCCACGCCTTGGCGGAGGATCGTCAGGTGACGGAGCCGCGCATCTTCGCGACTCATCCGCTCATAGGTCAGCCGGACAAGATGCTCCACGCCCGCAGTGGTCGCGGGACACTTGAGCGTGCTGAAGATGGTCGCATGCGTCGGCTTGAACAGCAGTTCTCCGACCAGGGGCAGGGTAAGCATGCGGCTGACGATATCAATTTCGCGCCCAAACCCCGGCGGCGAGAGCGCCATCACCCCGCTGAAGGTGTTTGCGTGGCGTACGGCACAGCGCAGCACGAGACCGCCGCCCATGGAATGCCCGACGAGGATCGGTTGGTTGAGGCCCAGGGCGCTGACAAATTCATACAGAAGATCGGCCGCGTTGGTGCTGCGCAGATGTTCGCGCTCGGGAGCGGTTGAGTCGCCAAACCCCGGCAAATCGAGCGCGATCACCCGGAACTTCCCGACCAGGTTGGGAAAGACCCACGCCCAATATTCCCGGCAGCCGCCTAACCCGTGCACCAGCACCAGCGGTGGGCCACTGCCTTCGTCCCAATAGGTGATGTTGTAGTTTTTAACGCTGATAGAATGACGCCTATAGCCGAAATAAGGGACATACTGCCGCATGATCCAGTCTCCGACTCAACGCTTCTATAAATCAGTATAGTACGATTTCAGATACTTGACAGCCAATCTCGTATGAGATTACAATGAGCCTATCGTGTCGATGCGCCTCACCGCGAGGCGTACTCCCCGCGATCTCGTTCGCTTAGTGAAGGGCAGTTCATGCACACGCACATCGGCATTCTGGCGTGATCGGTTTTTGGATCAACCTGATGGCTGATGTTTTGATTCGTGTGCCGGACTAAGCGGATGTAGCGCTAGTTTGCCTGATCGAACGCCGCAAGGTTGACCCCGTGCGGCGTTTTTGATTCTGCCGCCTAGCCACCCTCAGCCTGACGACGTTTTGCTCGTATGGCCGTCGGATTGAGGACTAGTAAATCTGGTTTCACAAGGGGGTCATATGTTTATAACAGTCTCTGACATTCGTAAAACCTATGGGATTAACCCGGTGCTCGACGGCGTGACCATTTCGCTGAACGATGGCGACCGCGTCGGTCTGGTGGGCGCGAATGGCGTCGGCAAATCCACACTGCTCAAGATCATCACGGGCGAAGTCCAGGCGGATTCGGGCTCCGTCACGCTGTCGACCGGGCGGCGGATCGGCTATCTCGCGCAGACGGTCAAGTACAGCGAGGGTAAAACGTTCGCCGAACTCATCACCGAATCGCTGGATGCGATCTATGCGCTGGAACGGCGTTTGCGGGAACTCGAAACGGACATGAGCCGGGTTGAGGGTGAAGCGCTGGAGGCAGTGCTGGCCGAATACGGTGACGTCAGTGAACACTTTGAGCGTCTCGGCGGCTATGAGATCGATCATCGACTGGACACGGTGTTCGCGGGTTTAGGCGTGCAGCGCATCGAGCGGGAGCGCCCGTTCGCCACCTTATCGGGCGGGGAAAAGACACGGGTGGGGCTGGCACTGCTCCTGCTCGGCGCGCCCGATGTGCTGCTGCTGGATGAGCCGACGAATCATCTCGACTTCGCCATGCTCGACTGGCTGGAAAGCTACCTGGCGCGCTACCGTGGGGCGATGCTGATCGTCTCGCATGACCGCCAGTTTCTGAACCGCACCGTGAACGCGATCATCGAGATCGACGAGCACAAGCGCGTCGCCAAACGCTATGCGGGTAACTATGACGTGTATCTGGAAGCGCGAACCCGCGAACGCCGCCAATGGCAGCTCGACTTTGAACGCCAGCAGGAGGAAATCCGCGAGCTGCGCCTGGACATGAAAGTCACCGCGCATCACAACAATTACCGGACGCACACCGACAATGACAAGTTTGTGCTCGGCATCAAGAAGAATACGCATGCCGACACCGTCTCGAAAAAGGTGCGGGTGGCGGAGGAACGTTTGAAGCGCATCGAAGCTGACCCGATTCCCATGCCGCCCGAACCACTGCGCTTTGATCCCGACTTTGATGCCGCGGCGCTCAACGGTCGTTTCCCCTTGCTCGTCCATGGGGTGAGCAAGCGCTATGGAGAGCGGGTGCTGTTCGAAGATGTCTCGTTCTCCGTTGGGCCGAAAAGCCGCATCGTGATCATTGGCGAGAACGGCGCGGGGAAATCGACGCTGCTCAAGATGCTGGCGGGCGAAGACCGTCCCGACACGGGATCAATCACGCTGCATCCGGCGGTGCGCGTCGGCTATCTGGATCAGGAACGACGCGCCTTTGATCCGCGCTTAAGTGCGTTTGCGGCGTACCGGGAAGGGCTGGAAGGGACAGATCAGGCGTTGATGTCGCTGCTGCTGCGCATGGGGTTGTTCCGCTATGACGATCTGCGCGTGGAAGTGGGCGCGCTGAGCAGCGGTCAGCAGCGCAAATTGCAGCTCGCGCGGTTAATGGCGGCGCGCGCCAACCTGCTCATCCTCGATGAGCCGACCAATGATGTGAGTTTTGATGTGCTGGAAGGGTTGGAGGATGCGCTCAAAAACTTCCCCGCGCCCGTGATCGCCGTGTCGCACGACCGCCGTTTCATTGAACGCTTTGGCGGTGAAGTGTGGGCGCTGCGTGACGGACGGCTGAATCAGAATGTGGTGGCGCTGGCCGAAACGGCGTGAACGTCGCCCAGTGGGTCGCGCCCGTTCCAGGTTCCGCTCGAGGCCAGCGGGTAGAAACGCGTGAACAGCGACTCGGCGTACCAGTTTTCGTGATACGTTCTGCGCACAACTTCGCGGTGATGCGGCGTTCCATAGGCGAACGCCCGCATGGCCGTCTCATCTGACCACAGGCTAAAGGTCGCGGCCTGCAAGATAGGGAGTTCACTCAAGCCAATCGATGCCAGCAGGCCGGGGGCCGCGTTGAGATCGTGAGTCGCAGCGGGAACCTGTTCCCAGAAACGCCGTAAATGCCGCAGGCGGAGCGTGGCGCGCGTCAGCACGGCAATCGGACTGCCCACCCGAGGCGTGTACTTCACGGGCGTGAACGGACGTTGGCCGGACCATGCCCCGTGCGTCGTTAGGGGGATTAGTTTCACCGTCCAGATTTCGTCGGCGTGGTGCTGATAAGCGCGAAACGGCCGTGATGCAAAGAACTCGTCCGCGTCGGTGAGCGAGTCCCACACCGCGAGTAGGCCGTAGCGTCCCCAGTCGACATCCAGCGTGAAGCTGCTGCCACGCCCGCACCCGAGCAGCTTCCAGAAACGCAAGCCCCGCCGAAATAGCAAGGCGGGGCGCGCTAATCCCATCTGGAGAAATGCCCACCGTTGATCGGTGGGGCGGGCGAAGCCGAACAGCGTCAGCGTCGTAATCGGCATTAGGGCGTAGTGGGGCTGGGGCCTGTATTGGTCGAAACAGCCCGTGATTCCATCAACTGCTTGAAGTTTTTGAGATCCGCATCGATCTGCACCTGCGGTTCTTCGCCCAGCAGCCGCGCCACGGCTGCACCTAACTGACCAGCCGGGGGGACGTATTCCAGTGACACCTGCACTTCGGTGCCGCGTCCGCCGGGAGCCGTCCGGAAACGCACCGAACCCGCATTGGCGATGTGTGAATCTGCCAGCGAGCGCCAGCCGATCAGCTCAAACGGCTTTTCGGTCACGATTTCTGCTTCCCACGAGACGGTTGTGTTGAGCGGCGCTTTGGCGGTCCACCTAGAGCGCCCGCCTTCCATGACCTCGACTTGTTCGAGGTGGCTCATAAATTGGGGCAGGTTTTCGAAGTTGCGCCAGAAATTGAAGATTTCCTCGACCGGACGGTTAATTGTGACCGTCGATTCGACGTGGAGACCTTGCTGATGCGGCACGCTCACCTGCGTTTGATCGGTGGCTACGCCGGTATTGACACCCAGTTGCTTGTACATGACATCATGCCCGGTGGAACCGCGCAGCACCATGTAACAGCCGGTGGCGGTCATCATGAAGCCGACAAAATCGCCGCGGCGGATGCCCGTGAAGATCAACGCCAAGCCGCTGATCAGCGATACATACCGTTCGTTCATTCCGACATTCACGCTGCTCATCTGGGTATTCTCGATGCGGCGTTCTTCAACCTGCTGCATCAATTGATCACGCCGGGAAGTCTTTTGTCCGTTTGTCATTTATGCTGCTCCTCAGTTTATCGTCTTCTCAATATGAATAGTCCGGCGGCGAGCACGGTTGGGACGACCAGCCGTGTCCACGCAGGCTGCATTTCCACCAGGCGCGCATACAGGCTGGGTTTGGTCATGTGCGCAAACTCACCATGTACGCGTCCCGGTTCCAGCACCGGTTCGAACAGGTTATCCTTCCCTTCATCCGGCTGCTGAGACTTCTGCACACGGGTTGTCCAATCGCCCAGCAGCATGATGCGATCCATGAGCGCGGGACTGAGGCGCTGCGCCAGCGTGAAGAACCAGCTCGCGCCGCCCACATGCAAATCCCGGCGCGGATGTTCGGCTGCATACACCACCGTATCGGCAATCGCTTCTGGCTGGTAGACGGGGGGGATCGGCTGTGGTTTCACAGCAATTTTAGAGCGAGCATGCTCAAAGAATGGGGTATTGACCCCGGCAGGCAGCACCAGCGTCACGTTGATCGGCAGTTTTTCGCGCAGTACTTCCAGCCGCAGCGCTTCGGTGAAGCCTTTGACACCGTGTTTCGAGGCGACATAGGCTGCTTGCAGCGGGACGGCGCGCACCGACAAGACCGATCCAAAATTGATGATCGTGCCGTAGCCCTGCGCTTTCATACGAGCGAGGGCGGCTTTTGATCCGTAGATCGTGCCGAGCAGGTTCACATGCAGCAGTTGGTGGAATTCTTCGGGGTTGGTCTCTTCAACCGTCGCGTAGATCGCTACGGCGGCGTCGTTAATCCACGTGTCGATGCGACCGAAGACCGTAATCGTTTCCTGGGCCAGCGCCTCGACCTGCTCCCATGAGGTCACATCGGTCGGGATGACGTGGACGGTGCCGCCGCTCTGGCGAATTTCCAGCGCCACCATTTCCAACGCGCCCGCGTTGCGCGCCGCCAGCACAACCGCCGCGCCTTGGGCGGCGAATTTGTGCGCCATCTCGCGACCCATGCCGGAGGATGCGCCCGTGATCACAACGACTTGCTCGTGTAGTGGCTTAGGGTAGGGCATAGGTTACTCCATCTGTTATTACAGTTGTTATAACATAAGGTGCCCCAATGATACAGTGACCGAATGGGTAATCATCGTGAGAGGATGATAAAAAGGCTGAGTTGAGACAGATGGATTAGTTCGAGATCACCGAGTCGGAGATGACTTCGAGATCGATACGCGCCGCTTTGGCGAGCGTTGCATACACCGGGCAGCGGCTGCGATACGCAGCGACGAGCGTCTGCGCTTGCTCATGGGTGACGCCTTCGAGCGTCAAGCGCGCTCGCACCGTTTGAATGCCGGGGTCAATGGCTTCGCCCGCGACGCCGCGGGGATCAAAGCTGCCGCTGACCAGCATCGAAGCATTCTTCAAGGGATAACTCAGTTCGCGCGCGACGCGTTCGATGATAAATGTGCCATGGGTTGCCAGTGCGGAGAGGAGCAAATCGATGGGATTGATTTCTTCGTTTGGCCCGCCGAGCGTGAGGGGGGAATCGACGACGAAATGATGACCTTTGGCGTTGACGATTGCGCGCCCTCGTTGACCCGAAAGCCTTGCTGTCACCGTCGCCGTTGCTAGTCGCAGCGCCATATCTACCCCCGATGAGTCTTAGCTGCCATTGTCCCCCAATTAAACGCGAATACAAGGAGCGTTGCGTCTCGCTAAGGAACGAGAGTTGACTCCGTCTTAAGTCGGAGTTCCGCCTCCGTCAAAAGTCAGGGTTTAGTCAAGGGGATAATGACCGCAATATGGGTACCAAAACCGGGGGTACTTTCGATGGTATATTTGCCGCGCAGTCGGGCGGCGCGTTCGCGCATCGAGTGTAAGCCGAGATGACCGGGGAACGAACCGCCCGTATCAAAGCCGATGCCATCATCCCGCAAATCAAGCACCACCTGCTGCGGGGTACATTCGAGGGTGAGCATCACGCGTGACGCTTTGGCGTGTTTGACCGTATTGTGCATGGATTCGCGCGCGATGTGATACAGCGCCTCTTTGATCTCGATGGGGATTTCCGGCTCAACGGGTAATTCGGTTTCGACCTGAATCCCATGCCGCGCTTGCAGCGATGCGACCTGCTTGTTGAGCGCGGCGACCAGACCTTCGTTGCGCAGCGCCTCCGGCCGCAGCTCGAAGATCAGCGCGCGCATTTCGGTTAAACCCGCTTCCGCCAGCGATAACACATAGTCGAGCGGATCGGCAACCAGTTTGGGATCGCGATCCAACAGGGTACGGGCGGTGCGTGTGCCGAGCGCGATCCCATAGAGCGCCTGCGACACCGAATCATGGAGTTCACGGGCGAGGCGGTTGCGTTCTTCGAGCACCGCGAGTTCTTGCGCCTGCGTGTACAGGCGTGCGTTCTGCACCGCAACCGCGATCTGATCCGCCAGCGTGGTCATCACGCGGGCGTCCATCTCACTGAAGCGGTTGACTTCGTGCGAATGGATATCCAGCACGCCGATCAGCTTGTCGCCGACGACCAATGGGACGACCAGCTCAGAGCGTGTATCCGGCATGTTCGTCTCATACTCGCACTTTTCGTTCACGTCGTTAATGATGATCGAATGGCGGAGGCGACCCGCTTGCGCGACGACGCGTTCCACATTATTGAGGGCAATGCTGTCATCGCCATTCGGCGCGAGCACCAGCATTTCGCCGAGCATGTCCAGCAGATACACCTGAACGTGATACAGGTTGAAGTTCGTCATCGTCAGCGTGGCGACGGTGTGCAGCAGTTCATCGACGCTGAGCAGGGTCGCCGCCGCCGCGCTCACCTTGGCGACTGTCTCCAGTTCGCGGGCGCGCTGCTCGTTTTCCCGGCGCGCTCTTTCCGCGGTGAGGTATGAACGGCGGCTGGCGACGACCGCGCCGACGGTTTGGATCAGCGCCTCGCAGATGCGCCGGTCATTCTCGGTGAAACGGCGCGGATGCATCCACGCGCAGCCAATCGACCCCTGCCAGCTCCCGCCGCTGTACAACGGCAGCAGCGCCAGTGCCTGATGTCCGAGCTGTTCCAGGAACATCTTGCGGATCGGTTCTTCAAGTCGTTTTTCGTTGGCAATATCCTCAATCAGGAGTGCCTTGTCTGGGGCATTGATGTACAGCTGGGTGCCGGGCGAGTTGTACACATCGAAAGTCATGCCTAAAGTGGGGTAATGGGGTGCCGGCTGACCGTTTTCCCATGCGGCGACCACATCCATCGTGAACGGAACGCCGTTTTCGTCACAGTCGAGATAATGCAGCGCCATGTTCGCTGGTTCGAGTTGGTTGAGGTAGAGACCGGCCGCTGCTAGAATGTCCCATTCGTTTTTGGCTTGCGAGAGGGCTGCATTCACGCGCGCCAGCGTCTCGGCGCGCTGAAAGGCCATTTCGGTTTCAGCCTGCAAACGGATTCGTTCCAACGCCGCCGACACTAGATCGCCGATCCCGCTGATGAGCCGCTGTTCGCGCGCGGTATATTTGCGGGGTTCCCGGCTCTGGAAAACGAGATTGCCCATCCAGCGATTATTCAGCGCCAGCGCGACGCCGATGCGCGCGAACGTGCCGTATTTTTTCCAGTTGGCGGCACTGACGGCATCGATGCGCGGGTCATCCTGCGTATTTTCGACCACAAACAGACCCCGATGCGGCATCTTGTCGTAGACCGGGAACTCCTCGACCGTGTACCGCTGCCCGACTGGATAGCTGCTGCCCGCAGTGCTGGCGATGATCTCAAAGTAGTCGGCATTGGCGTAATCAAAGTTGCGCCAGGCCGTGAGGACAATGCTGTGCAGGCTGATATCGAGCCGAGCGACTGCCTCAATCATCTCCTGAAAAGTGCGCGCCGCATTGATCGCTTCACTGGCGTTGTAGAGCAGCTGTGTTTCTTCGCGGGCGGCTTCTTCCGCAAGGTAGGCGCGGCGTGTGGCTACCACCGAGGGTACAGTCTGCATCAGGACGTTATAGATGTACTTCTCTTGTTCGGTGAAGAGATGCGGGTCAGCCCACGTGATCGACAGCACGCCTTGATAGCGCCCGCCCGCGTGGAGCGGGAGCAGCGCGATCGAGTGAGTTTTCATGCTGCTGATGATTTCTGAGCGCGCCGCTTCGTTAATCCATTCGTAGGTGGCGATGTCTTCGATGAGCAGCACACCGTCGGGTTGGCTCACCCACAGCGCGGCGATCCCGAACTTGGAAATAGGGATGATCGCGTGGATGGCCGAGTCGTACTGAGCTGCACTGCCGTTCGTCCAGACGGCGACCGCCCGTGAGCTGGTCGGGTTGCCTTCATCGTCGATATCAAGGTAGTTGAGCGTCAGGCCGGAAGCGGATTGACACTCGGTATACAACGCGATGGCGTTGAGAATTTCAGCTTCGTTCGTGGAGCGTGATAGGGCCGTGTTGACTTCCAACAGCAGCTCGGCGCGTTCGGCGCGTTCGCTGCTCTGTTCCAGCAGACGGACCGAGTCGATCGCCGCGGCCGCTTGCTGGATGAGCGCCCGGTACACCCGGCGATCACGGTCGTTGAAAGGGTGCGGTTCGCTCCAGTTGAACACCATCAGGCCAATCCAGCGCCCGCGATTGTTCAGCGGGAGCAGCACTGTCGCGCGGATGGCGAGGCTCTGATAGAACTCGCGGGTGGCAGGATCAACCCGCCAGTCGAACTCAATATCATCGATCAGCGTGGGGCTGGTAGGGTTGGTCAGCCAGATCATATTGACACCATGCGCCGCTAACATATAGCGGTCACCGACGCGGCGCGGTTTGCCCCGCGCGTTTTCCCACTGCGATGCCGCGACGAGCGCGGTCGGCGCCGTATCATTGCCTTCAGTGAAGAACAGCAGCCCGCTCGACGCGCCGCTGTCGCGGGCATAAGTGCTCACCGCTGCCAGCAATTCATCATGATTTTGGGCGCGGGTGAGGGCATTCGAAACACTGTACAAAATGTCGATTTCGTTCTTGGCGACTTCGAGATCGCTCGCCCGCCGCTGCACCTGCTCAAACAGGCGCATGGAGTCGATGACCGGGCTGGATTGCTGAATCAGCGCCGTCATAATGCGCTGTTCATGTTCGTCAAACAGGTAGGCGCGCGGCCACCCAAAGATGAGCATCCCCACCCAGCGATCATTGATGTGCAGGGGCAGGATGGCGATGCCGCGCAGGTCATACTCTTCAAATGTTGCTCGGTACTCGTCTTCGATTTGTTCGCTGACGGTGGTGTCTGGCAGCAGAATGGGCCGGTCGGCGGCCGAGTTCAGCATCCGCTTCCACAGGCTGCGCGGAATCGGGAACTGTGTTCCGACGCCGAAGGCCAAACTTTTCCCCTTGACCCATTCGGAGACAACTTCCAGCGCTTCGGGCTGTAAGGGGTTGTCGGTATAGAGCAGCAGACCGCGGGTTGCGCCATTGTCACGCGTGTAATCGCTCACCGCCTCAAGCGATTCGGCTGGAGTAGAGGCTTGGGTTAGTTTGTTAGAGGCCGCGTAGAGAAGCTCGATCTCGTCTTTTAAGAATCGCTGAGACACCTGCTCATCCGAAAAACTCGTCTACCATTAGGACTCGGCTTTGTCCACCAGACCGATGCGGACGGCATACAGCGCTGCTTGTGTCCGGCTGGAAACATTTAGTTTAGCCAGAATACTGCTCACATGCGTTTTGACCGTTTTTTCGCCAATCGTCAACTGGTGGGCAACTTCTTTATTCGACCGTCCCTGCGCCAGCAAGCGCAGCACTTCCGTTTCGCGGTCGGTCAGGGTTTCGGGGCTTTCCGGCGCGCGGACTTCGCGCATTAAGCGCGCTGCCGCTTGCGGTGACAGCTGAACCTGACCCTCAGACGCCGCCTTGATCGCCTGAATCAGTTCTTCGGCTTTGGTATCCTTAAGCAGGTAGCCGAGGGCGCCTGCTCGAATCGCGCCGATCACCGACGCATCTTCCAGCACACTGGTGAGCGCAATCACTTCCGTATCGGGGAGTTCACGCTTAATGGCTGCCGTCGCTTCAATTCCGTCCATCACCGGCATGAGCAAATCCATTAAGATAACATCCGGCTTTAATTGACGTGCAGCTTCCAATGCTTCTTTACCGTTGCTCGCTTCTCCGATGATCTCGAGCGTCGGGTCAAGGGCAAGGAACATTCTCAATCCCTGACGGACAACAGCGTGATCGTCCGCTATCATGATACGTATCATGTTTCGCACCGTTTTCAGGAAAACCGTCACAATGGATTAACTATAACACTTTTTTATCAATGGGGCTCAAGAATACCCAATTGCTCACGCTTATATCTGACGATTTGCTGAAAGGAACGGGCATGCACGACAAACTGGCACTGACGACGAATCCGGCGGGGATGCGCTTGATCGCGCAGATGACTCTGTACAACGCGGGCAGCTGGGAGCGACTGCGCCGGTATATTGCTGATAGCTACGCCGACGCGCTGCTGATCGCCGCGGGGGTTACGGATCGTCTGGGCACCTTCACTGCCGATCAGCAGGTGCTGGGACGGCTTAAAGTGGGGCAGGTGCTGGCCCTGGATAAATATCATGTCGTCGTGCTGATGCAGTCGGAAGTCGGGGAAGTATTGCAGATTCACG
>CALKIA010000353.1 GCA_937988705.1 uncultured Chloroflexota bacterium | reverse complement strand
CACCTACGAAACGTAATGCGCTCCATGAACTGGGCTACAAAATCTTTCTGGATCGCTATGCTCAGAAAGATATGACCCGGGCAACACTGGCAGTCGGTGATACTGTCATTGTGGTCGTCAATGCGCAGACGGGGCAGCGGGAGATCGGCACCGTGAAGGCGCTGGATTTGCCGACCGTCACGATTGAATTGCTGGACGGCGAGGTCGTCACGCGCGATCTCGAAAATGTCGATAAACCGCTGGAAACCGATCCCGCGCAGATGATGGATCGTGTGGCCGCCGGGATCGCGGCGACCGAAGGCACACCCGAACTGCAAGCAGCATGGACCGAACGTTTCCGCTGGTTGTTGGACGATTTCAAGTTCGTCCCCGCCGGTCGTATTCTGACGGCGGCGGGCACCACACAGGCGCTGACCTACTACAACTGCTATGTGATTCCGTCGCCTCGGGATTCGCGCGGCGGGATCATCGAAACGCTGCGGCAGATGACCGAAATCATGTCGCGCGGTGGCGGCGTGGGCATCAACATTTCGAGTCTGCGCCCACGGCAGGCGTATGTGAAGGGCGTCAATGGGCGGTCGAGTGGTGCGGTCTCGTGGGGCGCGCTCTACAGCTTCGTCACGGGCTTGATCGAGCAGGGCGGCTCCAGGCGCGGCGCGCTGATGCTCATCCTCAACGACTGGCACCCGGATGTGCTGGAATTCATCAGCAGCAAGCGCACCGCTGGCAAGATCACGAACGCGAATATCAGCGTTGGCCTCTCCGACAAGTTCATGGATGCGGTCAAGGTGGATGGCGATTGGGAATTGGTGTTCCCTGACACCAGCCTGCCGGACTACGATGAACTGTGGGATGGCGATATTGATAAGTGGGTGGCTGAGGGGCGCGCGGTCGTGCCGTACAAAACGGTCAAAGCGCGCGAAATCTGGGATGCGATCATCGAGAGTGCGTGGTCGAGCGCCGAGCCGGGCGTGTTCTTCCGTGAACGCTACAACAAGATGTCGAACTCGTGGTACTTCTCGCCGATCATCAGCACCAATCCGTGTGTGACGGGCGACACCCGCATCTATACCAACAAGGGGCTGATCCGCGCTCGTGACCTGTTTGACGATGAAACCGAGATCGAGGCGACGATCGATGGTCGCTTTGGTCTGGAACAGACAACCACCCCCACAACGCGCGTTTTCATGACGGGAACGAAACCTGTGTTCCGCGTGCAAACCCGCGAAGGCTACTACGTGCGCACGACCGCCGATCATCGCTTTATGACGGCGCGTGGATGGGTTGAAGCTCAGAATCTGCGCGTGAATGAGCGCATTCATATCCTCAATCGCAAGGGCGGTTTTGGAACTGAAGGTGCGCTTGAAGTTGGGCGCGTGCTGGGCTGGGTCGTCGGCGACGGAACAGTCAAGCGCGATGAGGTGGTGCTCTCGTTCTTTGGGGAAGAGAAACAGACACTCGCGCCGATGTTTGCTGAGTATGTGAATGATCTGGTCGCGCCACTGACCACGCGCACCCGCGCCTATCCGGTGGGGGTGAACCAGGTGCAGGAACGCGACGAGGCGCGCGTCACCTCGCAGCGGTTGTTTGCGATTGCTGAAGGCTACGGCTTATCTGAGAAGAAACATCGCGTGCCGGAAGCGGTCTTTCAGGGCAGCGAAGAGATGCAGCGCGGTTTCTTGCAGGCGTTATTCACCGCCGATGGCAGCTTCCAGGATGGTGGCGAAAAGGGTGGAACGGTTCGTCTCGCCGCAAATGATCTGGAATTGCTGGAAGGTGCGCAGCAGCTTTTGGTGAACTTCGGGATTGCCAGTCGCATCTATCGCAACCGGCGCGAAGCGGGCTACCGCATGCTGCCGGATGCGAATCGTGAACTGAAACAGTATTGGTGCGAAACGCAGCACGAACTCGCAATTTCCAAGCACAACCTGAATGTGTTTGCAGATGAAATTGGCTTCCTTATGCCGTACAAGCAGGAAGCATTGGTCGGCTACACCACACGCGGCCAGCGCGGAACATACAGCGAATCGTTCGTCGCGCGGGTGGAGTCGGTGACGGCGGATGGGGTCGAAGAAGTGTTCGATCTCACCGAGCCGATGACCCATTCGTTCGTGGGAAATGGCTTTGTCGTCCACAATTGCGGGGAACAAGGACTTCCGGCGTATGGGGTGTGCAACCTCGGCGCAATCAATCTGGCGAAATTCTACGACGGTGCGCGCGACGATGTGGACTGGGAAGCGCTCGATAAGGCCGTGCGCTATGCGACGCGCTTCCTCGACAACGTGATCGACGGTACGCCGTACTTCTTCGAAGAAAATGAGAAGCAGCAGTTAGGCGAACGCCGGGTCGGTTTGAATAACATGGGCCTCGCAGAACTGATGATCCGCCTTGGCATTCGCTACGGCAGCGACGCGTCGGTGCGCTTCATCGATAAGCTGTACAGCTTCATCGCGCGCGCCTCTTACGAGACGTCAGCGGAATTGGCGGCGGAAAAGGGAGCGTTCCCCCAATTTGAGGCGGAAAAGTTCCTGCAAAGCGGTTTCATGAAGTCGATGCCAGAAGATGTTCGCCGCAAGGTGCGCAAACACGGCATCCGCAATGTGACGCTGCTGACGCAAGCGCCGACCGGGACGACCGGCACGATGGTCAACACCTCGACCGGGATCGAACCGTTCTTCTCATGGGTGTACTACCGCAAGAGCCGCCTCGGTTTGCACGAGGAGCAGGTGCCACTGATCAAAGAGTGGCGGGATGCCCATCCTGACGCGAAAGAACTGCCGGATTACTTCGTCACGGCGATGGAACTGTCGCCCGAAGAACACGTCAAGGTGCAGGCGGCGATTCAGCGCTGGGTGGACAGCTCCATCAGCAAGACGGCGAACCTGCCGAATAACTACACGCTCGAACAGACGCGCGATCTCTACCAGTACATGTACGACCTCGGCTGCAAGGGCGGCACGGTCTACCGTGACGGCAGCCGCGACGAACAGGTGCTGATGCTCAAGCCGGAAGACCAGCAGGTGCCGGTTGTCGAAGATGAGCCGATTGCGCAGGTGGCGACGCCGCACTATGTTTACCCGCGTCCGAGCAAGCTGCAAGGCGTCACCGTGACGTGCAAGACGCCGTATGGCACGGCCTATATCACCATGAATAGTGACGAACAGGGCTTCCCGTTTGAGGTGTTCATCACCGCGCCGGGCAAGGCCGGCAGCGACCTGCAAGCCGATGCGGAAGGTCTGGGGCGCATGATTTCGCTGCAACTGCGCACAACCGCGCCGCAGAATCGCCGCCAGATGCTCAAGCTGGTCGTCGATCAACTGCAAGGGATTGGTGGAGCGCGCTCGATCGGCATGGGGCCAAATCGGGTGCTCTCGCTGCCCGACGCGGTCGCCGGGGCGCTGATGGATAACTTCTTTCCCGAAGACAAGGCGCAGCAGTTGGGTCTGTTCGTGGACATGTTCGACATTCCGGTCGAGCCGAGCATGGTCAGCGCGCCCGAACCCGAGCAGCTCACCAACAAACATAACCCGAACGGCGCGATCAGCGGGGCGGATATGTGCCCATCGTGCGGGACGATCTCGCTGGTGCGCGCGGAAGGCTGCCGCAAGTGCCTGACCTGCGGTTACAGCGAGTGCTAAAAGCCTGACCCATCCCGAATTCAGGGAGGGCAGACGGTACGGACGAGGTACGCCTCGTCTTTACGAAATAAGTTGTGAATTACGGGGCGGTCGAAAGACCGCCCTTTGCATTTCGTGTATAATTCGGGACTTTGGATCGCGTAAGGCAAAGGCTGCTGAGTGTATGGCGAATGTCCCCAATTTCGGCCCGTTCTGGCAAGAACCCGATTTTCTGCTGATGAATCTCGTTTCGCTGCTGGCGAACAAGCTGGAATCTGATCTCGGGTTGACGCTGCTGGTGGGTGGCTCGATCATCACCGGGACGCTGGTCAGCGAACGGTATTATCTGTATACGCTCAGCGATATCCTGCGCAATGCGGGACGCACAACGATGGATATTCCGCCAGATGTTGTCGATCTGGTGGCGGACGCGCTCGGTGTCGAGGATTTCGTCGAAGACGCGTACCCCGATATGGACGAGAACGACGACGACGAGGACGCCGATGATCCCATCGGTGAAGAACCGAGCGCGCCCCAAGCGGAAGGCGGATCGGTCGAGAGCGCCGGGGAAGAAGTCGCTGAGGACGATGACGAAGACGATTTGCCGCCCGCGCCGCCGCTGCTCCAGCATCTACACCTGAAAGACCCGGTGTGGATTTACCCCAATTCGACCGTGCGCTTCGGGCAAAGTCCGCTTCCGGTGATCCGCCTGCGGCTCACGGCGGTCGATGGCTGGATGTTCGGGCGCATCAACGTCGTACCGTACGACGACGATATTCCCAACATTGGGCTGATTCAGTAGGGCGATCATGCGCAAACGAAAATGGCTGCGGCGGGTGTTCATCCTGTTGATTGTGTGGGTAGTCTTCGCCTTCCTCCTCAGTGTGCTGGTGGTCGCGTATGGTGAGACGGAACGCGCCGACTCCGCTGATGTGATCGTGGTGCTGGGAGCGGGGCTGCGGCGCGATGGTCAGCCGGGGCCAGCCTTGATCCGGCGGGCGACACACGCGGCGATTCTGTATGCACAGGGTTACGCGCCGCGCATCATCTGTTCCGGCGGCTTCCCGCTGCGGACGATTCCGCACAGTGAGGCGGAGGCGTGCCGGGATGTGCTGGTCGAACGCGGCGTGCCGAGCGCAGCGATCGTGCTGGAGGAACAGAGCCGCAGCACCGAAGAAAATGCCGTGTACACGAAGGCCATCATGGAGGCGAACGGCTGGCAGACGGCAGTCGTCGTCAGCGACCCGTATCACATGTTCCGCGCGGGGATCATCTTCGCGCAGGTTGGTGTGAACCACACGCTGTCGGCGGGCGTGTCGCCGCCGTTGAGCGCCTATGTCCCGGCGGTCGCGCGCGAGGTTGTGGCGCTGCACTGGCAGCTGCTCAAGACGATTCTCAATCTGCCGTATACGTATGTGCCGTGGTTGTAAGCAACCTCACCCCGTTTCGCTGCGCTCAACCGCCCCTCTCCCAAGGGCGAGGGGCAAGGGCGAGGCGTCCGGAGCCCCTCGCCTCTAGGAGAGGGGTTGGGGTGAGGTTAAAAACTTTCATCCGCCGGGGGTGATCGAACCGGCGGCGATAAAGGCGAAAATGGCGACATCCTGCCAGAAATGGATGAACCATGCCCAGAACAATCCCCGTGTTTCCAACATCGATTTGCCGAGATACCAGCCGAGTAAACCCGACATGATCACGCCGATGACGCCGTAGGGCACGCCGTAGAAATGCCACAGCCCGAACAGCGCGGCGGTGAGCAGCAGCGCGTGGGTCGAGCCGACGGCGGTGTGCAGGGGGGCGAGCAGCGCGCCCCGGTAGAGCGTCTCCTCACTGAAAGCGTTCAGCGCGGCGAACAGCAGCACGAACGGCAGCAGCGGCAGGATCTGCGCCATGCGATCCAGCGGTGCTTGACCGAAGGCCAACAGAAAGGCCAGCGTACCGAGCGTGATGCACAGCGCGGATATCCAACCCAAGCGTCCCCAACTGAGCGGCTGGTCGATGAAGTGCGGGATCGGCGCGGCGGTCGCCTGCACTTCGCCCAAGGCGAAGAAGAAGGCGCTGCGGCGGCGGTAAATCAGCGCGAGCGCCGCCAGCATGATCAAGGCTGTGCCTAAGCGCAGAAGCTGCGTGCTCAACATCTGTGTGCTGAACGCCGAACCGCTGAACCAACCGCGCCACTGATCGGTCGCACCGATCCAAGCGGACAGCGGCTCGACGAGGATCAGGATCACGAAGATGGCGAAATACAGGCGCAGCGGTCGCGCCGCCTGCCAGATGAAGGTGAGACCGAAGAATCCGACGAGCAGAATGAGTTTGAGGGTCAGCAGCGAGATCGGCAGCGACAGGTGTAGTTCTTGAATCAGGATGTTGGGCAGGTTGGAGACGGCGAGCGTCGTGATCCACGCGGAGGCCAGCAGGGAGAGGCGAGCCGAAGGCGTGCTGGCGACCGACGGAGCGGGTAGTTCAAGCTTCACGTTCTTGATCCTCTGTGAACGCGTTAAATGTCGCTACGATAGCCGTTCTGCGGCTGAACCACGAGTGACGGAGGGCATCACCCAACGCGTCATTGATCAGGAGTGCATGAATATATAAGTATCTGTACATTCGCGGTAGGCTGGTGGTAGGTCAAGCGTTGGTTAAGAGATCAGCATACGGCCCGTTTAGCACTATAATTACTATAAGAATGTTCATGACCCGGAAGGACGCTTCATGCGAAAGCTTCTTTTGTTAGTGATTTCCCTCTTGCTGTTGATGGGCGGTAATCTGATCAGCGCGCAAGATGCGGCTCCCACCGAGGAGTCGGAAAGTTCTGGCCTTATGGTCACGCAGGTGCTGCCTGCGCCAGACAGCGACGGCATTGACCCGGAAGCGACCATCACGGTGATTTTCAACCGTCCGGTTGTGCCGCTGATGATCGCTGGGGACATGGCGAATTTGCCGGACCCGCTGACCATCGATCCTCAGGTCGAAGGCGAAGGCGAATGGCTGAATACGTCGATCTACGTGTTCCAGCCGACGACTGCGCTGGCAGGCGGAACGAAATATGTCGTGACGGTGGACGGCTTGACCGCCGTTGACGGATCAACGCTGGCAGCGCCGTACGTGTGGGAATTCACGACGGTCGTCCCGGCGGTATCAGAGGTGTTCCCACAGGACGGGCAGACCGATGTGCTGCTGAACGGATCACTGCAAGTGCGTTTCAATCAGCCCGTGGATCGCGACAGCGCGGAAGCGGCGTTTTTGCTGCGCGATCCGCGTTCCGGTGACGAAATCAGCGGGGCATTCTCGTGGGCGGATGACAGCGCCGGTTTCCGGTTTACGCCGGAGGCTGATCTGGAACTGGGGACGGTTTACGAAGGCGGTTTCCTCGCCGATACGGTCGTCTCACTCAACGGTGGTGCGCCGATGCCGGAGGGTATGACGTGGACGTTTGAAACCGTCCCGCTGCCCGGCATCCGGTCGACGCAGCCGCGGGATGGCGAGGATGATGTCTACCCATGGGGCGGTTTCACAATCTACTTTGAGTCGCCGATGGATGTGGACTCGATTGAAGACCGGATCACGATTGAGCCGGAGCCGTGGCGCGA
>CALKIA010000352.1 GCA_937988705.1 uncultured Chloroflexota bacterium | reverse complement strand
ACAAGTGAACATTCTGGTATATTCACAGGGTAATTCACAAGAAACCCGTGTTTTGGCGAATTCAATCACTTTGGTGAATAGAACAGTTTACGAACAGCCGTAGGAACTAACTTGCTTAAACACTTAATTGTGGCCAGAACAATGCTCCAAATTGAGAACCAAACAAATGCTCTTGAAAAGAAGGTGAGCTTATGAACATTCCCAAAACCATGCGCGCCGCCATCCTGTCCAACTACAATGGCGTCCTGACCGTCGAAGACCGCGAAGTCCTGCCGCCGCGTTCCGGCGAACTATTGATTAAGCTCGCCGCCGCGCCCATCAATCCCAGTGACGTCATGTTTACCTATGGCATGTACGGCATCCGCAAGCCGCTGCCGACCGTGCCCGGTTTCGAGGCCTCCGGCGTGATCGTCGCGGTCGGTGCGGGCGGCGACGAGAGCCGTGTCGGTCAGCGCGTGGCGTGCTTCGCCGGGAGCGACGACGGTGCGTGGGCAGAATACCTGCGTATTCCCGCCACCAACGCCTTCCCCGTCGCGGATCACATCAGCGATGAACAGGCGTCGATGATGCTCGTCAACCCGCTGACCGCCCGCGCCCTCGTCGATCTGGTCGACGGGCAGCACGCCTTCGTGCAGACGGCCGCCGCCTCCGCCCTCGGCAAGATGATCCACCGCCTCGCCACCGAAAAAGGCATCGCCACGATCAACATTGTGCGCCGCGATGAATCGGTGGCCGAACTCAAGGCGCTGGGCGTCGAACACGCGCTCAATAGCAAAAGCGAAGGCTTCGATGCGGAATTCCGCGACCTGACCAAGACGCTCAATGCGCGCATCTGCTTTGATGCCGTCGCCGGAGAACTGACGGGACGCCTGCTGCACCTCATGCCGCGCGGCAGCCGCATGATCGTGTACGGCGGCTTGAGTATGCAGCCGGTGAGTATCGGCGTCGACGATTTGATCTTCCGCCACAAGCAGGTTGAAGGCTTCTGGCTCTCGACATGGATGCCGACGCTCGCGCCGTCGCACCTCTTGAGCATCTGGCAGGAGGAGCAGGTGCACATCGCAGATACGTTCAAAACCGAGGTGCGCGCCCGCTACACGATCGATCAAGTGGCGGAGGCGCTGGCGGATTACTCCGCGCAAATGTCCGGCGGCAAGGTGTTGATCACGCCGTAACCGCCGTGCCGCTTACATGAGTAATTCGTAATCTTATGTAAGAGACGCGCTCCCCAAGAGTACTATTAAGAGAAACAAGTCGCATAGCTATTCTTTAGGAGCGCGCAGCATGGCCAAAGCAGTCTGGAAAGATGTCGTCCTCGCCGAAAGCGACCAGACCATCGTCGTCGAAGGTAATCATTACTTCCCGCCGAATTCCGTCAATATGCACTACTTCACCGACAGCAGCACGCATACCACCTGTCCGTGGAAAGGCGTCGCCAGCTACTATTCTCTCGCCGTGGACGGCCAAATCAATAAGGATGCGGCGTGGTTCTACGAGACGCCGAAGGATGCAGCCCAGCAGATCTCCGGGTATGTCGCCTTCTGGAAGGGTGTCAAGGTCACACCGTAAGACAGCGACATGACGCGGCCAGCGCGGAGAAAGCGAAATCCGTGTTTCTGCTGGCTCCCCTCCTCGAATTCGGGGAGGGGACGGGTGTGGGATCTAGTGCCGCCCTTAGTCGAGGTGGAGTGTCAGCACTTCGACGTGCGGAACATGGCGGAAGATATCGGTGAGGCCACGCTTCAGCAGGCGATTCACGATGTCATCGTGCTGTTCGCTGACGATCACGCCCGAATAATGCAGCCGGGTCTGCGTGAGTTCATGCATGGTAGCGGCGAGCAGATCATCGTCATCCACCGCGATCAGAGTATTGATGTGTGCAGCGGGCACGCCCAGCCCTTCCAGCACGGTTTTGGCCTGTTCCAGATAGTGTTCGGCGCGAAGTGTATCGGCTTGTTCTTCTTTCCAGGCCGCCTCAATTTCTTGTCGATCATCCGGGTTATCGGCGCCGCCATGCTCCCAGTAGCGTGGGGGGCAGCAGGCCATGAGGGTAAAAAACGGTGTTGGTAGAGTTGGTAGAGAGAGGAGTGAGGCTGTGACGACCCGCAGTTCATCCAGAAACCGAGGGGCATTCTCCACCACGACAAGGATATTATCGCCCAGTTGAGGTAACGCAGTCCGCGTATTCATCATCCCTCCTAAGCTGTACGGAAGTTCTATCAAAGCGTTAGCAGATCGTCATTTCACCTCCTGTTTTCACCGCCAGATTCCGCTATTCAAAGTTGATCATATTGTACTCCCAGATAACCGGCGCAGCGTCAGCAGTTGGTCTTTTCAGTGGGCGCTGCAGGCCCTTGACTTAAGCACAAATACGTTACACTTTAGGCTGATGTCAGTTGGGCTGGAGCTTTGAGGGAAACGCCACCGTGATTAAACGACTTGTGTTCGGTCTGTTCGTGCTCCTCATGCTGACCACTATTGGGTTAAACCTCTCGGCGCAGCAATCCTTACCGCCCGTCCCGGCTGTTTCCGTGCCGGAAGGGACGCGCCTACCGCTCTCGTCGCTGAGCGAAATCGTCGGCGGTGCGCAAACTGACGCCGAAGCTTATGCCCTCATCCGCAATTACTACACTGCCAACCACGATGCCCTGGCCGTCCTCTTCAACGAGGCGGACGAAACCCGCCTGCGGGCGCTGTTCGGTATGTACATCACGCATGTGGCTGTGCCGTACAATGTAGTCGAAGTCTTGCCCGTCACGCTGCTGGAGTTTGTCAGCGCAGAAACGGCGCACTGCGGCACGTATTCGCTCGCGCAGTCGCAAATCTATGACGCACTCGACCTGAGCTGGCGCGATATCATCGTCGATGACGGCTGGCATGGGATTATCGAAGTGCTGGTTGGACGGCAGTATGAAACCTTCGACGCCACATCAAACGTGTGGGTGAATCTATCCATCGGCGAGATGATCAACGGGATGACCTACACCGTCATGGATGAGCCGCGCCGCTATCGCGAATTCTACACACCGGTGCTTGACCTCGCGACGGATGACCGCTATCGCGTGCACCTGACCGATGAACGCTGCGACCGGTGCAGCGTCCCAGAACTGCGCGTGGGCTTTTCCCAGTGGGGTTTGCGCGTCTTCCCGTCACGCTGGTACGTGGATCACCTGAGCGCGACCACCTGAACGGGTCAACCGGGCACGGCATGTCCTGTCACTGCGCAGGCAAAATCAGGACATTGCGCTCATGACAATGGGACACATCCGCGCTTAGTGTAGGGATAGAGGTTGAATTGATCAGTTCCATTGAAGGATCAAGATCATGTCAGAGCCGACCCTATCCTCAGCGACCAATGCCGAATCGCAAGCGGAATCCCTCGCGATGCCGGAAAGCGAGCCGACCGTGGATGTCACTGTGCCAACAACCGCGCCCACGGGCGCAACCCCGAGCCGCCGCCCCCCCTTACTACTGATCATCTACGCGGTCATCGGTTCTGCTCTGTTGTATCTCGTCTATCAAATCGAACGGCTGGCGGAGCGTCTCGCGCGGTACGCCCATGCCGTCGGTGCGTTCACCCCGACGCTCTGGCATAACAAAGACATGATTGTGGGCTTCTTCCCCGTCACTGTTCCGCTGCTGACGCTGCGCGCGCTGGCGCTGCTGGCACTCGCGCTGCTCGTCGCTGGCGGGCACGCAGCGGTGACTGGTTTGAAAGCCCTCGGCCCGTGGCTGCGGGAAGCGCTGATCCGCATCAAGCCGATCGTGATGGCGGTGGCGCACGGCGCGTGGGAACTGGCCAAAGCGCTGCGGTTACGTCTGGCCGAAGCGTTGGCCGTGCTGCGCCGCATCACCGCGCAGGCGCTGCACACGGTATGGAGCTGGCTGCAAACGGCTGGGCGGCTGGTGCTGGATGGGCTGGCATGGATAGGTCATATGGTGGTCAGCGGTGCTCAGTGGGTAGGACGCGGTCTGACGCGTCTCGTCACGACCATATTGCGCCCCATTAAGTGGCTCTGGCAGCAGATTACGCTGGCATGGAACGCCTTCTGGCACGCGCTTACGGCCGCGCTAAGTTGGGTTGGGCATGGGGTGATGAGCGTCATCACGGCGATTGTGCGGCCGATTCAACGCACAGTCGCCTGGCTCGGACGGCAGATTACGACCGGATGGAACGCCTTCTGGCACGCGCTTACGGCCGCGCTAAGTTGGGTTGGGCACGGACTTGTCACAGTCATTGTGCGCCCCATTCAACGCACAGTCGCTTGGCTCTGGCGGCAGATTACGACCGGATGGAACACCTTCTGGCAGGGCATCACAGCGATACTGAGTTGGATTTGGCATGGGGTGACGAGCGTCATCACGGCGATTGTGCGGTCGATTCAACGCGCAGTCACCTGGCTCGGGCGGCAGATTACGACCGGATGGAACGTCTTCTGGCAGGCCCTCACAACCGCCCTGCGTTTCCTGTGGCACGGCGTGACGCACGTGATCACGGCGATTGTGCGACCGGTACAGCGGGCGGTGGTGTGGCTCTGGCAGCAGATCGTCCGCATCGGCAGTGCCTTGACGGCGCTCGTCCGGGCGGGCTGGCGCGGAGTCGCCGCGGTCGCCCACTTCATCAAGCAGACCGTCGCGCAGGGCTGGCATTTGCTCATCAACAGTGTGCGCACAGTGTGGCACGGGCTGCGGCGGATCATTCCCGCGCTCCTGCACTGGATCGCCGGCGCCCTTCGGACAGGCGCACGTACGGTGGCGCACCTGTGGAACACTGGGGTGCGGGCGCTGCGCTTCGTGTGGCGCGGACTCATCGAGATCAGCACGGCGGCGCTGCAACCGGTACGCCGCACGCTGGCATGGCTCTGGCAGCAGATCGTCCACGTTGCGAGCGCGTTAACGGCGTTGGTGCGCATATTCTGGCATGGGATCACCACGGCGCTGCGCTTCATCTGGCAGATCGTCACGCAGAGCTGGCACGGGTTGATCAACGGCCTGCGCATGCTGGCGCACACGGTCATGACCGCCCTCCGCACCCTTGTTCATCCGCTGCGCGTCGCCCTGAGTTGGCTGTGGACGCGGGTGGTAAATGGTGTGCGAGCGGTCTGGCACGCGCTGACGCAGCTGCTGGCAGCGGTCATAGGCTGGATCACCGCGGCGTTTCACCTCGTCACCCGCGCCGTGGTGTCCATCCGCGCTGGCTTGCTGCGGGCAGTGCGCTTCGTCTGGAACGGCCTGATCCAGATCGTGATGACCGCACTGCGGCCTGTCCGCTGGTTGGGGCGGCAAATCGTGCTCAGCCTCCGCTGGATCGGACACTTGCTGAACCACATCGCCCAGACCATCGCTCATTTGATCGCGAACGGGTGGCACGCCCTGAACCACCTGGTCCACGCTATCATCCGCCCGATCCGGCAAGCGCTGGCCTGGGTGTGGCACGGCATCCGCTATGTACTAGGCGTCGTCTGGCACAAAGCGGTCGTGATCGCCACAGCCATCCGGCGCTGGTTCGTGACCAGTCTGCGGAACATCTGGCACTTCATCGTCCGGGTAAGCGCGGAAGTGCGCGCCGCTCTGAAAGCCCAATGGACGCGGCTGCTGCAGTCGCTGGCCGCTGTGCGTGGACAGATCGCCGCTTGGATGCGCACAACAGCGCGGCAGGTGAAAGCCTCACTGCGCGCGACATGGACGCAAATGCGGCAGTCGCTGGCAGAACAGCGCCATGCCATCGCCGAAAGCCTTAAAGCGGAGCTGCGCTCGATCCGCAATGTATTTGCCCACCGGCAGTGAGCCAGAATGAGGAAGCCATCATGCTGAGTGACGATTTCGTAACGATGTTTGGCGGCGGGCTTGCAGCAGGGCTCGCCGCGCTGCTGGTGCTGACCCTTGCCCTTCAGTGGGTGGCGCGCACGGCGAGTCGGAACATCAACCTTGATGCAGCCTACGCCAACATGGATGACACGAAGCGCGGCCTCGTCACCGGTTCGGAATTGGACGACCTAAGCCGAACCGCCAAACTGCGCCTCGGAGCGATCTACGCGGTGAGCGCGGCGGTTCTGTTCACGCTCGCCCTGCGGCTCGTGATCACCTTCGGCATCGAGGGAAGCACGGCGCTCGTACTGCTGGCGCTCACCTGGCTGCTGCTGGTCGGCATGCCGCTGGCGTTGATCAGCGTCCGCCGCCGGCGCCGCCTCGCCGTTCTGGAAATCGCCTCAGTTTTGCAGCTCATTGCCCGCAACTCGGAAGTCGATGGGGGCAGCTGGGAACTGCGCTCTACCAAATCCATCCTCGGCGGCGATCTGTTTGGCGCGGAGGAAGAGGATCGGTTGGAGCTGCGGCTGACACGAAACCAGATAGCGCCGATTGGGCTGCGCACCAGCGGCCGAATCACCGTGGCCGATGCCGGTTTAGAGCGAACGGTCAGCAAGAACGCCCTGCGTCAACTGCGCTTACAGGGCTGGTTCGTCAACGAGATCAGCGCAACGGAGGTCGAGTTCACGCGCGACTGGAGTCTGCACGACCACAGCTATATCGACATCGCCAGCACGATCACATGGCTGGTGGAAGCGCTGGGTTTGCCCGTGGGCAGCCTGCGCCTAGCGCGCATCGAACCCGAAATGCCCGGGTTACCCTAGCAGCCTATTCAGGAATCAGCGCGGGCAGCAGCTCGTTGAACTGCCGCGCCGCCGGGTCGAAAATGGCGAAACCGGACGCAAACTCCCAGTAGCACCAGCCCATCCCCAGTGACTCGCTGGTTTCGCGGACATACGTCGTCCACTTGAAGCGCGAGTCCATATCGGCACGGTTGTACGCGCCGAATTCACCCATGAGCACGGGGATACCCGTCTGCGCGCTCCACGTCGCCGCCAGGCGCAGGCGCTGCGCCACATTGGCTTCATCGTTGACGCTGCCACCCCACGTCATACCGAGATAGGCGTCCATCTCCGGCGCCCATTCTGCGCCCTGATGCGTGAAATTGAACGGCTCGTAGAAGTGGAACGTCGCCAGCAGGTGATCGTCGTCCGGCAAATCCATCGTCAGCAGGCCGTCAATCGAATTCCAGTTCCCACCGCCAATCACGATCGTGCGCGTCGGATTGCTCGCGCGAATCGTGTCCACGATCTGCGGCTGCATGGTGTTCCACAGTTCCGGCGTGAGCGTGCTGTTCGGCTCGTTCATGGCTTCAAAGATCAGCGTATCCGGGTAGTCGGCATAGTGCGCGGCGATCTGTTCCCACAGCCCGATCAGGCGCGGCAGATGGCCTTCCGGATCCCACGCCATTTCGTCGTAGTGGTGGATGTTGAGGATCACCGTCAGGTCAGCCTCCAGCGCCCAGCCGATCACCTCATCGAGGCGGTCGAAAAACCCCGCGTCGATAGTATACGGCGGGTTGAGATCCGCATGGCCAGACCACTTGGTCGGAATGCGCACAGCATCAAACCCGGCGTCAGCAATCGTCTGTAAGTAGTATTCCTCGACGTAGGAGCCCCATTCGCCCTCGTTGGGCGCTTCGAGCATATTGCCAAGGTTCACGCACCGCTCGACGGTGGGCGGCGCAGCGCGCTGCGCGGAAGCGGCCGGCGCACACAGGCCGAGCAGCCCAAGTAGCAGTATCAGTTTTCGCAGCATCACAAG
Organism: uncultured Chloroflexota bacterium; assembly: GCA_937988705.1. Classification (GTDB taxonomy): domain Bacteria; phylum Chloroflexota; class Anaerolineae; order Aggregatilineales; family Phototrophicaceae; genus Flexifilum. The sequence goes on along the minus strand of CALKIA010000352.1, from coordinate 1,578 downwards.
CAGCCTCATCTGTATTTAGCGCCTCATGCGTTCAGTTTGCAGATCACTGATCATAGCGCGGACACCCCGCTTGGCGCTATCTGATCCAGATTAGGGAGTGTTTAATTTCGTGATGATCCTTGCAGGGGCGCTGCGGGCTGCAGCTGCACCCCTATGAATTACTTATCCTGCAACGCCTCAACCTTCGTCAGAAAATCCTTGACCGCCGCGCCGGTATAGTCCACCATCCAGCGTTCGTTCGGTTCGAGGCAGCGCAGCAGGTGACGGTAATTGAGCGCCTTCTGGAGTACGCCGAGGGCTTCCCCCAGCAGCAAAGCTCTGCGCAAGGTTTCCAGCGGCGCAAAACTTGTCCACGCCGCTAAGTAAACCTCGCGCAGATGGGCAATCATTTCCGGCTGATCCGGGAAAATACGTCGACGAATGATGTTCAGAGGCAGAGGCGCGAGATCATAAAAGGGATGCCCGACAGCGGCGTCCTTCCAGTCGAAAAAGATGATCCGATCTTCATTGACAGCGATATTCCAGGGATGGAAATCACTGTGGACGATGGTTGCTGGCAGGTTGTAGCCTTTCATTTCCTCGATCATGGCATTGATACGCGGCACAAGGCTGCGTACCCGCTCGATTTCCTCCGCTGTGATCTGGTTTGGCTTCAGGATTTCCTCGTCTGCCAGCAGCCCATCGAGCTTTTCCGGCAGCACTTCCAGCCGATAATCCATCGCGTCGCATTGAAAGAGCGCCTCGATCTGCCCACTCATGGTCACTTGCAAGGCGGCGAATTCGCGCATGGCGCGCTCCCAATCAGCAACGTTCTTGCTGTCGCCGAGCAGCGTCCCGCCAAAGTCGCGCAGGAGCAGCCAATGACTGGCGTCCTGAGAGGCGACAATGGTCGGGATATGGGTCGGAAAGTGGCGGGATAACAGGCGGGTGATCGCGGTTTCACGGGCGAAAGTCGGCGACGCAGCTTTGAAATAGAGAGCGCCCGCACTGGTGGGTGCTTTGATCACACAGGCGATACACCACTTGCGCACCATTTCGATCTCGCCTTCGAGCGTCCAGCCGTTGGCGGCGGCATGTTGTTTGATCCAGTCGTGTGCTTCATCCTGCCAGCCGGGAAATGCCCAGGGCAAGCGTTCCGGCGGATAGATGCCCGTCTCGCGTTCGCGGAAATATATCTCCAGCGTGGGGCGCAGATAGTCAGGCGTAACACTGCCTGACTCGTCCGATGTGATCCAGCGCGCACCGTCCGGCGGCTGAAACGACGGATCACGGTTTTCCAGCACGAAAATCAAGCGCTGTCCCTGCGCATCATTTGCTTCCTCGACATAGGGGCAGCACAGCGGGATCACCACGCAGCCCGCGACAGCTTGAATTTTCATGCCGAACTCGAAGAAGTCGAATAGCTTGTCGAGGTCACCTTCGGGCTGAATCTGCGGCAGCGTCCAGCCGGAGGCGTCAGGCAGCACTAGAATGCGGTTTTCGCCGGGGTGTGGCAGGATAAAGTGCAAACAGGGCGCGTGTTCCATCAAGTTTCCTTTAAGTGTGAACCCTTATGAGCCGGGAGTGGCGAAGGAAGTG
>CALKIA010000351.1 GCA_937988705.1 uncultured Chloroflexota bacterium | reverse complement strand
CTCATTGGTACGATTCCCGGTGCGCCGCGCATCGGCTTCGCGGTCGGTTTCACGGGGCATGGGCTGGCCTTCGGGGCAGGTGTGGCCGAACGCGCGGTTGATCATCTGCTCACCGGGGCGAGCGCCGGCATCCTCGACGCCGTGCGATTAGGATAGGGGTGGGTTTCTTAATTGTAGGGACACCGCCGACACTGTCCGGCCTCGGAAGACGAGGCACGCTGGTACAGGCAGAACAGCGTGAAGTCCGTTTAGAAACAGCGGACGCCATGAATGGCGTCCGCATACCCGAAAACTGAATCTAAAATTCACTTCACACTGTTCTACCGAGCGCCCGGCAAGCCTCGCCCTTACAGAGATTCTGGCTGGTGGGACTGTCGCCTTTCAGTCCTCCGCTAGGGGAGAGCCCTGGACTTATCGTTGGCGCGCCTCCCCCGGCGGGGTTGATGGGTCACGCGTTTCAGCGCGCCGAATCTCTCGTTGAAATCGCCTCAGGCCGCGCAAGTTTCCCTGAATCCTCTTGCCCACGACCCCGCGGTGTGCGCGACAGCAGGCGACTCTGTCCGGGCGACAGGTTGTCAACCGTCGTGGTTACCTGTGTGGGCAAATCAGTCGGCGTAACGATCAGCCCGACCATAGGTTCCGGGTTGAAAGCTGAGCCGCTTGGGTCCAAGGTCGGCGTATCAGTCGGTGACGGGCGCGGTGTGGACGTGGCGCTGGGGGTCGGTGTGACTGTTAGTGTTTCAGTCGGTGTGTTGCTTGGTATAACCGTCGGCGTGTTGCTAGGTATAACCGTTGGTGTGTTGCTTGGTATAACCGTCGGTGTGTTACTAGGTATAACGGTACTGGTCGGGAATGGCGTCTCAGTTGGCGGCAGGGCGCTCGGCGTAAACGTGGGGATGGGCGTGGGCGTATCCGTGCTCGTCGGTGAGGGAGTCGCTGTTGGGATGAGGGTGGGCGTAAACGTCGGGAAGCTGCGCTCCAATTCCTGCACCGGTAGATTCTCCACCGATTGCTGAATCTGCTGCGGGGCGCTCGGAGGTGCCACAGGTGCGAGATTTTGATCGAGCGCGATCGTCAGTTCTGTTCCCGCCGAGGCGATCACCGTTTGTCCCTGCGCTTCCACCTGCGCCTGACCTTCAAGCATGGTGATGCGCATGTCGCGGTTGCGACCCGCCCGAATGTAGGCCGTTGAGCCAAGGCGGATTTTGACTTCATTAATCCACAGGCTAACTTCGGCCACGCCGTCCGGTGTCTGGATCAGCACACCGCTTTCCGGCATATTATCGCAAACGATGCCACCTTCACCCGTCTCCAGGCGAATCGCTTGCATCGGCCCGAAACTGGCGGCATACGGTTCCAGCACGTTTATCGCCGCCAGACCGCCGTCGATCTCCATGGCGGGCGCGCTCACCCAGCCCAAATCTCCATTCACCGTTTCAATATAGAGCCACTGGTTGTCTTCCGTGCGGCCGCGCGCTCGTACCACGGTGCCCGAGGCCAGCGTCCGCGTGACAAAGGCTTCCAACGCGGGATCACGACGGACATTCACGTTGAGGCGCGACAATACGCGAGCCGTGGTCTGCGTCGGCGCTGGGATCAAGTTCTGAATTTCGACATCGCCGAACAGCAAAAACGTCACTTGTTCACCGGGATCGACATCGGGCGCACTCGGCTGCACGGTCATGCGCGCAACCCCCCAGATTCCAGCTTGCTCGTCGAGTGCGCTTAGGCGCAGCGAACGCAGCGCGGCCACATTGATGATGTCCCCCGGCGCTTGAAAGTTGAAATCGGCCAGGCCGATTTGCGGCAGGGCTTCTAAACGTGCGTGGCCGTAGCATGCCTGATTGGTACCTAATTCATCGCACAGCGTATGGGTTGCATCCATCGCCTGCTGCACGATTCCAGTACACACCTGTGTCAGGGCCGAGATTGGCCCAGTGAACAGCGAAACCACCGATAGCCAGATGAATAATTGCCAAATCTTCATAACGCTTGAAATTCCGCTTATGGATACAAACATCTTACGTGAAAATGTGGTCAATGCAAATGACAATGCCTGCTATAATAACGAAAGAAATGTTGAGTTTGGATGACTTTTCTCATGCAAGAGCCAACCAATGAGCCGTCAGTGTGGACGTATCGCGGCTATAAACTGCGTCCGTCTGAATTTAATACAGCGCTCGTGCATTTCTACCGGGCAGAGATTTCCCGGGCGAATGCGTGGCGCAGTCGCCTCGATGTGACGACGAACTGGGCGCTGGTGGCCACCGGCGCGGCGATCACATTTGGCTTTAGCGATCAATACACTAATCACAGCATCATCATCCTGAATTCGGTGCTGATCACGCTGTTTCTGTTCATCGAAGCGCGGCGCTACCGCTACTACGAACTCTGGAGCTACCGCGTCCGCTTGATCGAAACGGATTTCTACGCCGCGATGCTCATTCCGCCTTTCAAGCCCCGCGCGGAATGGTCGGACAAGCTGGCGAAAAGTCTGCTGGTGCCCAAGTTTCCGATTTCGGCGTGGGAGGCGTTCGGGCGGCGACTGCGGCGCAACTACCTGTGGATTTATTTCGTGCTGCTGCTGGCGTGGATCGCGAAACTCTCGCTCTACCCCACCTCCATCGAAACGTGGGACGAACTGGTGCGCCGGGCGCGTATTGGCATCGTGCCCGGCGCGAGCGTCATGCTGATCGTGGCGCTGGTCTACCTCACGCTGATCGTGATCGCCG
>CALKIA010000350.1 GCA_937988705.1 uncultured Chloroflexota bacterium | reverse complement strand
CCCAGGAAAAATCGAAGCGATAGTCGGCACCGTTTTGGGTGTATTTTCACGGGAGCACGAGGCCTGCCTAGTCTCTACCACTAAAAACCTACCCCTAACAGGGGGCTGGGGGTGGGGTCGATTTTTAAGGCTGGGGGTGGGGGCAGTTTCTACCCCGCGTGCTCGTCGTAGAACTTCTGCCATTCAGTGCGGAAGTCTTCGCGCGGCTTGTTGACCACATGCGGCACGGAGGCCGTGAGCGTGCCGATTTCGACCGGGGGGAAATGTTCCAACGCACAGCGCACAAAGTAAATCATCTCGCTGGCTTGCAGCGCGGCATTCACCCAGTGGCCGAACCATGACAAGAGAAACAGTGTCACGATCAACGTGATGCGTATGGGCGTCTCCCACGGCAGCGACGCGATGATCGAGCCGATGAAGGCGGGGATGAGGAACGCGCTCAGGATGTAGGGCGCATGCACACGCGTGGTGAGGCGGATCGAGGTGATCGAATCATCGCCTTCCAATGTGGAGATTTCGCCGAATACTGCGGCGGCGACACCCGTCCGCTGGCGGCGGCTGCCCCAGAATTGATGCGTATCGCTGGTCAGGCGAAAACCGTTCGGGCGGGGCTGGACGTAATACCGCCGTCCCTCCATGAACAGGTTGCGCAAGTGCAGTCGTTCGGCGCTGGGGCGCGAAGCTTCGACCAATGTGTGCAGCGATTCGTTAGGGTCGGCGCGCACGACGAGTGCGACCGGACGCTGCAGCACAAAGGGGTTGACGAGCGGCCGCCGCCGCCGCCGCGCGAACGGCCAGCGGCGCGAATTCATCCACCCTCCGGATACAGCGCGCGCGTCGAATCGGCCATCTCGGGCAGGCCGAGCGCCGCATACAAGCGCACCGCCTCATCCAGCGCGGCGCTTGCCTCGTCGGCCATGTGCAATTCCAGATTCAGCGTGCCCATGGAGCGCAGTAAATCGGCTTCGCTGCGCTGATCGGCGAGTTCGCGGATGATCTCCAGGGTGCGCCCATAGTATTTGAGCGCCTGCTGGCGATATTCGATCTGGTTGCGCCGCGAGCTGGTGTTGCGTCCGAGGGCCGCATACAGATTGCCGATCACGCCGAGGCGCTGCGCCTGTACACTTTTGTCCCCGAGATCGCGATACAACAGCGCCGATTCCTCAAAGGCGGGGATGGCCGCTTGAAATTGGTTGAGCGCGACAAAGCTGTTGCCTAGGTTCCCAAGCCGCACCGCCAACCCGCGCTGATCGCCGAGCGACCGGGCGATGCCGACTGCTTCTTCGTGCAACCGAATCGCGTCTTCTGGTTGGCGCATATCATCGTAGACCAGCCCGAGATTCGCCAACCAGATGCCGCGCCCACGCCCGTCACCGACTTCATGCGCCAGCGTCAGCGCCTGATTCAGATGCAAGATAGCTTCGTCAAAGCGTCCGATCTCGCGCAGAATGTTGCCCATGTTGCCGAGCAAACCATCTTCGGTCAGGCGGTCGCCATCAGCCCGGGCGCTCATCAACGCCCGCTGAAACGCCAGCAGCGCCTGTTCCGGCATGCCAATGCGGTGATAAATCAGGCCAAGGTTACCGAGATGTCGCCCTTCGCCCGCGCGATCACCCGCGTCGCGCGCGGCGTGCGCGGCGCTTTCCAAGCCCTGAATGGCGGTCGGATAATCGCCGGTTTGCAGCGCTAAGCGGACCTGTCGCAGAATGTTTTCACTCATGTTTCGCGGAACGTACCAGACTGACGATCAGCGCAGTCGCTAACCCGGAGACGACCAGACCGATCCACACCCACGTCAGGTCGGTGGGGAGGGGCGGCAGTGGCGTTCCGGGTGGGGCAGCCTGCGGATCGAAGCGAACGATGGTGAAGCGATCGCTGACTTCGGGGAGCGTCTTGGGCGTGATCGAAGCCCGTTCGCTCATCCGCGCCAGCATGGGATCATACACAAAGGGGGCAGCGCGGCGGAACAAATGCAGCACGCGCAGCACTTCGCCCGCATTGGTGACGATGGTCGCGTGCGCCTCGATGCGCTCCTGGCCCAGCTGGAGCGTCACCGCGGGCGACGCCAGCAAATTCTGATACCAATGGGGCTGCTCGCCCCAGCCAGACATCACGTAAATTTTGCTGCCATGCCGTCGATATTCAATCGGCGTGTACCGTGCTAAGCCAGTCCGGCGTCCGCGCGTGCCAAGCACCATAATCCGCAGCAGATTGAGGAATTCTCCGAGCCCCGCGCGGTACATCCATAATGGCAGTTTGAGCAACATCCGCTGCACGCCCTGAGGATGGGGGATGAGTTGTCCATTGATCATAACGTTGCTAAAGACCTCGTTTCCTAGCCCTATCTTACTCTGATCTACGTTTGCGCGCACGGGTGGTTGCAAGCCGGAAACCGGCAATTTTAAGGTGAGCTAGGCATAACCCTTCTCTCACCCCAACCTCGACCTCTCCCCGAATTCAGGCAGGGGAGCCAACAAAAGCCGTTCTTCGCCCCTCTCCCACGCAAGCGGGGAGAGGGGTTGGGGTGAGCTAACAGGGGTAGGTTTTTCATGCTTGCCAGTGGAACACGAGTTCCCTGCGCCG
>CALKIA010000349.1 GCA_937988705.1 uncultured Chloroflexota bacterium | reverse complement strand
AAGAAGAAGTCCAAATCCTCAAGAATCAAATCCAGGCCACGCTGCTGGATATTCAAGAAAGCCTGCTGACCAATACGTATCCGAGCCTGCGCGCCGTTCAAATCGCTGCCCCCGTCGAGATGAGAGAACCAGAACCCAGTCGAGTGGTTCCGCAACCGCAGCCACAAGTGCAACCGCAACCGCAACCGCAGCCGCAGCCAGCTCAATCTCAGCCCCACCACAAAGTCGTGTCGATGCGCGACATCGAAACCCAACCCGACATCGAAGAACCCATCTACGAAGTCCAGCAGCCGCGCGAAGTCTACGAACCCACGCCTCAGCAGAGGGTCAAGCAGGTTGAACCCGTGCACGCGCCGCGTATGCAATCCATGATGAATGAAGAAACCCAGTCCACGCCACCCACCCGCCGCCGCCGCAAGAACAATGACAGTGACGAACTATCCGCCTCTGACTGGGCCGCGCTGACCAAACTGGAAGACTGGACGCGCCAGCGCGTCGAGGAAATTGGCGCGCCTTCTACACGCACTTTGATCGAGCAGTACGCGCGCAAACGCAAGCTCGCACCGGAAGTGGCCGATGCGCTCATCCAGTTCATCGCCGCTTTTGAAAGTACAACCTGGGAAGGCGAATCCCCGAGTCGCCCGGACGCGCCGAGCTCGTTCTTACAGCACTTCATTCATGAAGCAGCGGCCGCAGAAGTTGACCCGCTCATGTTCCTGAACGAAAACAACGACTTCGCCAACAACGGTAGTATGCCGTTCGTCTTTGACCCCACGGTCTGGGGTGATGGCGCGAGCAGTTCACTCAAAAACAGCGATGCACCGATCCGCGTCGTCAATGGCGATGGCGTCGGCAACGAACGCAAGAGCCGCAAACAGTTAATCGGTCGGCTGATCGAAGGCTTGAAAAAGGTCGAGGGCGAGGTCTAGGCTAAAAGCTCATGGATAAAACGATCACCACTGCCCTCCTCATCGTCATCAGCGTCATCATGGCGGTCATGCTGTTTAACATCGCTTACCCCGCTATTGTCGAAGGCGGCAACGCGATCACGGACATGGCGGACCGCGCCGAAGATCAGATGCAGACCCAGGTCAACATCATTCACGCGGCGGCAGAACTCGACGCCAGCAACAATTGGGTCGATACGAACAGCAGCAGCACCTTCGATCTCTTCATGTGGGTCAAGAATGTGGGCAGTACCCGGATCACCGCCCTTGAACGTTTGGATGTTTTCCTCTGGACAGAAAACTACTTCCAACACATTCCGTACGGCAGCAGTTCCGGCGCTCCCTACTGGACGTACACGTTTGAGAATGACGATGAATGGGTGCCGACGGCAACTTTGCGGATCACTATCAGCTTTCTAACACAGCTCCCAGCCGAACGGTACAACATCCGCCTGACGCTGCCGAATGGCAACTCCGAAGATACGGTGCTGGGGATGTAGCTCATGGAAACGCTGATTGCCGCCGTCTTCGTCTTGTTTCTGATGCTCTTCGCCGGATTGAGCTTGTCTCAGACCTCGATGAGCGCCCAGCAAACCGTGCAAGCTGCCGTAGTGGAAATGCAAGACCGCCACGAACTCCAGATGGGCACACAGCTGACCCCACTCGAAGCACACACCACCGACTTCGGGTCGACCATCGTGCTGACACTCGCGAATACCGGTGTCCAGTCAATCATGGACTTTGACAAATGGGATGTAATTGTCCATTACAGCGATGATCTGACGAGTTATCATATCGACTGGCTGCCAAACGGCGGTGCACCCAATGCGTGGACGCTCGGGACAATCGGCCTGAACGTTGACAGCGCGACGCCGATCCCCGAGATTTACAGCCGCAACATTCTCGACCCGGGCGAAATGGTGACGATGACCGTACACGTTTCGCCACCAGTCGATGCCGGCACCGGTATCGTCGTGCGCGTCAGCGCGCCGAACGGCTCCAGTTCGACCACCATGCTCACCAGTAATCACCCGCCGGAGGTTGTCCTACATACCGGCAGCACCGTGATTACAGGCAGCACCATCACAATCACCAACACCGAGCTACGCACCACTGATCTGGACGGCGAGGATATCACCTATACCATCGTCAGCCCGCCGACCCTCGGCGCGTTGAACTTCATGGACACCTTCACCCAGGCCGACATCGACGCGGGACGGCTAACGTATACGAATAACGGCACAGCGGGTTTCGACGCCTTCAATTTCACCGTCACTGATGGTAAAGACACCGTTGCCATGCCCTTTAGCCTGACGATTATCGAACCTACGCCAGCTCCCTGAGCGGTGAAAGAGCGGATCATGAGCGATACCACGGCCTCCAAGAAACAGGGTCAAACTGGTGAATTGAAGCGGCGCATTGTCTCCTCAGGCAACCCTGAACTCGATTCGAAAATGGGCGGCGGTCTGCCGGTGGGAACTCTGCTCTTAATCGAAGGCAGTTCCGGCGCGGGCAAATCCGTCTTGTCGCAGCAGTTCATCTGGGGCGCACTGCAATCCGGCTTGCGCGCGACCGTCTTCACCAGCGAAAACACGGTCAAAAGCCTGCTATCACAGATGGAGAGCATCGATCTTGATGTGCTGGACTTTCTGCTGCTTGGCCGCCTGCGCGTCCACTCGATGGAACTGGCCCGGCTCGGCGATGCTGCCCCAGTCACGCTGCTCGACGCGATGCGCACCTATCTGATCAAGCCTGACCTGATCGCCATCGACTCGTTTACGGCGGCCGTCTCACATGCCAAGTCCGATGTATCGATCCTGCAATTCTTCGAATCGTGCAAACGGTTATGTGCTTCTGGTATGACGCTGCTGGTGACGCTCCATGACAGCACGGTCAACCACGATCTACTCAGCCCAATCCGCTCCATGTGTGATGCACATGTTATTCTGCGCTCCGAAAAAGACGGGCAGCGCCTGATCAAGACGCTGGAAGTCGTCAAAATCCGTGGCGCGGGCAGTGTGACGGGCGCCATTGTTGGTTTCGATGTTGAACCCGGTTGGGGACTGCGTCTCATCCCCATCAGCAAAGCGCGTGGGTAATCCAAAATGGCTCAATCGATTCTACCTTTCAACTTTAGCCCTGACACGGAAGTTACTTCACTTGATAAGCTCCTGCCGATGCTGTCCCCTGCCCTGCGCGAGGCATGCGAAGGCTCGACTTTTCTGGCTAGCTATCTCCAGCGTGTCCCGATCAACGAAGTCGGCGTGCCCGATTACTACGTCAAGCCCAATCGCGGTTTGAGTCAGCTGCCCCGGCGCAATCTCATCTACCCGATCAAAGACGGGCTGTTCGTCCACCTTTACCCGGACGCACTCGGCGGGCGCGATCACTACATTTCGATCGAGCCGACGGTCGTTGTTCCGATTGAGCATCTCTTGCCGCAGCTTGAGGAACGCCTCGTGACCTGGGCGGAAGAAATCGGGCGCACGGAAGACAAAGATGAGAAGAAGGAGCTGCTCTACCAGCTCATCGACACCTTCTTCACCACGACTAAACCCGCCAATGCCAAGACCCGGCAGGATAAAGTCCTGATTTCGCCGGCTGAACGCGAAGCGATCCGCTACCGCGTGCTGCGCGACAAAGTTGGTCTCGGTGTGCTGCAACCGCTGCTCCTCGACAACTTCATCGAAGATATTAGCTGCAGCGGTGTCGGCCACATCTTCATCGAACACAAGATTTTCCGTAGTGTCCAATCGTCGATCGCGTTTGCCGATCACGACGATGTCGACGAATTCGCGGTCTGGCTCGGCGAATGGATCAAGAATCCGGTCACCGTGCGTAACCCGCTGGTCGACGCGGTGCTGCCGGATGGTTCGCGTATCAACATTGTGTACGGCCGTGAAATTTCGAAGCGCGGCAGCAACTTTACCATCCGTAAATTCAGCGGCACGCCCACCAGCGTGCTCGAGCTGGTCGAGTTTGGCAGCCTCAACTACAGCATCGCCGCCTATCTCTCGCTGATGTTGGAAGAAGGTATGAACGTGTTCGTCGTCGGAGCGACGGCCTCCGGTAAAACGACCCTGCTCAACGCCATCAATACATTCATCCGACCGGAAGCCAAAATCGTCACCATCGAAGACACGCCGGAAGTCTATGTGCCGCACAAGAACTGGGTGCAGGAAGTAACCCGAATGGGGGGCGGCGGCGAGAAAAAAGGCGGCGAAGTCGGCATGTTCGAACTGCTGCGCGCTGCTCTCCGTCAGCGTCCTGACCTCATCATCGTCGGTGAAATCCGCGCGATCGAAGCCGTCGTCGCGTTCCAGGCCATGCAGACGGGTCACGGCGTCATGTCCACCTTCCATGCCGCATCCGTCGAAAAGCTGATTCAGCGTCTCACGGGCGATCCGATCAATATTCCCAAGACGTACATCGACAACCTGAACCTGGTGGTTATTCAGTCCGCCGTCCGTCTGGCCGATGGAAGATCAGCGCGTCGCGTGCTGAGCGTCAACGAGATCATCGGCTACGACCCCGGTACGGACAGCTTCTCCTATCTGGAAGCGTTTCGCTGGAACCCGGCCAATGATACGTTCGAATTTCCCGGTTACATGAACAGCTATCTGCTGGAACAAATCATTGCCATCAAGCGCGGCATCCCGCCGCACCGCCGCAAAGAAATCTATGACGAAGTCAAACGGCGCGCGCGTATCTTCGAGAAACTGCATAAAGAAAAGGGAGTGACGGACTTTGACAAATTCTTCCAAGTTCTTGCCGAAGCAAGACAGCAGAAGCTCCTCTGATCCGGCGGCAAACGCGCCGAGTGCGGAATCGGAGGCAAACAAGACCGTCACGAAAGGGGCAGCTCAGCCCACTTTCAAGGCAGTTTCACCGTTCGAGCTGTACTACCAGATGACGTATATGTCAGCGATGGCCTCGGCGGGTCTATCGCGCAGTCGGATGTTCACAGCAGCGTCCCAGTCGTCTTCGACTGCCGCGAGCTACTTCGCGGCGATCAACACGCTTGTGAACGAATTCCGCTACGACTATCCGGAAGCCTGCCGCCGTATCGGCACTATGGCCAAATCGGAAAACATGAAAAGCTTCCTGCTGCGCCTCTCCGACACACTGCGCTCAGGTGAGTCGCTGCCGGACTTCCTGACCCGGGAAGCGGGCGTGCAAGCGGATGACTACCAGAACGACTATGAACGCAGTTTGGAATCGCTCAAGCAGTGGACAGATGCTTTCTCCTCAATCGTCATCTCCGTCGCGCTCATCGTCATCATTCAGGTGATCACCTCGATGGTCTACTCAACCGACATGACCACGATGTCGAGTTTGATCTTCACGGGGCTGGTGATGGCCTGCTTCGGCGCGTGGATCATCCTGCGGTCGACCCCCAAAGAGCAGATGGTCGGCAGCGCGGCGAAAGGCTCGGCGGAGCAGCGGCGCTCTTTGAGCCTCTTCCGCATTATGGTCCCGGTCGTCGTCATCGGCGCGGTCGCGCTCTATGTGGTTGGTGTGGAACTCGGCTACATCTTGATGGTGGGGTCGGCGGTGCTCTTCCCTGTCGGTTTGGTCGCAGCGCGCAGCGACGGCCAACTCATCAAGAAAGACATTGAATTTGCGACGTTCCTGCGTTCGACAGGCGGCATGGCGACCTCCAGTGGTACGACATTGAAGCAAGCGCTCACCAAAATTGACCTGACCTCGTTCCCGACGTTGGAAGCCGACATCAACCGGTTGAGCAAGCGTCTGCAAGCGCTGGTTGAACCAGAAGTCTGCTGGAAAAAATTCGGGCAGGAATCGGGCAGTAAACTGATCGCGGATGTGATCGATATTTTCTACGGCGCGGTCAAAATGGGTGGCGACCCGGAACGCGTGGGCTATCTCTGCTCGCTGTTCACGGCAAAAGCGGTTCAACTTCGCGCCAAGCGGCGGCTCGTATCCGGGACCTTCACCGGTTTGACTAGCGTGATGCAGGGCGTGGTCGCCGGGCTGATGATTTTTGTGCTGTCGATTGTGCAGAACTTTGCCGCGCTGATCGCCACGCTCATGCCCAACGATACCGACGCACTCTCAACAACTCCTTCCATGAGTCTGGGAATGGCGCAGTTTACCGCTGCGGATCTGCAGTTTCTCTCAACAATCACCCTTGTGATGATTCTAGCGCTGGCGCTGGTCAGCGCGTCGGCGATTATCTTCTGCAGCGGCGGCTTCAAGCTCAAGGTGACCATGTATACCGCACTGCTCATCTTCCTCTCAGGCGTCGCCATGATCGGCGTACCGCCGATGGTCGCCAAAATGTTGGTACAGTAACCAAGGATCGAAACGAGAGCTATCATGATGCCACTCCTTCAGGAACTTCTCGCGCAGCCGCTCATCGTGGTTATCCTCGCGCTGATCGGCGCGCTGATATTCATTGCTTTTGCAGCCATCGTCTTTGCGCAGATTCGCCAGATGCAGCGGCGGGGCGCGCGGCGACGCGAACGGAAAATGCAGGTCGTGAAGGCCCGGCGCGCGGCGCGTGTCACCTCAACCGACATCGACGAGGAACAGGCAGCCGCCGTGGTGGTTATCCGAGGCGCAGCAACGGCTCCGCTCGATCCCATGCAACTTGAAAAAGCGCCGAAACCCACCGTCGTTTCTGCCCCGGTGGTACCGACGGTTGGCACGCCTCCCCCAACGGCGGCGGTCACGCCCGACGCCACGACACCACCAGCCGAAACAACCGAGGAACAGAAAACCGCCGAAGAGCAGAAGGCCGCCGAAGACAATGCGATGTCCTCGCTGCTGTCGGACGTTTTCTCGGATGAAGAAGTCTCGGCCGAAAAAGAGAAAGTCCTCGCCGTGACTGAGCCGGTGGATATTCACGAACTCGCCGCCCTGACCAAAGAAATCGCCACGCAGCTCGGTATGAATGACATTTCAGGAGCACCTGTTTAATGCTCAGCGCTGCCGCTGCCCTCGTGGGATTACTCATCGGAGGTGTGATTAACTGGGCGGCGGGTGGGCTGCCCCGGTACGCGGGTCATCCTGACCACCCGCTGCCGACTTTCCGCCTGTTCGTGGTCAATGGGCCACGCAGCCCCGAAGCGTTTGTAGAGGTGGTGACGGCGATCGCTTTTGCCCTGTTGTGGGCCAAGACTCCGGAGCCGCTGCCCGCCGCCGCTCTGTGTGCGGCCTTCGCGCTGCTGCTGCTCATCGCTTTAACGGATATCAAGCATCGGCTCATCCCAAACATCATCGTCTATCCCTTGCTGATCGTCGTGATCGGAGCGACAGTCGGCAGCAGCCTCGTCACCCATGCCGATTTACGGCCCGTTTTGGTGGGCGGCTGCTTGAGTTTTGGCATCTTCGCGCTCACACAACGCCTCAAACCGGGCAGCCTGGGTGGCGGTGATGTGAAACTCGCCGCGCTAATCGGTTTCGCCTTTGGGTTTCCGCAAGTTCTCTGGGCGCTCCTCATTGGCGCTGGGTCTGGCGCGCTGCTGGCGGGCTGGTTGTTGCTAACGCGCCGCGACGCGCGCCACCTCCGTATTCCTTATGCCCCATTTTTATGTTTTGGTGCGATGATCGCTTTGCTATACAATCCCATTACATGGAATTTGCGCTAGCGAAAGATTTGATCAATGCCCAACGGACCCCAAAGACGCCCCAAGACCCAAGTCGATTCAGCACATCTGCTTGGTGAACCTAAGGCGTTAGACGATAAACTGGTCGTCACCGAGGACGTCGAGCTGGCGCTGGCTGCCCTAGACGATGATGATGATGAAACGCCGGGCAATTCAGGTTTAGGCCGGGTGCTCGTTGGGGTCTTCATCATCGTGTTGTGTTTGATGCTGGCCGGGCTGGTGCTCATCACCTCAACGATCCAAGACCTCAATATGCCGCTGAGCGAAAACGCGACCCAGATCGCCGCAACGCTGCAATCAACCCCTGCCGAAGCGGCCGAGGAACTTAACGTCCGCGCGACCCTTGAAGCTATCCGGACGAACGCCAATAGTCTCGGCAGCTTGCTGACCACCCTCGAACCCAGTTACTTCAATTGGACCGAAACGATGCATTACCTCGGTCAATATGATCCCAAGACGCTCGCGCTCATTGGCATCGCGGAGATGAACGGCGGGATTGTGGTAAACGGGCAAGCCAATAGCGAAGAAACGGTGATGATCTACGTCGATGCGCTGCGCCTGAATCCGCAGTTTGCGCGCGTCATCATCCAATCGTTGACACTGCGCACGATCACCGAACGCGCCGATAGCAACAGCGAAACGGTCGAACGGCAGATCATTGAATTCATCATCAATATCAATATCATTCGCGGCATGGATTAGGTATGAATCTCAACTTCAATCTTGAAGACCTGATGAATCGCGCGCTAGCACTGCTGCCTACGCTGATGATCGGGCTGCTGCTCAGTGGCATCGTCTACTACGGTGTCACCCAACTCGCGCCGCAACTCCGCACCAATCAGGCGTTGTCCGTGCAAGTCACCGCCGCCAGCGAGCAGCTCAATGCGCAGGCGACATCACGCGCGGCCGACTCACAGGCCTCGATCGCCAGTTTGAACGGCCAGATTGGAATGTTATCAACGGCACTCAGCAATGCCGCGCTGCCGCTGTGGACAGAAGCGCAAATCGATTCCATTCTCGCTAATCTGTACACCTATGCCGATGAAGCGCAAGTCTCGATCGCCAGTCTGGTTGAAGAGAATCCCAGTGGTCAGGCGCGTGGGCGGGGTGTGGCCACCGTCGCCGCAGTCGCGTACGCCGAACGGCGGATGAGCCTCAATGTCACAGGTGATTTGCCGAAGCTGATGAACTTCATGGCCCGCGTGCGAGAACTCGCCGCGCCCACCGTCAAAATCATGAATGTGAACTTCAGCGGTGGCGGTCGCTCTAGCGGCACGAGTCTGAACTTCGATATTTCGATCTACACCTCGCCGAACGCCTCAGGCGCCGTCGCGACCCTACTGCCGGATCTGGATACGCCGACGCCCGTTCCGCCGACACCAACTTTGACACTGACGCCTTCCATCACACCGACCAATACCTTCCCATTCACGCCGTCGAACACCCCCACGCCGATGCGTTACATCACGGCGACGCCGTTACCATCGTTCACACCGACCGCCACCTTCACAAGTACGCCGACCACTACGCTGACGCCGACCTTAACGCCCACGCTAACGCCGGTTACCGCGCTCTCGACCCAGGATCAGAGCGCCCTGCTGGAACCGGTGGACACGGTGTGCGAAGGCGCTACCCCAACGATCTTTCAGGTCGGCGATATTATAGTCGTCGATTTCAACGAGCTGGGAGCGCTGCGCATCATGACATGGATCGGCGACAATGGCGCGAGCACCG
>CALKIA010000348.1 GCA_937988705.1 uncultured Chloroflexota bacterium | reverse complement strand
CATCAAGTTTCCTTTAAGTGTGAACCCTTATGAGCCGGGAGTGGCGAAGGAAGTGCGTCAAAAGTAGAGCAGGGGCCTGATCACATGTCCAAACTGCCACCAGAGCCAAAAACAACGGAAAATCGGCTTCACTGCCGCTGGAAGTCAGCGGTATCGGTGTCGCGCGTGTGGCCGCCGCTCTCCACCTAAGCCTAAAGCGTCCGTCTACCTGGATCAGCTGCGCCGACAAGCGGTCGCGTTCTGTGTCGATGGGCTGAACTTTCGGCGCATCGCCCGCCATACACGTCATCAACTGGATTAACGCCTACGTGGCGACCTTGCCCGATCCACCGCCCGTTGGTCGACCAAGCACCCCAGGCCGTTTTCTACTTCAATGATGCATTTCCTGCCTAAGACGCCTTGATTTATAATCCGGGCATCCCCTTGTCGCTCCCGAACAAGAGCCAGACCTACAGCGTCGAGGGCGATAATGCTGAGTTGCGCCACTACCTGGCACGCTTAGGTCAAGCCTCCTTCGCTCGTACCCCTCACCCCAATCCCTCTCCCACGCCAGCGGGGACAGTGGAGACAGGGCGCAAGCTGTTGTCTCTCCTCCCTGAATTCGGGGAGGGGCCGGGGGTGGGGTGAGAGAAGTGTTATCCATAACTCGCGTTTGTTTAGACACTCCCCAGATTAAAGAACGTGCAACGATTCGCCCGCCACCTGCGTATTTAAAGCATAACTTCAAAAGTTCAGGAGCAGAGATGATGCGCGAACGGATGTTTGCCACACTGGGAATCTGGGCGGCGATTGCCGTTGCCATTGATCGCTTGCTGGCGTCATTGAGCTATACCGTGTGGACGGAAGGTGTGCCGCAGCAAGTTAACGTACCGGGGTTTGACCAGATTCAGCCGTTCGCGACGCAGATCGCCAACACTGAATTTGTGTCGAACTTCATGCAGATTGCGATCTTCGGCATCATCGTTGTGGCGCTGCTCTGCGCAACGGGCGCGACCATCGCCATCTGGGAGAGCGGAAGCCATCAGCAGGCGCAGCAGACCGCCGTCGCCAGCGCACGCGAATCGGAGAAGATCAAGCGTACACGCGAAATGCGCGTCAAGCGCCTGCTCAGCGAGATGAATGAAGAGGAGCTCGCCGAACTGGAGGCGCAGCACCTCAACGAAGACGAGATGACCGTCGCCCAGTTGATGCAGCAGAAGCGCAACACGCGGGAGATGTAGAAAAATTTTCGTCTCAGACCATTGCAGACGCATATAGAAGGGTGTTTAAACCCCTCACCCCAGCCTCTCTCCCACGCCAGCGGGGCGAGGGGAGAAAACCCCGTTTCGGCTGTCTCCCCTCCCTGAATTCGGGGAGGGGCCGGGGGTGTGGTCAAGCCGATTACCGCAAATTCAAATCCATCTCTCTGCGCACCGTTTCCAGCAGCGTATCCGCGCGCATCTGTGCGAGCGTGTAGCATGGCCCGCCGAGCCGCTCCGCGAGGCGGCTGGCCAACCCCTGATCGAACGCCACATGTTCCATGTTGATGGTCACCGTCTTGATGTCATCGGCTTTGATCGAGTCAGCGATGCGGTGGGCTTCTTCCTGCGGCGAATCCTTGCCGATCGACACATTGCCCGCGCCATCGGTGAGCAGAATGATCAGAGGGATGATATCCGGGTGCAGATTCTTCTCTTTGCGGACACACTCATGCGCCAAAAACAACCCGGCGGAGAGCGGCGTCTTGCCGCCGACCGGGATGGTGGTCAACGCCTCTTTGGCCAGCACGACCGAGTTGGTCGGCGGCAGAATCATGTTCGCGCGATCCTTCTGAAAGACGATCAGGCCGACGCGGTCGCGCCGCTGGTAGGCATCCGTCAGCAGGGACATGATCGCGCCTTTGGTGGCAGTCATGCGTTCGCTGACAGCCATACTCCACGAGGCATCGACAACGAACAGAATCAGATTGGAGGTCTTCTTCACGCGAACTTTGCGCTGCAAATCGCCTTTGCGGAGGGCATAGGCCATGCCGGTCGCCGCTTTTTGATCGGCGCGACCGCGTTGGAAGGGCGCGGCCGCGCGCAGGGTAGCGTCGAAAGCGATATCGTCGGTCTTGCCATTGGCAGGGCGCGCCTGCACATAGCGACCGCGCTTACGGTCGGTCTTGGTGCGCGAACGCCGACCGGATTGGCGGCGGGTGATATGATCGAGGGTGGTGGTGAGTTTGCGCGCGGCAAACTCAGTGCCGGATTGAACTTTCTTACCGCCCTCCCACCAGTACGAATCGCGGTTATCAAAAACGTTCTGGGGCTGCGGGTCGGTTTGACCGTAATCCGGCGTGTCCTGGTTGCTATCCGTGGCTACTGATGGGCTTTTTTTTTGACTGTTTGCTCAGCGCCTTCTTCAGTGGACTCCTGGGCTTCGTCCCCTTCGCCCCACTCCGTCTCAAGCTGATCCATCTTCTTTTCGAGTTCCGCCATGTTCATCTGCGCGTCGTTGAAGGGACCGCGCTTCAAGCGGTGCGGGATCGCCAGTTCGAGCGCCAGCAGAATATCATGCTGGTTAACTTCGTCACGTAGATTGTAGGCGGCATAGGCGCGCGCCGTCTTGAGAATGACCATATCGGCACGGTGACCGTCAATATGCAGTCCCGCCGTCAGCGTGGCGATGCTGTACAGATCACGCCGGGTGTAGCTCACGGCATCGACCAGCGAACGCGCGGCGATGATCCGCTCGGCGAGCTGCTGTTCGCTCGGCTGCCATTCTTCGCGGAAACCTTCGGCATCGGATTCGTAGGCGATGTGGCGCTCCACAATTTCCATCCGCTTGCCCGCATCGCGAATGCCTTCGACTTCCACCGACAGCGCAAACCGATCCAGCAGCTGCGGACGGAGATCGCCTTCTTCCGGGTTCATGGTGCCGACGAGGATGAAGCGCGCCGGGTGCGCAAAGCTAATGCCTTCGCGTTCGACCACGTTCACGCCCATCGCCGCCGAGTCCAGCAGTAGATCAACCACGTGATCGTCGAGCAGGTTAACTTCGTCAATGTACAGGATGCCGCGATTCGCGTTCGCCAGCACGCCGGGATCGAATTTCTTCACGCCCTGCTGAATCGCTTTTTCGATATCCAGCGTCCCAACAACGCGATCTTCGGTCGCGCTCACGGGCAGGTCGATGAAGGGGACATGACGCCGCGCCACACCCAGATTGCCGGTTTGATTCTCGCGTGCCCAGTCGGACCAGGTGTCCGGGCGCGCGGGGTCGTCGTTAAATGGGGAGTCGGTAAACACGTCGATTTCGGGAAGCAGCGCCGCCAATGCACGCGCCGCCGTCGATTTACCGGTACCGCGTTCGCCACGAATCAGCACGCCGCCGATCCGCATATCAATCGCGTTCAGGATGAGCGCGATCTTCATCTTCTCCTGACCGACGATCGCGGTAAATGGATAAACAGGGGGTCGCTTTGCCATAAGGGTTAAACTTGCCTTGTGAATGGGAATCAACGAAGGTGATTATAACCCATCGACGCCCCTTGTGACAATCACCACAAGGTGAGTCCATTGGGATACAGACCCCACGCCGAATTCAGGGAGGGGAGCAAGAACAGGCTCCTCTTCGGGCGAGTTTCCCTCTCCTCTAGGAGCTGGACTCCGGGTGAGGGTGCGCGTTTACCCCGCTGCGCCGGTCATGATGCTGCGCACCGTGATCGCGGCGATCAGCGCAAAGCCCCAGATATAGCTGCCCATCGCCGGGCGTTTGGTGGCGGTCTTCTCCACGAAGATGAAGAACGGCAGCGACAGGATCGCGCCCAGTCCATAAATCAGATGGACTTCGTCGTGCGGGCGCGCATTGATGCCGAAATACATCAGCGCGCCCATCCCCGCTTCAACCACCATCAGTCCAGTGACGGCATAGACCGCTCGCCGAAACCACGGGGTCACATCGCCGTGTCGGATCAGGCCGATGTAAAGCGCCACCCCAAAGCCAACTAAGCCGATGATCAGCGCGGCGCGGCTCACGAAAAAGTGCGCCTGCCGCAGAAACAGGTAGAGTTCGGCGCTGATCATCATGTGGAGGTCACTTCCGCCGCTTTGCGGTGCTTGGGCGTTTTGGCCTCTTCCGGTACGTTCACCGTCAGCGAGAAGCCGATGAAAATCAGAATCACGCCGATCATCTCACCCGCATATTTGAGTTCGGTCAAGTTGAGGCGGATCAGCGCGCCGCCGAGCGCCGGGAACAACCCGCCCGCCGCGATCAACCAGTTGCCGTAAGCGCGGTTCGCCATGATGTTCTTGCGCCGGAACAGCCACGCCGAATAGATCGCGCCGCCGACGAGCGCTAGCGTCCCCCAGATATTCATAATCGGCACAAAACCGCGCACGCCGCCCTTTTGCATCACATCGTTGATGATGGTGACCATATCGATGCCCGGACGCCATGCGTCGCCGTTCATGGGCGTCAAAAACAGCGCCCACGGCAGCGTCATCACGCAGATCAGAATGAGCGCCATCTGGATGTTGCGCGCAATACTGCCGCGCCGCACCAGCAGATAGACGGTGCCCTGCCCGAGCCACGGCGCGACGGCCAGCGCCCCCGACCAGTACCAGAGCGCAAAAAAGATCGGACTCCATGTGAAGGACAACACCACCTGCGCGAATGAGCCGAGGAAATACAAGGCCAAACCAATCGACCACGCCAGCAGATGCGGACGCTGTTTGCCTTCAGAGCGCGCTGTCCACCAGCGTTTGAACACCACTCCAGCAAAAATCGCGCTGATCACCGCCGTGATCACCGACAAAACGAGCGGAAGTGTGATCGTCATAAGGTTACTTCCTGTGAAATTCTGAACAAAGATGACGTGCAAGTTTAGCAGATTTCTGTAGATTTTTCATGTGACAAAGCTCATGTTGGCCGCTGCTATTCTACTCGCAGCGGCCAATTGTTCAGCCAATCATGCTCAGACGACCAGAAGGTGTGTACACCTGCGTGAACTGAAGTTCCGCGTCTAGCTGCCCAATCTGGCAGACAACCTTCAGCAGCGCGTGCAACTGGGCACGCGACAGCATCGTCTGAAGATGTCCCAGTTTCATATGGGCCGTTCTCGGCGTGTTGGTCGCGAGCACCGGTATCTGGTTCACAATTGTCTGCCGCAGTTCGAAGAATGTGGCGCCAAGAGGGTAGCAGGCCACCATAAAAATACCATGGGCGGTCAGAATCACACGGTCGAGCTGAACGGTGATCGGGCCAACCGTGCTGAGCAGATCGCGAATTTGCTGCTGAATCGCGGGCGGCTGCGCGCGCCGCGTGACCGTGTCGGCACCATCAGCATAATGCGACTGATTGACCAGGGTAATGTGATACCAATCCGGCGGGACTTGAGCGAAAGCCTGGGGATCGGGAGTTTCAAGCATCTCGTCCAGATACACGCGAAATTGCCGTGTGATCTCCGCCAGGCGCGCTGTAACCGTCGCATCTGGCAGCGGTCGTCCCAGTGCGATGCCTGTCGGCTGATAAGCGATATTACGCAAGAAACAGCGATCATCACGCAATTCACACAAATTTGACCGTGAGTTCTGCAGTACCTCCTCCGCCAAACCCTCACGATAAGCCCGTGCCAGAAGACTGACATAACTTTGTCGACATGTGTGATCTAGTGAGCGTGCATCTACCATGATCATTGTCCTAAGGGGGTTTCCAAACTGACCATCCAATGATCGTCTTTTCGCTCCAACAATGTCAACTGCCGCACTGAATAGGTTGTATCCTTCACTTCCTGATCAAACTGGGCCTGAAGCGCCGCCGCAAGTTCTGACTGTTTTTCTTGCGGCACATTGTCCAACAGCGTGAAGTGTGGCCGATACTGTTTCAGGATGTAGGGTGCGCCATAATGCAGCTTCATCAACTCTGCCCGCTGCCCGAGGTTATCCCGATCGAGTGGCAAATTGGCCAAGGTGTAGTTCGTCCCTAATGCACGACGGTAGAGACGATACACCAGCTCCGTATGGATAGCTTCGAGGGCGCCCGAAGGATCATCTACGCTCAAGGAGATGCAGTGCGGATTGGGAAATCCCGCCTGAACGCGCATATCCATGAGCTTAAAGGTAGAAAATTCACTGCCTAGGAACTGCAAATGTGTCCGCGCCAATTGAACTTCATGAGGCGAATAAAAGTAGAGCACATCCGCCAGCGTCAGATGGAAACCATAGTCGCACGCTTTGACAACATACTCACTATATGCGCTCGCTACAGGCTGTAGAGTGCGCAGGTCGTAGCCCAGAACGCGGCTGCCAAATTGATACAACGCGCTCTCCGGCGAGGGAACAATATAGACGGCCAACGCGTACAGCCGATCCATATCGACGCTGATCGCTCGCTTGCGAATCTGATAGTATTCGGCCTCCACCGAGGCGGATTTGATCAGGTTCACTTGTTTTTCGATATACGTGACAAAGCCTTGATGGGCGAGAATCGTCTTGGAGAAGTGCAATACTGGGCTAAAATTTCCAAGTGTCGCATACCCATACGGGTATACGAAGTATTCATCGTCGATGATGAGGTAAGCCATCGTCGGATAGTGCTGGAACAGGTTGATACTGATTCTATCCGAGTTTCCCAGAGCTTTGCGGGTTTCGATCACCGTGTCTAAACGTTTCAACAACCCCGACCTACCCACGGGCGGTTTCAACATCCCCAGTTCTTCTTCAATTAGGCGAGTTTCAACATCCGGGCTGGAAGGATCGGCCAGATAGATTCCCAGCCGAAACTGTCCTTTGGTCGCGCGATCTATCACTTCCACCAGAAACGGTTCGCGATGCAGGATGTTGAGTCCGGTACCGATCAACGTAATTTCAGAGCTAGCCTGACGTACGCGTTCCTCAACGTACATTCTGAAGTTGTTGGCATCGCTCACTGGAAAAACGAGATCAGCGCCGCCAAACCGCCCGCTAATGGAGTCCAACACCAGCTTGAAGCCCTCGGTATAGCCCTGGTTGAGATGGACAAACTGCAATTCTTCGGCAATCCATTTGATCTCATCGTGCTCTCGGTTAGACTCCGACAGATCGCGCACGACGACCGGAATAATGTATTTGTTTAAACCACGGGCGAGAAAGATTTCGCGCCGTACCCATTCCGACTTAGCCGATTCGGGCGACATGCAAACCACGAATACATCGCAGCGGGTAATGCCCCGGATGATTTCTTCACGCCAAGGCGAACCAGCGAGCAAATCGCTGTCCAGCCAGACTTCAAACCCCCGGCCTTCCAAATCCTGTTCAAGCCGTTCGACGATAATTCGATCTTCGCGGGCATAAGAAATAAATACACGTGTCATATTGAATGTTCCCAAAGGCTATCTTAGAACCATTAGGATGATCGTCGTCTAGTCGCGGGAACGCACCTAGTGACATAATGCAGTGTCAGTGCTGACAGCCGGCATCTGTTAGGCCACGGACCGACCGCTCCCTAGTGCCACGCCGGGCGCGCAGACCTGACGATCACCCGGCGTATTCTCATCCGATCTTGTGACGACGGGGTAAATGCGGTAAGTTTCTATCGGTTGATAGGAGTTACTATGCCCGATTTACAACAACGCATTGACGAATTACGCCAGGCTGCGCAAAACCTCCCGCCCGATGCCGAAGCGGGAGCCGTCACCGATCTGGAACGGCGCGCGCGGGCCCTGTTGTCGGACGCGAAAAATACACCGCTCGAATCCGCAGCGCAGGCCCTGTTTGCCGAACTCGCGCGGATGAGCAGCCCCACCTCGCCCGTCGCGGCGACCG
>CALKIA010000347.1 GCA_937988705.1 uncultured Chloroflexota bacterium | reverse complement strand
TGTTCTGCACATCCGCCTGCTGCAGCGCCGAACGGTAGAGACCGCGCCAGCGCTCAAGCGCCCCGTCGAACGCCTGAACAACGGTGTTCAGGGCCGCGTCGAGCAGGTCGTCCGGATTCGGGAGGTCATGGATCGTGTTGAGGATGCGCTGCGCCCGCTGGCGCGCCTGATGACGGGCAACCAAGGCTTCGGCTTGGGCGCGTTTTTCGGGCAGCAGGGCTAACGACGGGGCTTCGCCCGCCATATCCAGTACATCCTTCAAGGAGCGGCCCAGATCGAGGCCGGTCTCGGCCAGCCACAGCGCATGGATATGGGCGCGGAGCAAATCTGTGTTCGTCAGGTCGAGGCGGGGCGGCGCCACCGCTCCCACGACCATCCGATCCGGACGACGGAAGAAATACTGATCATGCGGGCTGCCCCCGGAGCAATACGTGAAGACGAGGGCGGGTTGGCCACTGCGGCCCGCGCGTCCGGAGCGCTGGGCGTAATTGGCGGGCGTGGGGGGCACATTGCGCAGATTGACCACATTCAGCTCGGCAATGTCGACGCCGAGTTCCATGGTCGGCGAACAGTACAGGATCGGCAGTTCTGCCGCCCGGAACTTGTCTTCTCGCTCAATGCGCTCAGCGGGCGGGACTTGCGCGGTGTGCTCGCGCGCTTCGTAACCGATCAGGGTGCTGGCGACCGATTGGTAAAAGTCAATGAAGAACGGGTTGACCCGCCCACCTGCAGCCGACTCGGTGGGCACGCGGATGGGATCATGGAAGGGAAGTGAGCCATCGCCCGCGCACCAGCGCATTGCGCCCGCGACCAGTTGATAACCCGGCACATCGGTTTTGTCTCTGGGTTCGACGACCACTTCGACGATGCCAGCGATTTGCAGACCTTCGAGGAGTTGGCGAATGATTAGGTCGGTGCTGGTCGTATCGATGCGGCCGTAGGTCTTCGCGTCGTAGCCAGGGAAGGTGTTGACCCGGCGGAGATAGAGACCATAGCCACCGCGCGCTGACAGGTAGCGGTGCTCCAGCGTGTCGTCGCCCGAGCGGGGCCGTGGGAAGAGGATGGTTGCCCGCTCCATCAGCTCGTCTTCGTCAATCGCCCACGGCTCGATGAGCCGCTGACTGCTCTGCTGCTGGATGCGCTCCTGATAGCTGGGGTTGAGGTAATCCACCTTGATCGCGAGTTCGCGCCGCATATAGTCCAGCAGGACTTTTGCCACCCGTTCACGCGTCGCGGC
Source organism: uncultured Chloroflexota bacterium (assembly GCA_937988705.1). Taxonomy (GTDB): domain Bacteria; phylum Chloroflexota; class Anaerolineae; order Aggregatilineales; family Phototrophicaceae; genus Flexifilum. Next base: position 2,828 of record CALKIA010000347.1, on the reverse strand, counting down.
GTGGGCATAGGCGAGGGCGGGGTGGGCGTGCGCCCAGACATCGTCGCTGGCGCACACTTCCGCGAGCGATTCATACTCAATGTCGAGCAGTCCACATTGTTCAAGATTCGGGGAAGTGACCCGCCAACCCCGGCGCAAATCGCGATAGATTCGATAGCCGAGGACTTGGCGCAGGGCTTTCTGAGTCTCTTGCAGCGCTTGAAAGCGCACTTGGGCATCACTGGCATACAGAGGGAGAGGCAGATTCAGCGCGGTAAACACGCGCTGCGCGATCTCGTCATGCCGCAGCCCCGCCGCACCCGCTTCGACCGCCGCCCGATAGATCGCCCCACGTAAGAGCGCAACCTCGATAAAATCATTGAAGTGCCCCGCTTGTAACGAGGCATCTTGCCGATTATCGGTGAAGCTCAGGAGTTTCCGTGCCTGCGGGCTGAGATCGCTGGTTTTGAGGGAACGGACCGCTGAGAGACTGAGGATGGTCGTCGCGCTGCTGCGGCCCTCGGAACTCAAGAGGGCCAGCTTGCCGAATTCGCTCTGGCGCGGGGCGTAAGTGACGCCACAGTTCAGGCAGAAGTTGAACGGAGCGGGGATGTAGGCGCACAACTGGCCGTCACTATCTTGTTCGCCATTGTGCCGAACGGCGATCACGCGGGGCAGTTTGTCGCGGCGGCTGGACTTGTCGCGCTGCGTGTCTTTGAAATCCTCCAGCCAGTCTTCGGGCAAGCGTTCCTTGATCGCTTGAAAGTCATTTGACCAGGGACGGTGCGTACTGACGTAGAGATAGCCCGCCTCGCTGGTGTCATCCTCCTGCTGATCGCCAAAATCGCGCGGCAGCACCTTGTGGGTGTCATCCGTCGTGAGGCGTACCGTATAGTATTCTTGTCCGCATTCGCGGCAGAAACACAGCGGGACGAGAATCCGGTCGCGATCATGCGGGACGAATTGCTGCCCGCGGAGCGTCAGATAGCGCACCGCTTCGGGTTCAAGCGTCGCATAGACGGTGTCACCGGGACTGATGAACTGGTGCAAGCGAAAGGCGAATGGGCGAAAGCCCGTGGTCGGATCGGGCTCACAGTGGTAGCCGGCCAACAGCCAGCGTTCGATCACCTCGGCGCACGTGGCGCGGTCAACGCCCGTCACGTGCTGCAACCGCTCCGCCGCTCCCCCGTCGCCGTGGATGCTCTGCGGGGTGGTGCGGGTGAGCCGCCCATCTTTGAGGTGCACGCCAAAGACGCTCTCGATCCAACTCGACAGGGGATGGCGGACAAACTCATCAAAAGCGGTCGGCGCGACGAGGTCACGACCCAACGCCACCGCCTGGGTCAGGTCGTCGACAAACGGCGCCTGCTGCTCATCCCGTTCGGGGGTAGCGCGGCGCAGTGTTTCCCCAATGACCTGCTGAGCGTCCACCTCAGCGCCGAAGAGCTGTGAGGCGACCTGAGCGATCCGCTGCCGCTGCTCGGTATACGTTCCCTCACTGGCGAGCGTCGCCGAGGTGCCCACACATTGCATGGGACGCCCGCTTTCCAACCGTTCGCGCACCCGGCGCACGAGCAGCGCAACATCCGCTCCCTGCCGCCCCCGATAGGTATGGAGTTCATCGAGGACGAAGAAGCGCAGTCCGCGCGCGGACTCGATCAAGCGGCGTTCGTGGGGGCGGGTCATCAGGAGTTCGAGCATCACGTAGTTGGTGAGCAGAATATCCGGAGGGTGGGTGATGATGCGCTGCCGCGCCTGTTCATTCTCCTGGCCGGTATACCGCGCAAAGGTGACCGGACTGCTGCCGGCTGGGTAACCATCAACGAGAAACTTGCGGAGCTCGCCTTCCTGACTATTGGCGAGGGCATTCATGGGGTAGACGATGATGGCTTGGATGCCCCGACCGCTCCCGTTTTTTAGGATGTGGTCAACAATCGGAATGATATAGGCAAGGCTCTTCCCTGAGCCTGTGCCCGTCGTCAGGATGTAATGCTTCTGAGCTTGTGCCGTACGGATCGCGTCGAGTTGATGCTGATGCAGGCGCAGCGGCAGGTTCTCCCCGCGCTCCTTGCCCCGGCGAAAGATGCGGTCACATTCCGCGTGGAGGATACCCTGCTGCACGAGGTCGCTGATGGTGCCGCCTGACTGAAACGCCGGGTTCAGCTGGATGAGCGGCTCCGGCCAGAACACGCCCTCGCGGATGTTGGTTTGCACGACCTCGCGAATGAGCGGATCGCGGATCTCGATGAAACTGCTGGCGTAAGCGGCGTAATCATCGATCAGTTGTTTCCGCAGGTGAAAGACATCCATGCGCACGCCTTTGAGAGTGAGTAAAAGAAAGGTATTGGACGTATGAAGTCAAAGCTATTATGCTGCTTAAGATTGTGCACCAAAAGTGGGTCTGCTCCAACAAATTTACGACTTTTTTCACATTTGCCGATCGTCGAGACGGCTGTCAGCCCCAAGTCGACTCAGTTTGGCTTTGACCTGTTCCCGCCCGACCTGCGTGTAGCGGGCTGTTATCTGAATCCCGGACGTCCCCGTTTGTTGATATGGCCCAAGTAATACGCGTTCGCTATGGATGGTCTATGCAACTCTTCTCCGATTGCAATGCGTATCATTGGAAAATCTAAGGCTGTACCCATGATATTGTTCTCCTCGTGTTTGTGGCTCACAGCTTACTTGTCCCAGCACGGAACTAGAACTGTTTTGTTCTCAGATATGAGGTACCTCGGTCAATTGCAGATTAGCATGTTTGAGGACTAATCTTGTGTGGTTGGTCTACCCCTAGTTTAATGGCTCATCCGCATTTTGTGTGATGGGCGGGAAGTTCCGAGTAGACTGACGAG
>CALKIA010000346.1 GCA_937988705.1 uncultured Chloroflexota bacterium | reverse complement strand
TCAGAAGGGTTGGAGCCTGGATTACGCTTACGGTGACTCTTCAACCGATTTCAGCGCATACGCAACCGCAGGCATTCCGCGAGAGCACGTCTTCGCCCTGAAGAGAAGGGACGCCGAAGTCTGTCAAGACGGTGTCTACCAAAGATGTCTAGACGGGTGGACTGAGCACTTGACGTACATCGAGCGCGAAATCCCCAGCGTACAGTGAGACGTAAGCCCTAGGTTAAGCGGCCACCAGCAGCAGCATAAACTTTATGTGCGCGCCGAGAATGGTGGGTTACCTCGTCGGTGCGAGTCGGATGGCCAAGTCGTATGAACGCGCTACCTGCAAGTAGCAGCCTGTGATCAAACAGCTCTCAAAGAGGAAGGCAAGATATGTCGAATAACCGCCGCAAATACGTCCGCACCCGCACTTGGGACACAGTCTCCAAACCGGATTTTTTCCCGGAGCGCGACGACCCGGAGGTCGGGATCTCTGAGCTTGACAAAAAGGACGACCTCGGTCTCTGCTTCTCCGGCGGCGGCACCCGCAGCGCCTCCGCGACTCTGGGACAACTGCGCGGGCTGCGCAGCATCGGACTATTGGTGCGAGCGCGCTACATCTGCGCGGTCTCTGGCGGCTCCTGGGCCGCAACGCCCTTTGTCTACCTGCCCGAGCGATTCGACGACGACGGATTCCTCTGTTCCCGACTGGAGCCGGAGCAGATCACCGACGCGGAGCTGGAGAACACGCCGGATGGTTCCCTGGCGAAGGCCATCTCGGAGACCGTCATCGGTGACGACTTCCTTGGCAGTGTCTTCAAGCTGCGCGGCGACGAGTGCTACTCTCGCGCTGTGGGCGATCTCTTTCTGGAGCCCTTCGGGCTGGACGACAACAAGAAGTTTTTCACCTGGAATGCCCGATCCTTGCGCGCCGTTCTGAAGAACAACGGTCGGGAGCAAGACGCAGAATGCTACCTGCAGCCCGAGGATTTCTATCTCGCACGCGACGGGCGACCCTTCCTGATCGTCGGCGCAACTCTGCTCTATGGGAACAAGGATGCCTACGAGATCGCACCGATGGAGATCACCCCGCTCTACCTCGGTGCGCGGCAGCACCTGCGCGGCAAGGGCAAGGGCGGCGCGGACATCGGCGGCTGCTACCTAGAATCATTCGCCTACGATTCCAAGTACAACGATGAGGACATCGGTGCCACACCCTTCCGCGTCAAGTTCTGGTCCATGAATCCCCGCGGGCACCGGTATTTCTTCAATCTGTCGGACATGATCGGTACCAGCGGCGCGGCGCCCGTAAGGGAGCTGTATAAACGGGGCATGACGGACTGCGGCTTCCCGGAGTTTCGGCACTGGTCGATCCACTCGCTAGACAAGGGCCATGCCGAGTACAGCCACGGCGACGGTGGTCACGCGGACAACCTGGGTATCATGCCAATGCTCGCCCGCGGCGTGCGTAAAATCATTGTCTTCGTCAACAGCTCAAAAGCCTTCCAACCTGTGAGCAATGACGAGGACGAGCGCTATGACTCGCGGCTTGCTCCCCTGTTCGGGTTTGCGGGTATGCCGAAACCCGGCGATCTCCCGACTACCTCGCCGAGCTCTGAAAACCACGTCTTCGACCGGAACGGATTGAAGGAACTGCTCGACAGCCTTCAGAAATGCCAGGATCGGGGCGAAACCCTTCTGCATATGGGTACCTACGAGGTGAAGGCGAATCTGCGCTTCGGCATCCGGCCCTATTCGGGGGTGAAAATCGTCTGGATCTACAACGGGGACGTGCCCAAGTGGCGGAACGGCCTGCCGCAGCACGTCAGGGAAGATCTTCGGGAAAAGAAAGACGCCTTCAAGCGCTTTCCGAACTATCTGACTTTTGGAGAAGAGAAGGGTCATCTTATCGACTTAACACGGGCCAAGGTCAACGCCCTCGCCCACCTGTCGTGCTGGAACATCACCGAGAACTCCGTCAAGATTAGAGAGTTCTTCGGTCTGTGAGCATAGAGGGCCACTGAGGTGCAGTACCGTTGAGGTGCCGACCAGCGCTTACAATTACACCGGGTGGATTCCGACCACGACGTTTCTTCGATGTGCAACTCCGCCCCACGTTAACGATGCCTCACCGATGGTGCTGCCGCGCACGTGAAGATCCAATTTTTCTAACGAGCCGATTGGACTCAGAATCGGTAACTGGGGGGCGTAAGGCTATTGAGCACGGTCATCAATCGTGATGGAAAAACGAGCGATCTTTTTGTCAAGTAGGTTGATGCTATTTTCAACATTCCATTGATTATTAGAATGTTCACGATAAATGATGGACTGCTCAAAGTGCCATCACGACGTGAACAATATTTGGTCATCAGGAATGATGTGTTTCAGTTAGCTGAAATCGTTTTTTTTCGGTTTTTTTGTCATAATTGCTCACGAGCGTGATGGTCGCGGCGACCCGGTGGAGGCTCGATACGCTCACTCATGGCTGTTGGCACAAAATGCCGCACCAACAGCCATGCTAACCGGCGGCGCGTTTCGGGCCGGACCCGCGCTAATGCCATCAACTTGCGTGAACATTGAGACATCAAAAACCGAGGCGCTACTCAGCTATGAGCTCTAAGTAGACGCTGATTTAATCGTCGTATATACCTATGGCATAATTAGTATATCAATCCTGCGCGAGCCACCCCGATGAAGCAGATCAGTTTTTCCCAGGCCGAG
>CALKIA010000345.1 GCA_937988705.1 uncultured Chloroflexota bacterium | reverse complement strand
ACTGGCAGATCGCCGGCTTTGTCGGCTTTCTGCCGCTTCAGCCGTAAATGACCGAAATTGTTGGAACGCCATGATGCAATCAGCAAAAAGCTCTTGGCGTTTGGAGGGACAAGGCCTGCCGGTAAGTGCGCAGAATATCGTGAAGTGGTTTTTCAGATCAATCTTGGTGGTTTGTGGACGAGGCATGCCTCGTCCCTACGAGAAAAACAATCTTTCGTAGGGACGCGATTTATCGCGTCCGCCGCTCCCAAAAGGACTTTACTGCATCCAAATAAAAAGGCAGACCAATGCGGTCTGCCTTGCAAATTGCCTGCCTGTAATCCCCTTCTCTGAGCGGTGAGGTGAGGGGATTAGGTTAACTTACTACCGACCGCGCACGCGATCCCATGCTTCGCGGATACTGTCCTTGAAGCGTTCCCACGTGTTGGGGTTGCGTTCTTCCCAGTAACGCTTGGCTTCCGGTTCCAGCCGATCCCAACCGTAATCGCTGTAGCGATCCGTGGTCGCCAGTGTATAACCGTAGCGGTACGCCGGGGTGTACTGATCGAACGTGTAGCCGCTCGACGCGTAGTTCGTATCGTAGTGCGTGCGGAAATCCGTCTCATAGTCCGTATACGGACGATACGTCATGCCGGACATGCTGCCCGTGCGACCCGTCGCCGCATGGTCGATTTCCACATCGGTACGGCGCACGGTATCGCGCACCGTTTCGGTATGCTCGTCAACTTGCTTGCCGACCACGACTTCTTCAGTCACGCGAGCCTGCTTGGAGACGACCGGTTCTTCGTGCCGTTCCGTGACCTCGATGGTCTGATCGCGGAAAGCGTTGATGTCATTCGAATCTGCCGGACGATCCACCGGACGGCGTTCGACCGTCACATGTTCGTCGCGCAGATTAACCTGTTCTTCCACCGGGGTTTCCCGCACGACCGAGCGAACGCGCGCTACGCTTTCATCGACGGTGCGCTTGCCGACATTTAGTTCCTCTTCGACGATGGGGAAGCTCACCTGATCGCCCGCGTCAAGATTCCGGTTGGTCGAGCCCATGCTCGACTGCTTCTGACCGCTGCTCATGCCGCTCGTGCCGGTCAGGCTGCTGTCGCTGGTCATGGAGCTGCCGCCGTAGCGGTCGTTCACGTCCACCGGATTGTAACGGTTCATGATGTCCTGCGCGCGACCGATATACGTATCGTCGTCGAGGTTAACCGTCACCAGCGTACCACCACCGCGCAGACCTTCGTTATAGTAGCCCGCTTCGTCTTCCGACATGCCGAGGTCGATCAGGCTGGCAGCAATGCCGCCGGTCGCCGCACCGGCCGCCGCGCCGATGCCCGCCATGAGCGCCGCCGCGAGCGGACCCGCCGCCAAGACGGGGCCAACGCCGGGGATGAGCGCCACGCCTAAGCCGATCAGGGTGCCGACGACTGCGCCAAAACCCGCGCCTTCGCCCGCTGTCACATCGTCTGTGTCGCCGCCTTTCAGCGTCGATCCCATCTGACCCGTGCTGTCGTTGGCGACCAGACTGATATCTTCGCGGTCAAACCCCGCCGACACCAATTCTTCGACCACGCGCCGCGCGGTATCAAATTCATCATAGAGCGCTACTACTGTATGTGCCATCTTCGACTCCTCTTGTTTCTCTTACTCGACTGATTGATCGGTTCCATCACGCGATACCGTGGCTTCTTCGCGCCGCAAAACATAGTCCTGCGGGTCGCGCACCACGGACTGCCGACGGGTAATCCGGATTTCCTCGCGCAGCAATAGGCGCTTCTCGACGATGAGCACTTCCTCCAGAATGGGGATGATCATCGTGTCGCCTTCGTAGCGGGTTTCCATGAGTTGATCGACATAGCGATCAACCGGAACACGCTCGATATCCACGCTGTCGCGGCGCAGCATCTCATCGACGGTTACCGCTTCTTCGTGAACGCGTTTTTGCACACGCACCGTGTTTTCCACCGTTTGCTTGTCCACAACGAGTTCTTCGGCGGCCAGTGGGATGACCGTCTGGTCTTCGACGCGCGGGGTGAGGCGGGCCAGGTCGAGTTGAACACGGTAGACCTGCGCCTCCGTATCCAACGTGAGGGCTTCGCGGGGGATGGCGAGCATGCGTCCGTTGTTCAGGCGCAGCTTGACGAATTTGCCGTCCATCATCTCGATGACGCCTTCAGTTCCGCTTTGGTCGATAACGCGCCTTGCCTGACTCATGAAGCCACCTTAAGTTCCGTATTACCACTCCGATTGTATGACAAAAAGTATTAATGAGCAGCACTCGTGCCTACCCTCTCACGCATTCTTAAGATTGACATTGCGAATGGCCCGTCAGCCTCGCGCAGCAATCTGACGGGTAGAGTCGGGCGCTGTTACACTGTGTGACGTTTAGCCACCAAAAAGTTGATGAGCGTAACGGGCAAGAACCTGCAACCCTTGCTACAATGTCGATATCACGAGTTAAGGAGAATATTACGATGGCAATTTATGAGCCTAAGGTCTACGCCGGACTCAATGAAGACCAGATCTGTGAACATGTCAGCCGCCACGGTCACAATGCCCACAAAGTCGTTGAACTGCCGCACGCCACCTACGAGAATCACCGGAATACGCAGGACCTCGTCCTCGGTTTCGTCACCGGCAGCGCGGAAATCAAGGTCGGCAATGATGTTTTCAACGTCGCCGCAGGGGATCGGTTGAATATTCCTGGCAATCGTCCGCATTCGGGCGTGGTCGGTGCCGAAGGCATCGTCTACTTTGTGACCCAGTGCGAGAACTGCACTGACTGAAAAGGGTTGACAGTCAGCCGTAAACTAGTGAACAGTAAAGGCACGGTCGCAGTCGACTTTACATTGTGACCTGCAAACTTGTAACTGTTCACCTGGAGGTTGTATTTGCGGAACACTCGACCCGGTTATATTGGCCAACCCGTGCGGCGGCGGCGAAATCCGCTTTTGGCGGTCGGCTGTGGATGTTTGCTTGTCCTCGGCGCTTCCGTCCTGACGATTCTCGCCGCCATCGTGATTCTACGACCAAATCTTTCCGGCATTGCCGCGCAGATTGCCGGGCTGCGCTCCGAAGGCGAGACGGCTCAGGTCTTCGAAGCTGTCACGCCCGCGCCCACGCTTGAACTGATCAACCCCATGCAGCCCGCCGACATCAGCTTGAACCTGGGTGATTACGGCGTGCGCCAGCTTGACCCCAACAGCAACCTCTACGACTTCACCCTCGGCGAACTGCCGACCGGGGGACAGGCCGCCGTCGCCACCTTCAGCGAAGCAGGCTTGATGGAGATCTGCCGTGCGCAAAGCGCCCTTTGCAGCGACCAATCGCCCGACCCGCGCATCCGCAATCCGCGCATCGATCTGCGTCCCGGTGGGGCGGTCGTCTACGTCGATGTGACACTGCCGGAACTGGGCAACATCACGCAGACGGCGGGTATCGTGCTGCGGCTCGATGCCACGCGCCGTCAGTTTGAATTTGCCGGTGTCGACCTCAACGGCGGGCTCTTCGCGGTGCCGCCAGAGAGCTTTGGCACGACCATCAGCGACTTCGAAACACGCGGCAACGAACTGCTGCGCCAGCTGAGTGTGCAGGCGGGCGGCGGCTTCTACACGCTTTCCGAGGTCCGCATCGACGACCAGAATCTGACCGTTGTGCTGCAATAACCTGGCGGATTCAGCGGACGGACGCGCACAAGCGCGTCCGTCTTGCCGTGTTGCGGTAACAGAACAGATGGTTTATGATCCGCCCGCAGTTGGTGGAGGTAACCATGACCACAGAAGCTCATTCTGAACAACACTCGGACGATGTCGGTTTTGAGCGCATGGTATTTTTCAGCGACGCGGTAATGGCGATCGCGATCACCTTGATGGCGCTTGAAATTCGCGTGCCGGAAATTGAAGTGGCCGGCGCGGAAAGTCTGGTGCCAGCGCTGCTGCAGAGTATGTTCCCGCATGTTATCGTCTACATCATCAGCTTCCTCGTGATTGGCATGTACTGGGTGCTGCATCACCGCCTGTTTCGTCTGCTCCGCAAATACGATAACCGCCTGCTGTGGCTCAACTTGATTTTCCTGATGTTCATTGGGCTGCTGCCGGTATCGACCAACGCGCTGGGCAATTACCCCGATTACCCGCTGATTACCGTGATTTATGCGGTGTCGGTGGCGCTGATCGGTGTCATGGAGCTGGCCACGTGGCTGTACGGCATTAATGGCGATCGGCTGCTCGGCAAGCCGCTGACCTCCCGGTTGAAACTATATGTCTCGCTGCGCTTGTTGGTTCCGCCGCTCGTTTTTCTGGCATCGATTCCGTTCGCTTTCGTCGATGTGACGGGCGCAAAGTTCTTCTGGGCCGTGCAAATCCCGCTCTTTCTCATGCTGCGTTGGCTGTTCCCTAAAGAACACGAACTGCGGCGCATTTCGGAAACGACCGCTGTATGACAGCGCGTCAGCCGGCTGCTAACGCCGATTATCGCGCGGTCAAAGCGGAGATGCGCGCGCTCCTCATCGAAACGGCGCGCGCGCGGCAAACGATCACCTATTCGGAATTATGCTTGCGTCTGACGACGGTCACGCTGCATTATCATTCGCACATCTTCCACCGGCTGCTGCGTGAAGTCTGCCGCGAAGCGTGGGACGACGGTGACGGGCAGTTGTGCGCCTTGGTCGTCACCAAGCAGACCGGGATTCCCGGCGGCGGGTACTTCGATCGTAGGGATGAGCGCCTGATGGACGATCTTGAAGCCGAGTGGCGGCAAGACCTTGAAGGCGTATTCGAGCATTGGAGTGAACGCTAGTGCAGCAGGGCTTTGATATTGACTCGCTGCTGCGTTTCACGCCGCCGGGTTACTTATGTGAACGCTGTTACGCGCTCCTCATCGATGTCGGGCGCGTGGTCTGCCCGGTGTGCGGCGTGCAGTATATCGCCACGGATCGTTATCCCATGCCGGGCGAGTATCTGCGCTCTAAAGGGTTGGAACTCCACTATAAAGACTTGATTGAGCACAGCCAGCGATTGGCTCGCATCGCCCGCAAAACGCGCGAATCGGTTATGACGCCGTATGGACAGTACGCGCCCTATCCGCCGATCCGCGCGCTGTTTGAGGCGCTGCAAAACGCCGAGAAGTTTGTGCATTTCACCACCTACGGCATCAGCGTCTTGATCCTGGGCGCGCTCAAGCTGACCGCGCAAAGTGTGGATGTGCGCGGAATCGTTTCCGGCATCAAGCACGACATGGTGCTGCGCGAGATCACTGAGTATCACGACGAAGCGCCGCGCCTGAAATTGCAGGTCTTCCCAAATGACAGTCCGCACTTCCCGCATCAGAAAATCGTGGTGATCGATGGTTTGCTGGCATTTAAAGGCTCGGCCAACCTGACCGATTTCGCGTGGCGCAAGGCGGCGCAGGGGCGCGAGGTGATCGAACCCGTGACCGATCTCAACGAGGTAATCGACCTGCACAATCGCTATTTCAGCCCGGTGTGGGCGCACACGCGCAGCGAAGATCGCATTGTGATGATTTAGGGTTGAGAGAGCGATAGTAGAAACGAATGCGCTCCATGTAGGGGCGGGATTTGTCCCGCCCAAATCAGTGGTCGAGGCCAGCCTCGCCCCTACAGCAACACAACCGGGTGAGGCAGGATGCAAGGATGCGGACTGTCTCGTCCGACATGAGACACAATAGTCAGCGCTGATTGCATTGAGGATGATGATTTATGCGCGTATTGGTGACCGGAGCAGCGGGACGGTTAGGCTCGCGGGTAGTCGAGGTACTGAATGGGCGCGGTCACACCGCGCTTCCCGCCGATGTTCCCGAATTTGATATTGCCGATTTCGCGGCCACCCGCGCCTGGATCGCGGCGGCGCAGCCCGACTTCGTGCTGCATCCGGCGGCGTGGACAGACGTGGACGGCTGTGCGCGTGAGCCGGATAAGGCGATCACCATCAACGGGTTGGGTGCGGGGAATGTCGCCGCCGCCGCCGCCGATCTCGGCACGCCGATCCTGTATGTGAGCAGCAACGAAGTCTTCGACGGCAAGGCGAACCACCCGTATCACGAATATGATCGGACGCAGCCGACGAACCCCTATGGTTACAGCAAATGGGTGGGCGAACAGGCGGTGGTCGGCGTCAATCCGCGCCACATGATTGCGCGCACCTCGTGGCTGTTCGCGCATGGTGGCAAAAACTTCATCCAGACGATGCTCGGCGCGGCGGCGGCAGGCAAGACGCTGCGCGTCGTCGTCAACGAAATCGCCTGCCCGACGTACAACGATGATCTGGCGTCGGCGCTGGTCAGCCTGATGGAAAGCGGGCGCTGGGGCGTCTACCACATGGTCAACGAAGGCTACTGCTCACGCTATGACTTTGCGCGCTACGTGCTCGATCACGCGGGCTATGCTGACACGCCGATCGAGCGCATCACCAGCCATGCCTGGGCGCGGCCCTCGACGCCGCCGGAATTTACCCCGCTGACGAATTTAGCGGGTAAAATACTCGGCGTACAGCTGCGTCCGTGGCAGGCCGCCGTGGACGCCTTTTTAGCTAAAGAAGGCTTGTTGCGCTGAGCTGCACGGCTTGAGGCCACGATGTAGGAACGCGCTTCTGTGGTGTCCATTAGCACCGGACACGGCAGCGTGTCCCTACATCCCGCTCTCGGCTGCTCAAGGCGTGCGCTGACTTTCGAGGGAGTTCCATGACCGCCCAAATCGGTGTCCCACCGACTATTCGTCAACACGTCCAATCCAGTCTGTCCGACACGTTTCGTTCCCGCGCGGTGCAGGTCTTCATCGCCCTGTGGGTGATCGCCGCGCTGGTTTTGCTGGCCTATGGCCATACGCCGTGGGGCGGCCTTGCCAGCCTCGCCGGAATATCCGTTTTCATGCTGATCACTGCGCTGAACACCAAGCCTAATCCGCATGTCGTTGAACTTGATGCCGGAGAACGGCGCAAGGTCTACCTCCAGCTCGTCGTGATCGCCGTCTGGATTGGGTTGACTGGTCTGCGCGGCATGCAGTTTCACGATCTCATCCCGTTCAACACGATGATCCCGGGGTGGACGCCGCTGGTGAACACGCTCGAAAGTTTCAGTGGTCGGACGTTCGGTAATGACAATTACCTGACCAACCCCGTGTTGTATTTCGTCATCCCGCTGATTTTGCTGCTCCTGCTCGGCGCGAAGCTGCCCGACCTCGGTTTCGGACGCGGTCATCGTGTGCTGCGCGTGACCTTGATCTGGTGTATCGTCCCCGTACTGGCGATCATCTACCTGATGTTCAATGGGGCGCTGCTCAGTTGGGTCGGACAGGTGATCTTCTCGAATTCCCTCAACAACGGCTTCTTCGAAGAATTTCTGTTTCGCGGGGCGCTGCAAACCCGTCTGCGCCGCCTGATGTCGCCGACGTGGGCGCTAATCCTTCAGGCGGTGATCTTCGGCGTGTGGCATGTCGGCCTCGGCTACAGCAATTTCGGTGCGCCGGGTGGCATCATCACCGCGCTCGCCAGCACGATCGCGTTTCAAGCGGTCTTAGGGCTGGCGTTCGGCTACATCTTTGAACGGTCGCGCAATCTATTCGCGCCTTCGGTGTTTCACGTCCTGTATAATACGATGTTCTCGCTCTAAACTAGAAGCGCTTCGCCGGGCTGCTGCGCGAAGCCATTCAAAAAAGGCTCTTTCTATGACGACTCCTCAACTTGATAATACGACTTTACAGGAGCAGGATAAGCTGCAACTGCACCCGCTCCAACACCCGAAAACCCACGCCGATCCGCTGGTGATTGAGCGCGGCGAGGGTGTCTATTTGTACACCGCCGATGGCCGCAAGATCCTCGACGGCATGGCTGGCCTGTGGAATGTGGATGTGGGCTACGGGCGTGAAGAACTCGCGCAGGCCGCCTACGATCAGATGAAGCGGATGGCCTTTACCTCCAATTTCGCGGGCATGACTAACATCCCCGCGACGCAGTTAGCGGCGAAGCTGTCCGGCTACGCTTACAGCAACCTCAAGACGACGTTTTTCACCTCTGGCGGTTCCGAAGCGAACGACAGCGCCTTCAAGATCGCGCGCTACTACTACAAGCGCATGGGCAAGCCGGAAAAAGTGAAGATCATCGCGCGCAAGTTCGCCTATCATGGCATCACCCTCGCGGCGACGTTTGCGACTGGCATCGAACGCTATCACAAGATGTTCGGCCCGGCCGTCCCCGGATTCTTGCACATCGGCGCGCCGTATCCCTACCGTTTTGACGGCGAAATCAAACCCGGCGAAACCATCGGCACAGCGGCCGCGCGCCTCCTCGAAGAAGCGATTTTGCGCGAAGGGCCGGATACGGTCGCCGCGTTCATCGCCGAGCCGGTGCAGGGCGTCGGCGGCGTGATTGTGCCGCCGGATGATTATTTCCCGCGCATCCGTGAAATCTGTGATCAGTACAACGTGTTGTTAATCGCCGACGAAGTGATCACCGGCTTTGGGCGCACGGGTGAACTGTTCGGGCTGAATCGCTACGGCGTGCAGCCGGATATCCTCTCGTTCGCCAAAGCGATCACCAGCGGTTATCAACCGCTGGGCGGCAACCAGATCACGGACGCGATCTACGACGCCATCCAGAGCGCGCCGGACACGGATAGTTGGATGCACGGCTACACGTATTCCGGCCACGCAACGGCCTGCGCCGTCGCACTGCGCAACCTTGAATTGATCGAGAACGAGAAACTGGTCGAACGCGCTGCCCAGATGGGCGCGCGGCTGCAAACTGGGCTGCAAGCGCTCAAAGAATTTCGCTTTGTGGGGGATGTGCGCGGCCTCGGCTTGATCTGCGGTGTAGAACTGGTCAGCGATAAAGAGGCGAAGACGGCTGACCCGGCGCTGGCGGCGAAAGTCACGCGTATGTGCCAGGATCGCGGGCTGCGCACACGCAACGTCGGCAGCACGTTGGCCTTCTCGCCGCCGCTGATCATCAGCGAAGCGGAAGTCGATGAAATCGTCAGCATTCTGGGCAGTGTGCTGGATAGCATCGCCTAATGACTGTCGGAGCCACGGTTACGCTGTCGATCATCATCCCGAATTGGAACGGAGCGCGCTTCCTGCCGGTGTGTCTGGAGGCGCTCCGCGCGCAAACGTATCCCGCGCTCAAAGTGATCATCGTGGACAATGCCTCGAGCGATGGCTCACAGGCGTTGATCCAGCGCGAGTATGCGTGGGTCAAGTTGATCGAACTGCCGACCAACACCGGCTTTACCGGCGCCTGTAACGCCGGGCTGCGCGCCGCAACCGGGGCGATCGTGGCGCTGCTTAACAACGACACCGAAGTTGATCCCGGTTGGGCGGCAGCGGTGATCGATGCCTTTGCGCGGCACCCGGAAGTCGGCAGCGTCGCCAGCAAAATGCTGCTCTTTGATAAGCGTGATCACATCCACACGGCGGGCGATTTCTTCACGATTGATGGCCGCGCGGGGAATCGCGGGGTGTGGCAGCAGGATATCGGACAGTTTGACCGTGAAGAATACGTGTTCAGCGCGTGCGGCGGTTCGTCGGCCTATCGCCGTGTGATGCTCGACCAGATCGGGCTGCTGGATGACGATTTCTTCTTTTCCGGCGAGGATGTCGATCTCGGCTGGCGCGTCAATTTGAGCGGCTGGCGCTGTCTTTACACACCCGCTGCAATCGTGTACCATCATCTCTCTGCAACTGGCGGTGGCGTGACCGCCAGTTATTATGACGGGCGCAATCTGATCTTCATCCTCGTCAAGAATCTGCCCGGCGCGCTGTGGCGCAAATATGGCAGGCTGATTTTGCGGGCGCAGGCGCGGCAGGCATGGGCGGCAATGCGGGCGTGGCGCGGGCCGGCGGCGCGGGCGAAGCTGCGCGGGATGATCGCCGGGATCGCCGGGTTACCGCGGATGCTCAGAAAGCGGCGCGCCGTCCAAGCGCTGCGCCGGGTCGCGGATGCGGACATTGATGGACTGCTGACATCAGATAGCATCGGCTGATCCCTGATGGTGATAGGTGAGGTAGACACATGCGCGTCGAACGCGCTTACGGAGAATCAGTTTTGACCCCTGAACAGCGCCCTCTGCTCTCGATCATCATGCCCGCGCATAACGAGGAACAACGGCTTCCCCCCAGCCTGGCGAAAATTGATGCATTTCTCGCAACCCAATCGTTTAGCGCCGAAGTGATCGTCGTCGAGAATGGCAGCCATGATCGCACCATCGAGGTGACGCGTGAATTCGCCGCCGACCATCCCTACGTCAAGCTGATGGTGGTGCAAACGCGCGGCAAAGGGCTGGCGGTCAAAGCGGGGATGTTGGCGGCGCAGGGTGACTATCGTTTCATATGCGATGTCGATTTATCCATGCCGATCGAAGAGATCGTCAAGTTTTTGCCCCCGTACGGTGACGGCTATGATGTCAGTATCGGCACACGGGAAGGCGTGGGCGCGCAGCGCATCAACGAGCCGGAATATCGCCATTTCATGGGGCGCGTCAACAACTGGATTATCAAGCTGACGGCGGTTCGCGGCTTCGAAGACACCCAGTGCGGCTTCAAAATGTTCAACCGGCGCGCCGCCGAAGATCTGTTCAGCGTGCAGCAAATGACCGGCATCGGGTTCGATATTGAAATTCTGTTCCTCGCCAAAAAGCGTGGCTACACCATCCGCGAAGTGCCGATCACGTGGTACTTTGATGCGGACAGCCGCATGCGCCTCGTTCAAGACTCGCTCAAGTTGCTGCGCGAAATCTGGGAAATTCAGCGCAACTGGCGGGCGGGCGTCTACGTTCCTGTCGGACCATGACCGCGCCGTCAGTGCCCCGCACCGCCGGACTCCACTACGAACAGGATCTTTGGGCGCGCGGCTACCGCGTCATCGTCGGCCTTGACGAAGCCGGTCGCGGCGCGTGGGCTGGCCCGGTGTCCGCGGGTGCGGTGTGTCTGCCGCTCGATCGGGCTGATCTGCCGCAGCTGCTGGCGGGCGTGTACGATAGTAAGCAGCTCAGCGCCCGCGCGCGGACGAAGCTCGTCGAGCGCATCCAGACGACCGCGTTGGCCTGGGGGGTTGGTCGCGCCGAAGCTCACGAGATTGACGCGCTCGGCATTGTCCCGGCGACCTGTCTGGCGATGGAACGCGCTTTAGCGCTCGTTCAAGCGCACGTCACCCCGGACTACCTGCTGATTGATTCGATCCGCTGGACGAACCGCACGCTGCCGCACAGCGCGCTCATCAAGGGCGACAGCCTCTCGTTGAGCATTGCCGCCGCCAGCATCCTCGCCAAAGTCCTGCGTGACAGCTGGATGGTCGAGTACGACGTGCAGTACCCCGGCTACGGTTTCGCCGTGCACAAGGGTTATGGTGTAGCGCAGCATCACGCCGCTCTCCGGGAACAGGGTACTACCCCGATTCATCGCCTAACCTTTGCGCCCATGCGCCAGTCTCGTCTGCTATAATATATATTCCTACTCATCTGTTCGGGTTTCCCGATTCTCGTATAAAATGAGTAAATCTTCGTAACATGCCTGAGGATGGACTGTTGGTGCCCATGACTGCGCTTATCTCATTTGAGACGATTGCTCGCCGCTATGAACTCCATGGTTTACTGGGGCAGGGTGGCATGGGCATAGTTTACGAAGCGTTCGACCGGCTGACGGCCACGCGTGTGGCGTTGAAGGTCGTGCGCGCGGGCAGTTCGCTCCCTGACCAGACGCCAAACGCCAGTCGCATGTCGCTCGCCAACGAATTTCGCACGCTGGCCTCACTGCGGCATCCGAACATTATCAGTGTAATGGATTACGGCTTCACCGACGAAGATCTGCCGTTCTTTACGATGGAAATCCTCGACACCCCGCAGAACATTTTGCAGTTCAGCCAGATGCTGGGGCGCAACCTGCCCGCGAAAACCTGCCTGTTGATCGAACTGCTGCAAGGGTTAGCCTATCTGCACCGGCACGACATTGTGCATCGCGACATCAAGCCGGATAATCTGCTCTACAGCGGGGGACGGCTGCGCCTGCTCGACTTTGGTCTGGTGTCCGAAGCCAACCTCGTGAGCGATCTCTCGGGGACGCTGGCGTATATTGCCCCCGAAGTATTCACCGGGAACACGTGCAGTCCCCAAAGCGATCTGTACGCGGTCGGTTTGATCGCGTATGAGGTGTACACTGGGAATTTCCCGTACCAAACGCGCAACATTACCAAGTTGATCTACAGCATTCAGCATCACACGCCCGATTTGCAATCGCTTGCAGAGGTGACGAATCCTCAGGTAGCCGCCGTCATCGCGCGCCTGCTCGAACGCGACCGCAGCGCCCGCTACAGCGACGCGGCCAGTGCCATTGTCGATCTGCTTCGAGCCTCCGATATGCCGCTGCCCAGTGAAGACGCGCTGATCCGCGAGAGCTTTTTACAGGCCGCACCCTTTGTGGGACGCAAAGACGAGCAGGCGATCCTCGAAGAGGCGCTGCGCGCGGCGCCGTATGGACGTGGCGGCGCCTATCTGATCGGCGGTGAATCAGGCGTCGGGAAATCCCGTCTCTTGGACGAGCTGCGCATTCGCGCGCTGGTCAAAGGCTTATCGGTCGTCGTGGGTCAGGCGCTGGAAGCCAACAGTCACCCGTACCAACTGTGGCACGAACCGCTGCGCGCGTTGGCGCTCAAGGTGCCGATGACGGACGCGGAATTGAGCATCCTCAAAGACATCGTACCGGATATCGACGCCTTGCAAGGCAAGCGACTTACCGCAGCGGCAAACCTGGATGGCGAACAGTATCAGCAGCGCATGAGCGCGACGATCACCAGTGTGTTTGCTCGTGTGTCGATGCCGACGGTCTTGTTATTGGAAGATATTCACTGGTTGACGGAAAGCCTGCATCCGCTGGGGAAAATTGTCGAGCGGGTGCCAGAACTCCCGCTGGTAGTGATCGCTTCCTATCGGCCGGACGAGGCGCAAATGCTGCCCGATTTGCTGCCAGCGGCGCAGGTGCTAATGCTGCCGCCGTTCACCCATAGTGAAATCTGCGTGCTCAGTCCGGCCATTTTGGGCGACACCGGGCGCGATCCGCAAGTCCTCAGTTTTCTGGAACAGCACACGGAAGGTAATGCTTTCTTTCTGGTGGAAACGCTGCGAACATTGGCGCAGGTGACGGGCAGCCTCCGTGATATCGGGCGGAAGACGCTGCCAGAGACGGTATTATCACAGGGCATGCTGGATATCGGCGTTCGTCGCCTCCGTTTGTTACCCGACGCCGACCAGGCGCTCATGATTCTTGCGGCGCTGTATGGACGTCAGATCAACCTCAAGTATTTGCACAAATTGGATCCGGATGTGGATCTCGACGCATGGATTGTGCGCGGCATCAACACCGCCTTGATCAGCGCCCACAACGGCCAGCTGCGTTTCAGCCACGACAAGATGCGCGAAGGCCTACTGCATCTCGCTCTCCGCGACGATCAGCGCCGCGCCGCGCTGGCTGTCGAAGCGCTCTATCCCGATGATCCGGATTACTATGGGCGTTTAATCACGTGGTGGCGCGAAGCGGGCGAAATCAGCTTGGCGCTCACCTACACTCTGCGCGAAACTGAAAACCTGTACCGGCGCGGGGAATACAAGTCGGCTCGCCTGCTGCTGGAAACGGCGTTAGTCGAATCACCACAGGATGAGTTCTTAGCTGAACGCGTGCCGCTGCTGCTGGTCTACGGCAAAACACTGAACCAAAATTCCGAATATGAGAAAGCTGAGGCCGTCGCGCAGAGCGTGATCCTGCTGGCGGATCAATTCGGCGATGGTGGGTCGCGCGCCGGGGCGCTCGTCTTGCTCAGTATGCTCAACCTGCGCAAAGGGAGTCATAAGACGGCGCGTGCCCAGTTGGAAGCAGCGCTGGGCTTGTATGGCGATCGGCAGGACGCAACGGTCATTGAGGCACTCCTCTCGTATACGAACATTTTTTACGACCTCAATGACCCTGCCCAGATGATCGCGCTCGGTAGCCGCGCTCTCGAGATGGCGTCGGCACTTGGTCTAGAGTACTGGATCGGGCGCTGCTACAACGTATTTTCATCAGCCTACTTTCTGGATAAGAACTACGATCAAGCCCTGCTCTATGGGCATCAGGCGCTGGAATTAAACGAGAAGCAGACTGATCGTCTCGGCATGCTTCACACGACCAATACGCTGACGGCGATTTATGCGACCCAAGGCGATTACGCCGAAGCCCGGAAGTGGGGCGAAGTGTGCATCCAATTGGGCGAAATGTTGGGAGCGTATCGTGTGATCGCCGCTAACCTCGGCAACTGGGGTTTCCTGAGCGGTCAGCTCGGCGAATTGGCCGACTCCGAGCGGTATTTTTTGCGTGGCATCGCTCTCGCTAAGCAGATTAGCCACCTATTCAGCGCGGCGAATCAGCTGGGGGCGCTGGTGCAGGTGCAGATTTTGCTTGGCAGGTGGGACGAAGCATTCGTCAGTGCGCGTGACTGGCTGCATATCGCTCTGCAGGCCGACAATTTGGTCGGTGTGCTGCATGGTATGTTTGGCGCGATGGATCTGGCGCTGCATACTGGCCAACCAGAAATTGCGGCACGCTGGTTTGGCGCGTTCCTGCTGTACGCCAAACCGATTCATCGAGACGCCGGGGAAGAGGCGGCCATGCGCCAACGAATTGAGGGCCAGCTTGCGCCTGCCGAGGTGGAGCGTTTGATCGATGTGGGCAGGCACAGCGACTTTGATCAGGTCATCGCCGAACTGAGCGCGTTTCTCAATGAGCCTTCCGTGCTAAAATAGCGTCCGATCTTGGCGGCGCTGGCAGGTTCGCAGCGGGAAGGGAAAGCTATGCACTTCGAGCAAGCCACTGGTCGGGCGGTTCGCCCGTGAAACTCGCACTCGTCCATGACTGGCTGAATCAGCGCGGCGGCGCAGAAGATGTCCTCGAAACGCTCGTCGGCATGTTCCCGGATAGCCCCGTCTATACCAGCATCTACGCGCCGGATCTCATGCCCGCGGCCTACCGTAACTGGGACATTCGCACGCTGTGGATCGATCGGCTGCCGGGCATTCACACGCAGCACCAACCCTATCTGCCCGTGTACCCGCTGGCGTGGGGTGGTCTTGATCTCTCCGCCTACGATGTCATCGTCTCCAACAAGAGCGGTTTCTGTCATGGCTTCCACTGGGGCCGGAATACGATCCACATTTGCTACTGCCTCGCGCCGACGCGCTACGTCTGGCAGCTGGACGCTTACATCCAGCGCGAAGGCTTCGGCGGGCTGCTACAGGCCGCCTTGCGCCCACTCGTCGCTGCGCTGCGGAGATGGGATCTGGCGGCGGCGCGGCGCGTGGATCACTTCATCGCCATCTCGACCGAAATACAGGCGCGCATCCAGACATACTACGGGCGCGACTCGGTCATCATCTTCCCGCCAGTCGACACGACTCGCTTTCAACCCGTGACCCTCGATCAGGTCGAGGATTACTACCTCGTCGTGTCGCGCCTCATCCCCTACAAGCGCATCGATCTCGCGGTGCAGGCGGCGACGCAGCTGGGTGTTCCGCTCAAAGTGGCGGGGCGCGGGCGGGACCTTGAGAAGCTCAAGGCGCTGGCCGGGCCAACCGTCGAGTTTTTGGGCTATGTCCCTGACGATCAACTACCGGGGCTGATGGCGCGCTGCAAAGCCTTTTTGTTCCCCGGTCTGGAAGATTTCGGCATCACACCCGTGCAGGCGCAGGCCGCGGGCCGCCCGGTGATCGCCTATGGGGGCGGTGGCGCGCTCGACACGGTGCTGCCCGGCCGCACGGGCGAAGTGTTCGCCGATCTCACCGTCGAGAGCCTGCTCGAAGTACTGCGCGATTTCGACGCTTCGCGGTATGATACTGGCGTGATTCGTCGGCACGCCGAACAGTTCGATACGGCGGTCTTCCAACGTGAACTGCGGGCGTACATTGAGCAGGCGGTTCAGACCAGACAGCAATCGTCGTGACGCCCAACGGGGCGTCCAGTCATCAAATCAAACGGACGCGATTCATCGTGTCCCTACTTGGGAGAGCAAGCGTTGGAACTCGCAATTTTATGGGCCATCGTTCGCCGCTGGTGGTGGCTGATCCTGATCCCCATCGTGATTACGTCTGTGTTGGCGCTGCCAGATCTGCTGCGGCGCGGGGAAGCGGGGGGCTTTAGCACGACCCTCAGCTACACGGCGGCGCAGTCGCTGGCGGCTGTTCCGCGTGCGGATGGGGACTATCAGGACATTTGGCGCGCCTCCGAGCTGACGGTCGATGCCTTCACCGATTGGGTGCGCGGGAATGCCTTTGCGGCGGAAGTCGCGGATCTATCGGCGCAGACTGGTTTTACGTTTGACCCGCTGACGCTGGCGGTCGGCGCGGATAACGAAGGCGTAGTCGGGCGGCTCTATCTGAGTTGGCCAAATGCCGATCAGCTCACGTTCATCACCGAGGCCGTGATTACGGTGCTGGAAACACGCAGTCAAGCCTATTTCGCGCAGCTGGGCGGCGAACCGGCGGCGGTGACGATTTTGCACCGCGCGCCGATTACGTCTGCACCGCCGCCGCTCACTGATCGCTTTGGCGCGCTGTTACGGATCAGCATTGGCGTGATCGTCGGCCTCGGCCTGGCGATACTCGCCTATGCGTTCGATCCGGTACTGCGCCGCCGCGATGAAATCGAGCGGTTGGGCTTCAAAATCGTCGGCTCGATCCCGAAGCGCTAACCCCATGCTCAAGTCGCTCACTGCCGCCTTCATCCTCCTCATTGCGTTCAACGCTTCGGCTTTCGCTGATGAGTGGGTGGTGTTCGCCTGGGACGCGGCGGGCATCACGCTGACGCTGCCGCAGGCGTGGACGGTGAGCAGCATCGAAGGTGAAGCGCCGACCGTCAGCATCACCGACAATGCCAACCTGTCGATCCGCCTCCGCGTGCTGGAAAGCGGCGACCTGTCCGAAGCCCTGTCGGCGGAACTACCCGCGCTCGATCTGGTGCATTTTGGCTTTGAGGCGGCGCCGGTCTATGGCCGTTCCGGTTGGCGCGCCGAAGCCGTCACGAATAATCGCGCCTACGTCGGTGAAGGGCGCGCTGGCTATCTGCCGGATGACCGCCTGATCGTGGCCGTCGCCCGCTGGACGGGAGACGCCGCGCCGCTTGACCAAGTGTTCGCGGGGTTGTCGCTCAGCCAGCCGATTCTGCCCACCTATCAGCCGAACTGGACGCACGCTGCTCACGATTTGACACAGGTCGCTTACAGCGCCAGCGGCGTGGTGTACGCGCTCTACAGCGGTGAGCTGGCCGGGGTGGTCGCCTTCAACGCGACCGATGGCGCACTCATCGGGGAATATCCGTTTGAGAACCCTACACAGCCGACTGACATCACCGCTGATACCACGGGTACCGTCTATGTCGCCGATATCGTCTGCCGCTGCCTGCTGCGCCTGCAAAACGGGGTGTGGATTGAGCCGATAGGCGCCTACGCGGGCAATGCACCGCTGAGCGTCGCCGTCGCGCCTGACGGCACGGTCTACGCCGTTGATCGCTACAAAGACAACCTGAATTATGCGCTCAACATCCTCGGTCAAGAGGATTTGCTGCCGCTCAACTTCAACGCCGCCGCGCCGCCCTTTGTCCTCGTCGATGGCGATGGCCGGCCGCTGGTCGTCGAACGGCTCACCTCGCTGCTGGATGCCACGCTGGCGGGCTACGTCTCCACGTTTGAAGTGGGCGGCGCAGTCAGCGGTTTCTGGTTGCCTGATTCCGCGCCGTTAACTGCCGCAGCGCTCGATGTGACCGGAGATGGACGCGGCGGGATTGTCATCGCGGGCGCGACGATTGTCTACGAGACGCTGTGGGGGACGCGTGAGACGCTGCTCGCGGCGGGTGGGCGCAGCGCGGCGCTCTCTGGTGACGGTTTGCATCTGTTTGTGATTGATCCGAATGGAGTTCTGGCGGGCTACGGGAAGACTTTGCCCGCGGATCGGGCCGGAGCGCCGCTGCAGCTCACGAGTGCGGGCGTCGGCTATGGCCAGTTGAGCGAATCTGCCCCCCGTCAGGCGTGGACGTACATAGGACGAGCCGGGGAGACGATCACCGTCAATGCGATCGATCCCGCATTAGCCGATCCGCTGCAGCTCGGTCTGGATATGGCGCTGCGCCTCCTCGATCCGAATGGCGTCGAGCTTGCCTACAACGACGATCAGTTAGGGCTGGATCTGTTCGGCGCTTATGATGCACAAATCGCGGATCTGGTGCTGCCCGCCGATGGGGTGTACACGGTGGCGGTGGAGTGGGTGCAGGGCGGTGGCGCGTATCTGATCGGCGTGCGCGGCGATCAGTGGGCCGCCGTCGGCACGGACAACGTGATCCGTGTGCTTGGCGCGCTGGTCGATGCAGCTCCGGTCGAACGGTGGGCCTTTGCGGGTAGTGAAGGGGAAGTGATCACGCTGACGATGATCGCGCAGAGCGGCGATCTTGATCCCGCGCTCGAACTGCTCGGCCCGGACGGGGCACGCCTCGCCTACAATGACGATACGATTGACGCGGCGCTGGGCGTCAACGCGCAGATCAACCGTGTCCGCCTGCCCGCGACGGGCACTTATATCGTTGAAGCCTCGCGCTTCGATGGTTCCGGTCGCTACGAACTCGTCATTCTACAAGTGGAATAACAGTTGTCAGTCGGGCAGTGAGACTCGGCGACGGCTTATGCGGGTCGTAGGGACGCGCAGCGGCGCGAACGGTTTTTTCGGTTCACTGTTGACTGACAACTCTTTACCGCTTCATGTTTGTCTGAAAGTACCATGCCATTGCCAGCGTCCCCGCACTGAACAACCCACCCACCAGCACGCCGACGAAGATCGCCTGCACGATGTTGTTGCCCTGCGCCAGCGCCATCAGCGCCATGGTGATGATGCTGCCGAGCACGCCGATGATCGCCAGAGTGATCGGGGGCAGCCAACGGCGGCGAATGCCGATATACATGCTGAAAAGGATCACGCCGAACACGACGTAGAAGACCAGCGCAACGGGATTCATGAGGATTGACCTCTCTCTTGCTTCAAGGAGCGGAGAACTGCGCGAACGGGCGACGCGCACGCGGCGTCCAGCTTGAGCGGCAGTGCGATCAGCTCGTAGTCGCCATCCGGCACGCCGCGTAAATAGACATTTTCCAGATTGACCAGGCCGTGCCGCGCCAGTGCATGATGGCAGGGAAGCTCCTTGCTGTCGAAAGCGTCCACGGACGGCGAATCCAGCCCGATCAGGCGAATCTGTAACGATGCCAGCCAGGCGATCAGTTCGACACTTAAGTACGGAAATTCCGGCGCGAAGGTCGTATCCGGCAGATCACTGACGTGACTGTGAATCAGCAGACGTTCCGCACCTGCGGCTGAGGTCGGTAAGTCTGCCGGCATGAGCGCGCCGTCGCGCTTGCTCACCGTCATGACGCGCACCCGCCCGAGGTAGGCGTCGAGCGGCATCGTGGCCGGATGCGCACCCGCGACTTCGTAGTGAAAGTAGGCATCGGCGTGGGTGCCCACATGGGGCGTGGTGGTGATGGTGACGAGGTTGACGGCCTGGCCAGCGGCGAGGCTCCATCCAATTTCAGTCTGATACGGCGTATCCCCAGGCCACACAGCCGTTGTCCCGGTGACCGTCCGCGTGATGTCATAAAGCATAGCTATCCTGTGTTTGGTTAGGCGCCTGACGCGGTTCGCTGGCAGTTCGTCAGGCGTAAATCGCCCCGCACCGTGTCGATGACAATGTGCAGACGCGGTGAATCACCCAAATGATAGCCGCCTGTCTCATAAATTGTCGAATCGACTTGTTCATAGCCCGCTTCCAGTTTGATCACGCGGCCGCTATCTGTGGTAAAGGTGATCTGGGCGGGGATGTCACCCGGAATTTCCAGCCACACACCACCGGATTCGCTTTCGAGCTGGACGATCATGTCATGTTCCAGCGACAGCCCATCAAAGGCGAGGCGAATACGCCCGCTGACTGTGCGCACCGTCAGTCGGTCAAAGCGACTGTTGAGCAGGCTGCTGCCCCGAAAGTCACCGCTGCCCAGCGAGATGTGCCCGTTTCCCTGACCTGTAGGGTTCGGGGTGGTGAAATCGATCGCGTAGTCACCTTCGTAGGCGTCGATGTTCAGCCCGGCAAGGGGCAGTCCGCTCAAATTGACAGTTTCGAGTTCGTACGTTTGATTAATGATCACAAGCTTGACCTTACTCAATCTACCTTCATAGCAGACACAAGTTTTCGGAATGTCTTCGGCAGCGGAGAGTTAATATTAACTATAGCAAAGTCTATTGAAATACACGCTTAACGTATGGAAAGATTGATGCGAGTTTCAGGAAAATTCACAAAGCAATGTTTTCGCAATGCATCGACCTAGGATGCCGGGGTTGTCACGACCCCGATTCTGGTGGCCGATCATTTGACGGGTCAGGCGAACCACCGGATAATGGGATACAATGATGCCGCTTTTGCAGGTGAGGATCACGATGAATTCACCGTTTGCTGTTCAGGGTAAAGTCGCCATTATTACGGGTGCGTCGCGCGGCATCGGCCTGGCGATTGCCGAAGCTTATGCAGCAGCGGGCGTCAAAGTGGTATTGAGCAGTCGCAAACAGGATCAGGTGGATGAAGCCGCCGCGCAGATCACGGCACAGGGCGGTGAAGCGATCGGCGTGGCCGCGCACAACGGTGACAAAGCCGCACTGCACGCGCTGGTTGCGGCGGCCGTTGCGCAGTACGGCGGCGTGGACATCCTCGTCAACAATGCGGCCACCAATCCGCACTTTGGCTCCGTTCTGGATGCTGAAGACAGCCTGTGGCAGAAGACCATCGAGGTCAACATCATGGGCAACGTGTGGTTGACGCAGGCGGTTGTTCCGCACATGCAGGCACGGGGCGGCGGCAAGATCGTCAATATCGCCTCGGTGAACGGTCTGCGCCCCGGAACGATGCAGGGAATCTACAGCCTGACCAAAGCCGCCGTCATCAGCCTGACGCAAACGCTGGCCATGGAACTCGCGGCGGACAACATTCACGTTAACGCGATTGCGCCCGGTCTCACGCGTACGAAGTTTGCCCGCGCCCTGTGGGACAACCCGATGATCCTCGATCCGATCGTCGCCCGTACGCCTTTGAAGCGCATTGGTGAACCGGAAGATATCGCCGGAATCGCTCTCTATCTGGCATCACCCGCTTCCAATTACACAACCGGGCAGGTCTTCGTCGTGGACGGCGGCTTGACCATTCCGATGCTATAAGTCCTCAGTTCACTGTTTATCTTCAATAATGGAACAAATGTGCTATTCTTGACTGTAAACGGATGACTGTTCACTGTACGGAGAACCATCTTGAGATTTTTGCTCTACACGGAAAAAACGCCCGCTCAGGCCTTGACCGCGATCAACGCCCGCATGCAGGCGAAAGAGAGCTCAGCGCGCGCGTCGTTGGGCGGTTGGGTCGAAAAGAATGGCGCGTTCGCGCTGAATGTGTCCACGCCGGTGGTCGGTCGCTTTCGCCGCCGCACCGTGCTGCGTGGCAAGATTGAACGTGAAAACGGCGTCACAACGGTGCGCGGGGATGTACCGAGCGGCGTCGATAGGCAGGGGCAGATTGTGGTGTTCATCGCGCTCGGCCTGCTCGCCGTGCTGCTCCTGACGGGCGGTAATGCCGTGCCCGCGCTGGCGGTGCTGCCGTTGGGAGCGTATCTCTACATCCCCATGACGGGTGACCATACCAACTGTGATCTGCTGATGGGCGAATTGCAGCGCACACTCAAGGCGAAGGAAAAGCCGCCCCGGAAATCGTCAGAAGCACGCACAACAGGTGCGGCAAAGGCGGTTAGCGCGAAACCCTCTGCTCCCCGCGCGACGACTGCCCGATCCAACCCAAGTCCGAGCCGCTCGACCAGCACGACCCGCAAAACGGGGAGCGCCGCCTCCAGTACCTCGGTGGGGAAAGCGGCCAGCGGGCAGAATCCGATGGGCTGGTGAGGGTGTCATGCGCCAGATGATGCCTGAGGAGTATGATCAGATCGCCCGGTCAGACTGCTTTGTCTGTCGTCTGGTAGCGGGTAATCCCTTGGTGGCGAACCCACGCATCGTCTATGAGGATGAGCAGGTGATCGCTTTCTTGAATCAGTTTCCGGCGCAGGCGGGCTATACGATTGTCTGCCCCAAGCGGCACGTCGAGCGGCTGGAAAGTGACTTGTCAGACGAGGAATGGCAGCATTTGCAGCGTGTGGTTCGTCGGGTGGCGCGCGCGGTTTCCGAGACGACTCAGGCGCTGCGCATGTACATTGCGTCACTTGGCAGCCCGGAACGCAATCCACATGTCCACATTCATGTGTGCCCCTGCCCGCCGGGGACGCCCTTTGACCAGCAGCAGTTTGCAGCGATGATGGTCAAGCATGACGGCTATTTGGCGTTAAGCGAAGACCGCCTCGACGAAATTGCGCAGGCCATCCGCGCCTTACTCACCGCATAAATTTCTTACGAAAGGTGGATATTCATGAACGACATTTTGCTGACCAACCGCTACGAGACCGTCACAGTGCTGACCCTCAATCGCCCGGAAGTGCGCAACGCCGTCGACGCCGACCTCATGACCGCACTGCATGACGCACTCAAAGCCTGCGAAACTGACGGGACGCGCGTCGTCGTGCTGACCGGGGCGGGCGGCGCGTTCTGTTCGGGTGCGGACATCAAGAAGGCGGTAGCGAATGGCTTCTCCGCCGAAGAAATGCACCGCGTCTTGAATGAAGTCTATGGGCCAACGCTCAAAGCGATCCGTTCGCTGCCCCTGCCTGTGATCGCGGCAGTGGATGGTTTTGCGGCGGGGATCGGCTGTGATATGGCGCTGGCGTGCGACATCCGCCTCGTCAGCGAACGCGGGCGCTTCGCGGAACTGTTCATCCGCGTTGGCTTGATCCCGGATGGCGGCGGGACGTATCTGCTGCCGCGCATTGTCGGCTTAGGGCGCGCGCTCGAACTGATGTACACGGGTATGGATGTGGATGCGGAAGAAGCCTATCGTATCGGCATGGCGAACCATATTTACCCGGTGGGCACGTTCATGGAAGATGTGATCAGCTACGCCGGGATCATCAGCCAGAAGTCACCGGGGGCGCTGTGGCGGGGCAAGCAAGCGATGCTCCAATCGCTCGACAGCACGTATGCCGAAGCGCTTGACCGCGAACATGAGCATCAACGCGCCATCTTCAACTCGGAAGACGGCATCGAAGGGTTTATGGCCTTCGCGCAGAAGCGCGCGCCCGTGTGGAAAGGGCGCTAATCCGCGCTCCAGCCTTGGGCCGATGCTGAGCAGATGCAGAATGCTCATATAATGGGAATGAATATCTTTGCGCTCAACTTCGGCAATCGCACGCTAGTGATGCAGGGAGGGAGCAAACCAAGATGGTTATTCTGGAAATTGAACACCCCGTTCCGAGTTTTGAAGCGTGGAAGTCCGCCTTTGACAATGATCCGGTTGGCCGACAGCGCTCAGGTGTCCGTCGCTACCGGATTTTGCGTCTAGTCGATAACCCGAACCACGTAATCATCCAACTGGAGTTTGACGAACTGAGTCAGGCGGAAGCGATGGTGATGTCGCTGCGGCAGTTATGGGCGCGTGTCGAAGGGACGGTCATGAGCAATCCCCAGACCCGCATCGTCGAGCTGGTGGAGAGCAAGGATGTTTGACTGCTCGCCGTGACACTCGCCCCGCGCTAAACCGATAAACGTCACTACTCACACCCTCCTCCTGTGCCGCACGATCTAACCATGTGCGTCTACTTGTGTGAGGGTGTTTTGCTGTATGACCACTCCTGTTTTCCAAGAAATTCCATTTTCCCGCTATCGCGTTGGCGCGGATGATCTCCTCCGGTTAACCAGTGATCGCACGGTCATTCATGGCTTGATCGAAGTGGATATGACCGATGTGCTGCACACGATCCACGAGTACGAGCAGCGCACCGGGGATGATATTTCCGTCGTGGCCTTCATCGCCCACTGTCTGGGCGCGGCGTTGGAGGAGAACAAACGTATTCAGGCCTTTCGAGTCGGCGGCAAGCTGATCGTCTATGACGATGTTGATGTGAATATCATGATCGAACGCGAGTCGGACGAGGGCAAGATCGTCGCCCAGCATGTGCTGCGCCAGACGAACCGCCGCGGCGTGCTGGAATTGTGCGCCGAAATTCGCCATGCCCAACACACCCCACTGGATCGTGGCCGCATGCTGCATCTGCTGCGTCTGTACGCCACACTTCCCACTTTTATCCGCCGTCCGCTCATGCGCCTGATCTTGCGTAATCCCGATCGCTTTAAGGCGATGGGTGGCACAACGGGGATCACGTCTGTGGGCATGTTCGGCGAGGGGGCGGGGTGGGGGATTCCCGTTGTTCCGGTCGCTGTGATGCTTACGTTAGGCGGTATGGCGCAGAAACCCGCCGTTGTCGACGGGCGCATCGAAATCCGCGACCTGCTGTGCGTGACTGTCAGCTTTGATCACGCCATTACCGATGGCGCACCCGCCGCGCGCTTCACCGCCCGCCTCAAGCAGTTGATCGAAAGCGGTTGCGGGCTGGATGTGTGCCGAACCGTGATACCTGCCGAGGCAGACTCCGACACTGTGTCTAAGTTACTTGCTACTTCCTCTCCCTGAACTGAGAGCTTGCAAACGCTTCCAGCGAACATAAGTCGATAACGCGACGAATATGTTATCGGTTTCACAAGCGTGTTCCTACACTGTGTACGAAGGAATCGAGAAAAGTTTCACAACTCTGTGCATCACAATCCCCGCCGATTTCCATAGAATGAAAACATAAGCAGCACAATCAAATTCACATTCGATTATCGGCCTTACGCCTGCATCCACCCCTCTGCTTAGTCCATCGGTCTGTTTTGAGGAGTCGCTATGACGTTGTCTGTGAACGACACTATCGAGATTACGAAGTCTATTACGTCAGCCTATGCGGACATTCTGACGCCCGAAGCGCAGGGCTTTCTCGCCCGGCTGGCGCGGGAATTCGAAGGTCGCCGCCGCGAACTCCTGCACCGCCGTGCCGAGCGTCAGGCGCAGATCAGTGCGGGACAGATGCCAGATTTCCTGCCGGAAACGCAGTCGATTCGCACTGGTAACTGGCGCGTCGCTCCCATCCCGCCCGATCTGGAGGATCGCCGCGTGGAAATCACGGGGCCGACTGATCGCAAAATGGTGATCAATGCGCTCAACAGCGGGGCGAAGGTCTTCATGGCGGACTTCGAAGACTCGAATGCGCCGACGTGGGACAACCTGATCGACGGGCAGATTAATCTGCGTGACGCCATCCGCCGCACGATCACCTTCACCAATGAGGCGGGCAAGCAGTACCAGCTCAACGAGCAGACGGCGGTGCTGATGGTGCGCCCGCGCGGCTGGCATCTGGTCGAGAAGCATTTCCTCGTGGATGGTGCGCCGATCAGCGGCAGCCTGTTCGACTTCGGTCTGTACTTCTTCCACAACGCTCGCGAACTGCTGGATCGCGGCAGCGGCCCGTACTTCTATCTCCCGAAGCTGGAAAGCCACCTCGAAGCGCGGCTGTGGAACGACGTGTTCAATTTCGCACAGGACGAACTGGGCATTTCCCGTGGGTCGATCCGCGCAACCGTGCTGATTGAAACGATCCTCGCCACCTTCGAAGCGGATGAAATCCTCTACGAACTGCGCGACCATTCCGCCGGGTTGAACTGTGGCCGCTGGGACTACATCTTCAGCTATATCAAGAAGTTCAGCGCCGACCCGCACTGCATCCTGCCGGATCGCGCCCAGGTGACGATGGCCGTGCCGTTTATGCGTGCCTACAGCCAGTTCGTGATCAAGGTTTGCCATCAACGCGGCATCCACGCGATGGGGGGGATGGCGGCGCAGATCCCGATCAAGAATGACCCGGAAGCGAACGACACGGCGCTCGCCAAGGTGCGCGCAGATAAGCTGCGCGAAGTGCAGGACGGTCACGATGGTACGTGGGTGGCGCATCCCGGCCTGGTCACGACAGCTTATGAGGTGTTCAACCAGTACATGCCCACGCCCAACCAGATCAGCCGCCAGCGCGAGGACGTCCATCCGACGGCTGCCGAACTGCTCCAGCCGAGTGTGGGGACGATCACCGAACGCGGGGTGAAGTGGAATCTGCGGGTAGGTATTCAGTATCTGGAAGCGTGGTTGGGGGGCAATGGCTGCGTGCCGCTTTACAACCTGATGGAGGACGCCGCGACCGCGGAGATCAGTCGCAGTCAGGTGTGGCAGTGGCTGCATCACGGCGTGACGCTGGAAGACGGACGACAGGTGACCCGCGAACTGTTTGATCGCCTGTTTGCAGACGAAATGGAGTCGATCCGCGCGGAAGTGGGATCGGCTCGCTTTGACGGGGGCAATTTCCGCCTCGCTGGGACACTGTTCAGCGACATGATCCGTAAACCGACTTTTACTGAATTTTTGACCTTGCCCGCGTATGAGAATCTGGAGTAACTGTGATGAATAACCCGACCCTGTTGAACCAATACTGGCACCGTAACGAACGTTGGCACGGCATCAAGCGCCCGTACACCGCCGCTGATGTGCTCAAGCTGCGCGGCAGCATTCACATCGAATATACGCTGGCCAAGCTGGGCGCGGAACGCCTGTGGGATCAGCTCAATTCCGAGCCCTACGTCAACTCGCTGGGCGCGGTGACGGGCAATCAGGCGGTGCAAATGGCTCAGGCCGGGTTGAAGGCGATCTATGTGAGCGGCTGGCAGACGGCGGCCGATGCGAATGTGTCCGGGCACATGTACCCGGATCAAAGCCTGTATCCCGTCAACAGCGTGCCGGATCTGGCGCGGCGCATCAACAAGGCGCTGACACGAGCCGATCAAATTCAGCACCTCGAAGGCAAGGAAGACGTCGATTATTTTCTGCCAATGGTGGCGGATGCGGAAGCGGGCTTCGGTGGTAACCTCAATGCCTATGAACTGATGAAAGACATGATCGACGCGGGG
The DNA here is from genome assembly GCA_937988705.1 of uncultured Chloroflexota bacterium. Taxonomy (GTDB): domain Bacteria; phylum Chloroflexota; class Anaerolineae; order Aggregatilineales; family Phototrophicaceae; genus Flexifilum. The sequence continues at coordinate 2,881 of CALKIA010000345.1, read as the reverse complement.
GTGGCGGGCGTCCACTTCGAGGATCAGCTCTCGTCCGCCAAGAAATGCGGTCATCTCGGCGGTAAAGTGCTCGTGCCGACGCAGGAAGCGATCAACAAACTGGTGGCGGCTCGCCTCGCCGCGGATGTGATGGACGTGCCGACGCTGATTATCGCCCGCACGGATGCTGATTCCGCAACGCTCATCACCAGTGACATCGACGACCGCGATAAAGAGTTCCTCACCGGCGAACGCACGTTTGAAGGCTTCTACGGCGTGCGGCATGGGTTGGAGTCCGCCATTGCGCGCGGTCTGGCCTATGCGCCCTATTCCGACATGCTGTGGATGGAAACCTCCCATCCCGATCTCGAAGAAGCGCGGCAGTTCGCCGAGGCGATCCATCGCCAGTTCCCCGGCAAGATGCTGATGTACAACTGCTCGCCGTCCTTCAACTGGACGCGCAACCTCGACGCCGGGACGATTGCCAAGTTCCAGCGCGAACTGGGTGCGATGGGCTACAAGTTCCAGTTCATCACGCTGGCGGGCTTCCACTCGCTGAATCTGGGCATGTTCGAACTGGCGCTGGGGTATCGCGGTGAAGGCATGACCGCTTATGCCCGCCTGCAGGATCGCGAATTCGACCTCGCGCACACCTCCGGCTACAAGGCCGTCAAGCATCAGTCATTTGTCGGCACGGGCTATTTCGACGCGGTGCAGCAGGCGATCATGCAGGGGCATTCCTCCACCGTTGCGCTCGCTGGCTCGACCGAGCAGGAGCAGTTCACGGAAGAAGCCAAACCCGCCTAAGATGAACCTCTGGCCAATGGCGTAAATCGTAAGGGCGGGGACATTATCTGACAGGGGTGGTTATTCAAGGTTTGTTCTCAGCCCGCGTGAATACGACCTGATTCGCAATGAAAATCTGTAGGGACGAGGCATGCCTCGTCCTGATTCGTCATTTATCCGAGGAGAGGACGAGACATGTCTCGTCCCTACAACTAAAAATCCGCCCCGGTTCGCAATTCCATGGCCACCGCCGCACCGCCGTTTTTTCGAAATTCTTAACGCATAGACGACCGTCTGCTCACATCTCTGCCCTCCCTGACGCGGAGAATCCGCATTTGCATTGACAAAACATAGATTTCAAACGTAAATTTCATGAGGGATGAATGCAAATCGCCCGATCCCTGCGCTATTGTATAAATATCGGCGCACATGCAGAGAGCACAATGGTTCCCTCCGATTTTTCGTTCGCAACATATGATGTACCAGAGACTCGGGCGAAAATCCTCATTGTCGATGATGAAGTCGTCAATCGAATTCTCCTCACACGCATTCTCAAGAATCAACACCTGCTGCTTGAGGCGGACAGCGCGGCGACAGCACTCTCCATCCTCGAACGCGAAACGGTTGATCTGATCCTGCTGGATGTCATGATGCCGGGGATGAATGGACTTGAAACCCTGAGCTTACTGCGCAGCAAACCCGCCACGCAGGATACCCCCGTGGTACTCATTTCGGCGCTCTCGCAGACAGCCGACATTGTGAGCGGGCTGCATCTGGGTGCTAACGATTACATCACCAAACCGATCGATGTGGAGGTGGTGCTGGCGCGCATCGAAACGCAGCTTAAGCTCAAGCGGATGACGGATTTGCAGAAACGCATGATCGCGGAGTTCGAAGCCTCGCGCATCCTCAAAGATCGCCTGCTGCGGATCGCCTCCCATGATTTGCGTGCGCCGCTCACCAACATCAATATGGTCGAAACCCTGCTGCGCCCCAGCGTCGCCCATGATGAGGAAGCCCTTGGACTGCTGGATATGCTCCAGCACACCGTCGTGCAAATGAACGGTTTCATCGAAGACTTTCTGGATGTAGCGGCGTGCCAGAACGGGCGGATCGCCTTGCAGCTGCGTCCACTTCTCGTGAGTGATCTGGTTGCGCAGGTGGTCGAAGAATTTGGCATGATCGCGCAGTGCAAAGTGATTACCGTGCAGCTCGCTGCGCTCGCCGGCACTGTCTTGGCTGATCCCGCGCGCGTCACCCAGATTTTGAGCAATCTCGTGAGTAATGCTATCAAGTACAGCCCCGGAGAGACGACAATCACGCTGTGGTCAGAGGTCAAACCAGATTTTGTCCGCGTGTGTGTCGCCGATCAAGGCCCCGGCATCCCCGACGATGAACGGGAGCTGCTGTTCACCGAATTTGGCCGGCTCAGTACCCGCCCAACCGGGAACGAAAGCAGTACCGGCCTCGGCCTGTGGATCGTTAAGCATATGGCGTTGCTGCATGGCGGGGCTGTTGGCGTGGACTGCCCGGAAACCGGCGGCTCAGTGTTCTGGTTTGAACTCCCTACCTATCACGCTCAGTGAACAAAAAAAGCGACCGCTTTGGTCGCCTTATGATTCCAGATGTGTAGGGGTTACGCGCTCTGTGCAAGTACTCCGGTTTCGTACTGGCGCGCGCCCTGAATGAGCCCCGTGCTGTCGAAGCGCAGGATCGAAATGCCCACGAACACCACGCGATGCCCGGTGGTGGTGACGCCTTTGGCCTTCCAGCGTACGGCGGCTTGATCCCGGGCGACGACGATCCGCTCGATCGTAAACTGCACCGACTTATAGTCGGCCAGCCACGCCGCTACATGGGCTGCAATGGCCGTGCGTCCGCGATGCTGCATCCCGTCCGCATCTTCAATCCACGCGTTGGGCGAAAATTGCTCCAGGAAGTGCGCTGGACTTCCCGCGAGTGCTTGAACGTAGCGTTCCGCCGCATCACGGATCATTTGTTCGTTCATCGTGGTCTTTCCCCCTCGGCAAAAGGCGTAAATGAACCTACACCCTTCACATACACCCCAACTGTAACCCAGAGCCGATGGGGTCACAAAGTGCCAAAGACTGAACCT